>DATBMU010000139.1:0-6515 GCA_036554665.1 Actinomycetota bacterium | reverse complement strand
GGACGATCGGGAGCTCTCGGACCTGGTCGAGGAGGCGCGGGGGCTCGTCGCCGGCGGGATGCGGAAGCGCGAGGCGGCGGCGACCGTAGCCCGTCGTCACCGCGCGAGCGCGAACGCGATCTACGACGGCCTCGTCGGTCCTCGGATCCCCTGAGGCCGCCGCCGGGCCGTCGTAGGATGGCCGGCCATGGGCCGGGACGTCTTCTTCATCACGACGCCGATCTACTACCCGAACGACGTGCCGCACATCGGGCACGCGTACACGTCGGTGGCGGCCGACCTCATCGCGCGCTTCCACCGGCTCCGGGGCGGGGAGGTCTTCCACCTCACCGGCACCGACGAGCACGGGCTGAAGCTGCAGCGCGCGGCGGAGGCGGCGGGGATGGACCCGCAGCGGTGGGTGGACGACATGGAGCCCCGCTGGCGCGAGGTGTGGGCCCGGCTCGGCATCGCGTTCGACGACTACATCCGGACGACGGAGCCCCGCCACGAGAAGGCCGTGCAGCACCTCCTCCAGGAGGTGCACGGGAACGGCCGGCAGGACATCTACCTGGGCACGTACGAGGGGCTGTACTGCGTCTCGTGCGAGGCCTACTACACCGAGGACGACCTCGTGGAGGGCACCTGCCCCGTCCACCGCCGCCCCGTCGAGCGGGTCACGGAGGAGAACTACTTCTTCCGCCTGTCGGCGTACGGCGACCGCCTCCTCGAGCACTACGAGCGGCATCCGCGGGCGGTCCAGCCCGACACCCGCCGCAACGAGGTGCTGAGCCTGATCCGGGGCGGGCTCCAGGACTTTTCGATCAGCCGGACGAACTTCCGGTGGGGGATCCCGCTGCCCTGGGATCCCGAGCACGTCTGCTACGTCTGGTTCGATGCCCTGACCAACTACATCACCGCGGCCGGCTACGGCACCGATCCCGAGCGGTTCTCGCGCGTGTGGCCGGCGAACATCCACCTGATCGGCAAGGACATCCTCCGCTTCCACGCCGTCTACTGGCCGGCGATGCTCATGGCCGGCGGGGTCGAGCCGCCGACGCAGGTGTGGGCGCACGGGTACCTCACGGTCGGCGGTCAGAAGATGTCCAAGACGAACGCGACGGGCATCCACCCGTTCGAGCTGATCGACCACTTCGGGGTCGACTCGTACCGGTACTACTTCATGCGCGAGATCCAGTTCGGGCAGGACGGGAGCTTCTCGTGGGAGTCGATGGTCGACCGCCACAACGCCGACCTCGCGAACGGGCTCGGGAACCTCGCGAGCCGGGTGCTGGCGATGCTCGGGTCCTTCTTCGACGGCGACGTCCCGGCACCGGAGGATCCGGAGGCCGCGGCCGATCTGCCGACCGTGGCCGAGGACGCGCTCCGTCGCTTCGCCGAGCACATGGACGCCGTCGCGCCGAGCCAGGCGCTCGCCGCCGTGTGGGACGTGGTCGCGCGCGCGAACGGGTACCTCGTCGAGAAGGAGCCGTGGAAGCTGGCCAAGGATCCGGCTCGCCGGGCCGAGGTCGCCTCGATCCTGTACGCGGCCGCCGAGACCCTCCGGATCCTCGCGATCGCGATCTCGCCGATCATGCCGGACGCGGCGGCGCGGCTGTGGGCGCAGCTCGGGATCGACGAGCCGCTCGAGGCCCAGCGGCTCCCCGAGGGCGGCCGGTGGGGGCTGCTCGCACCCGGGACGCGGACGACCAAGGGCGAGGCGCTGTTCCCGCGCCTCGAGTCCTGAGTGAAGGTTCCGCCGAACGCGTTTCACGTGGGACCCGGCCCCTCGACTTCGGGTGCACGGAGGGTGCGCGGCGCTGGCCGGCGCTGCGCGCGACGCGAGGACGCGTTTCGACCGCAGGTCGAGGAGCGTTGAGGCGGGCGGGCGATGAGCGAGCCGAAGCCTGAAGTCGCGGTGCAGCCCGACGGGGTCGATTCGCACTGCCACCTGTTCCTGCTCGAGCGCGACACGTCCGAGGTCCTGGGGGAGGCCCGTGCGGCGGGCGTCGGGGCCGTCGTCTGCCCCGGGATCGACCCGGAGACGAGCGCGCGGTCCGAGGAGCTCGCGCGCTCCTTCCCCGGCGTCGTCGCCACGGCGGGGTTGCACCCCCACGACGCCTCGCGCTTCGACGCTCGGGTGAGCGCCGGGATCGAGCGGCTGCTCTCCAGCCCGAGGATGGTGGCCGTGGGGGAGTGCGGTCTCGACTTCTACCGGATGCGGTCGCCCCGCGAGGACCAGGAGCGAGCGTTCCGCGCGCAGGTCGCCATCGCCCGCGAAGCAGACCTCCCGCTCGTGGTCCACGTCCGCGACGCGTGGGACGCGATCCTTCGACTCCTCGATGAGGGTTCGGCGGAGCGGGTGGTGCTCCACTGCTTCACCGGCGATGTGGAGACCGCACAAGAGTGCTCGGCGCGCGGCTGGTACCTCTCGTTCGCCGGCAACCTCACGTACCCGCGGAACGCCCACATCCGCGACGCGGCGGCCGCCGTGCCGTTCGATCGGATCCTCGTCGAGACCGACAGCCCGTTCCTCGCGCCGCAGCGCGTCCGCGGTCGCGACAACGTCCCGGCGAACGTGATCGACGTGATCGATGCGATCGCGTCGCTTCGGGGACTGACTGTGGAAAACGTGCGAACGACGACGGCGCGCAACGCCGCGAACGCGTTCCCACGCCTCGCGGCGGCGCTCCGAGGGGCCCCGAACGCCCGTTCGGACTGAAGTTTGCAGTGAGGGTTGAGGGTTTGGTAGGTTGCCGGTCCGTGCGCTTGGAGGCTTCGGTCCGGCCCTGCCGCTTCCCCCCGAGGCCTTCTTCCGACAGGAGGAAGGTGTATGCGGGTTCGACCCTCGCGGGTCCGGCGGTTGCGGATCCGCAAGGCGACGGGGAACGTGGCGCTCGCGGCCTCGGTGCTCGCGGTCGTCGGCGGGTTCCTCGCGATCCAGAAGACCGTGACGCTCGTGGTCGAGGGTCGTCCCGAGGCGGTGCGCACGATGAGCTCGAACGTGGGAGAGCTCCTGGACGCCGAGGGCATCTCGCTGGCCTCGGGCGACCTGGTGCTGCCGCCGGAGTGGGCCCCGCTCACGGACGGGATGATCGTCCGCGTCGAGCACGGGTTCGTCGGCGACGGGTCGGAGCCCGTCTCCCCGTTGGGTGTGGGGGTCTGGGTGATGGAAGGGGTGACCGGCTCGCCGGCGATGCTGGCGGCTCGGAGCACCGAGGACTGGTTCTCCGCGGGAGCGGCGGCCGGGCAGCAGGCGGTGGTGGCGGCGCATGTCGTGGTGATGGGGAAGGACCACGACGTGCTGACCAATGCCGCGACCGTCGGCGAGCTCCTCTCGGCCATGGGGATCGAGCCCGACCGCAACGACCGCGTCCTTCCGTCACCCAGCGCCCCCCTCAAGCAGAACGCCGACGTCCGGTTCGCCTCGATCGACGTCGGGGTGCGTGAGCTCCGCGTCGCGATCCCGTTCACGACGTTCACGGAGTACACGGACGATCTGGACCCCGGACAGGTCCGGATCGTCCGTCAGGGCTCCGACGGCGTGATGCTCGAGCGGTACCGGGTGCGGCGCGTGAACGGCGAGATCGTCGCCCGTGACCTCCTCGGGCGCGTCGTCGTCGAGGAGGCGCTCGCCGCGCAGCGCCTCGTGGGTCGCGAGGACCAGGGTGCCGGCTCGCAGGTGGGCGAGGCGAGCTGGTACTCGTTCGCGCCGGGCGACGGTCTGACCGCGGCGCACCCCTGGCTCCCCTTCGGTACGGTGGTCACCGTCACGAACCTCGCGAACGGCAACAGCGTCCAGGTGGTGATCAACGATCGTGGACCCTTCGGCGGGCGGGTCATCGACCTCAGCGACCAGGCCTTCGCCCGGCTCGCGCCGCTCAGCCAAGGGGTCTGCCAGGTCCGGCTCGTCTGGTGAGTCGGGCGGCATCGGGCGCTCCGCGCTGAGGGCGCTCGCCGAGCGTCACGGCGTCCGCCCGACGAAGTCGCTCGGCCAGCACTTCATCGTCGATCCGAACCTCGCGCGCGCGATCGTGGCCGATGCGGGCGTGGGGCCGGGCGACCGCGTGCTCGAGGTCGGCGCCGGGTTCGGCTCGATCACCGTCGCGCTGGCCGAGGCCGGGTGCGAGGTGGTCGCGCTCGAGTTCGACCGGCAGATCGTCCCCGCGCTCCTCGAGGTCGTGGCCGGCTCTCCGAACGTCCGCGTCGAGCAGGCCGACGCGATGCGGGTCGACTGGCCGGCGCTGCTCGGCGACGGCCCATGGGCGCTGGTCGCGAACCTCCCGTACAACATCTCGGTCCCGCTCGTCCTCACCCTCCTCGAGCGCGTCCCGGCGATCGCGTCGTACGTCGTGATGGTGCAGCGCGAGGTCGGCGACCGGTTCGTGGCCGGCCCGGGCGAACCGGCCTACGGCTCCGTGAGCCTCCGCGTCGCGTACCGCGCCGACGTGGCGACGGTCCGTCGGGTCCCGGCCGAGGTGTTCTGGCCGCGACCGAGCATCGACTCCGTCCTCGTCCGTCTGCGTCCCCGCCCCGCGCCGGTCGACGTCGACCCGGACGCCCTGTTCCGCGTCGTCGACGAGAGCTTCGCGGAGCGTCGCAAGACGATGCGGAACGCGCTCCGCCGGCTGGGCCTGGCGGCGCCCGATGCGGTCCGCGTGCTGGAGGCGAGCGGCGTGTCGCCGGCCGCCCGTGCGGAGCAGCTCGGGCTCGACGCGTTCGCCCGCGTGACGACGGCGATCCTCGCCGAGGGGTGGCGGCCGTGAGCGGGTCGATCCGCCGGGAGGCGAGCGCTCCGTGAGCGGGTCGATCCGCCGAGAGGCGAACGCGAAGATCAACGTGTTCCTACGCGTCCTCGCCGCTCGCGAGGACGGCTACCACGATCTCGAGAGCCTCGTCGTGCCGATCTCGCTCGCCGACGTCGTCACGGTCGCGGACGACGAGCGCCTCCACGTCGAGACGACGGGTCCCGCGCGGATCGCCGGTGACGTCCCCGCCGGCGGCCTCAACCTCGCGCTCGTCGCCGCGCTCGCCCTCGCGGACGCGTGCCCGGACGCCGGGGGGGCGCACGTCCGGATCGACAAGCGGATCCCGGTGGCCGCGGGCCTGGGCGGCGGGAGCGCGGACGCCGCTGCCACGCTCCTCGCGCTGAACGATCTGTGGGGGTGCGGGCTCGACCTCGCGACGCTCGTCGACGTCGCCGAGCGGGTCGGCTCGGACGTGCCGGCGATGCTCGCCGGGGGCCCGGTGCTGATGTCCGGGCGCGGGGAGCTGCTCGCGCCGGCGCCGTGCGCCGAGCTCTGGTGGGTGGTCGTGAGCCTCGGCTTCGGCGTCCGCTCGCCGGACGCCTACCGCTGGTGGGACGAGGACGGCGGCTCGCCGGGGCCCGATCCCGAGCCCGTGCTCGAGGCCGCCGCGGCCGGGGACCCCCTGGCGCTCGGCCCGCTCCTGTTCAACGACCTCGAGGGCCCGGTCGTCCGGCGGCACCCGGAGATCGGTCGGACGAAGGAGCGCGTGCGGGAGGCCGGCGCGCTCGGAGCGGTGATGACGGGGAGCGGCTCCGCGGTCGTCGGGCTCGCACGCGACCGCGACCACGCGGAACGGATCGCCGGCCCGCTCGAGGGCGTGGTGGCCTCCGGGCCCCCGGCGGAGCGGCCGGCCCGCGAACGGGGATAATCCATCCGGTCCGGGGTGGTCTAACGGCAAGACGCGGGCCTTTGGAGCCCTCGATGGAGGTTCGACTCCTCCCCCCGGAACGCGGCTCCTGCCACCGCCCGCACGAGCGACCGACGCCCGAGGGAGCATCCCGTGTCCGAGATCGCGTGCCCGACCTGCGGCGCCGGGAACCCGTCGGCGAACCGCTTCTGCGGCTCGTGCGGCGGGTCGCTCGCCCGGACGTGCCCCACGTGCGGCGCCGAGAACCCCGCCGCGAACCGCTTCTGCGGCGCGTGCGGCACGGCGCTGGACGCGTCGACCCCGGCCAGCGAGGCGGTCGAGGAGCGCAAGGTCGTCACGATGCTCTTCGCCGACCTGGCGGCGTCGACCGAGCTCGCGTCGCGCCTGGATCCCGAGGACCTCCGCGGGATCCTGCGTCCGTACTTCGACGCGATGGCCGAGGAGGTGGACCGCTTCGGTGGCACGGTGGAGAAGTTCATCGGGGACGCCGTCGTGGCCGCGTTCGGCGCGCCGGCGGCGCACGAGGACGATCCCGAGCGCGCCGTGCGATGCGCGCTCGCGATGCACGCGCGGCTGGCCGAGCTGAACCGCGAGCTCGCGGCGAAGGCGGGCGGCGAGCTCGCGCTGCGGATCGGCGTGAACACCGGCGACGTGATCACGCACGCGGCCGAGGAGGGCATCGTCACCGGCGAGGCCGTGAACATCGCCGCGCGGTTGCAGGCCCTCGCGCAACCCGGGGGCGTCGTCGTCGGCGATCGCACGCGGCGCGACGCGCGCGGCTTCGCGTTCACCGATCTAGGCGACGTCACCGTCAAGGGCATCGAGCGGCCCCTGCGCGTGTGGAGCGTCGACGGCGAGAC
>DATBMU010000130.1:0-8082 GCA_036554665.1 Actinomycetota bacterium | reverse complement strand
ACCTCGCGGTCGCCGCGTCCGGCGCGACCGCCTGACGCTCCTCCCCCCGGCGGAACACACCTCCCGCTTCGCGATCTCCCCGTCGTGTCCGTGCTCGCGGCGGGTCCCAGGGCGCGTCACCGCTCCTTCGGAGGCGATAGGCTCGGCTCCGGGGCTCGGAGCATGGAGGCGGCAGGATGGCCCGCGACGACCAGGACGTCATGGATCGGATCGAGCAGCTCGCGCACGAGGAGCACGCCCTCTTCGAGAAGGAGTCTCGGGGCGAGGCCTCGACGAGCGAGCGGGAGCGCCTGAAGGAGATCGCGGTCCAGCTGGACCGGTGCTACGACCTCCTGCGCCATCGGCGTGCACGCCGCGCCGCCGGCCTCGATCCCGACGGAGCCGTCGTTCGCGACGGGGACACCGTCGAGGGGTCCCTCGCCTGATGGCCTCGACCCCGTCCGTCCCCGAGCCACCGGAGAGCCCGCGGCTGTTCCGCCCGCGGCGCGTCACCGAGATCCTGGCGCACGCCTTCGCGCTGTACCGGGAGCACTGGCAGAACCTGATCGCCACGGTCGCGATCATCGTGATCCCGCTCGCGGTCCTCCAGGTCTTGCTCGTGGACCTCGTGATCGGCGAGGCCTTCATCGAGACACGGGACGGCGTGGAGGTCGCGGACGGGAGCGTCCTGGCCGCGGTGCTCGGTTCGATCGTCGTGGCCGTGTTCTCGGTCCTGATGTGGGCGATCGTGACGGGCGCGATCACACGGGCATCGGCCGGCACGTTCCTCGGTCGCGATCTCGACGTCCGCGAGAGCTACCGGTACGGACTGGCTCGTCTGGGCTCGATCATCCTGGTCGGCCTGCTCGCAGGGCTCGCGATCGCCGGGGGGCTCCTCCTGCTGATCATCCCCGGGCTCTTCTTCCTGACGATGTTGACCTGCTCGCTCCCCGCGCTCGTGATCGAGGACCGTCGAGGGACCGCGGCACTCGGCAGGTCCTGGAACCTCGTCAAGGGCTTCGGCTGGCACGTGTTCGCGACGATCGTCGTCGCCGGCCTGCTCACCGGCATCGCCGGCGGGATACTCACCGCGCCGTTCGGCGACAACACGTTCGCGCGGGGCATCGGGCAGGCCATCGCGTCGACGATCACGATGCCGTACACGGCGCTCGTGGGGATCCTGATCTACTTGGATCTGCGCGTCCGGAAGGAGCGGTACGGCCCCGCCGACCTGGACGGCGACCTCGCGCGGACCGCGGCGTCCTAGCGGTCGGAGGACACCGAGCTGGGCATCGCCGGCTCGACGAACCCCACCGCCCGGTGGCTCCCGTCGCAGAACGGCTTGTTCCCCGAGCGGCCGCACCGGCAGAGCGTCTGGCGGTTCCGGACCTCGTACGCGGCGCCGTCCTCCGAGATCACGGGGATGCCGCCGCGGACCCAGTACGAGGCGTCGGGCTCGACGCCGATCGACGGCTCGAGGTCCGGCTCGACGAGCGCGTCCGGGTCGTCCTCCGGGGCGAAGGCCAGGCGGCCGCTCGGACACCGATGGACCATCGCGGTGAACTCCTCGGCGGCGTCCGGGTCCCCGGCCTCCTCGGCGAGCGTCCACACCGTGGTCCGCAGGTTCGTGCAGAACCCCGCGTGCGTGCAGAGCGACAGGTCGTCGTAGAGCACGACGCCGTCGCCCTCCCACGGCGCGCGCCGCGCGGCGACCGGTCCCCGGTCCGCCGTCTCGGTGCCCTCGAACCCGTTCGCGTCGCACGCATGGTCGCAGAACGGCATCGTCCGCGTGCCCCCGCACCGGCAGAGCTCGTAGGTGTCCGCCACCTCGAAGTCGGGCCCCTCCTCCCAGCGGATGGGCTCGCCTCGGTCCGACTTCACGATCGCGGTCCGCAGGAGCCGGACCCCTCCCTCGACGCGGTAGGGCCCGTTCGCGAGGACCACGATCCTGCGCTCGCCGGTCATCCGGGCGAGTCTACGTGGACGCCTCCGGTGAGGTGAGCCGGCGCCGGAAGAACACGGTCGCGCCCACGAGCAGCACGGTCGCGTAGGCGGCCAGGATCGCGAGCTCGGGGACGATGTCGGCGATCGTGCCGCCCTCCCGCAGGACCTCGTCGAACGCGTCCAACGCCCACGCGTGCGGCGTGACGTGCGCGACGCGCACCATGGCCGGCGGGAAGACCTCGAGGGGCACCATGCACCCGCCGAGCGCGGCGAAGCCGAGCCCGATGAACACGCCGAGCGAGCTCGCCTGCTCGGCGTTGTGGAGGCTCGAGCCCATCAGCATCGCCGCGCCGGTGCCGACGAGGGCGAACAGCACGATGATCGCCATGCCCGCCACCGGATCGCCCCAGTCCACGCCGAACACCAGCAGCGTGACGACGTAGATCAGGATGCCCTGGAACAGCGCGATCGCGAACCGTCCGAACGTCTCGCCGATCAGGATCGATCCCGCGGGGGTCGGCGACGCGAGCATCCGCCGCGAGACGCCCAGGCGGCGGGACTCGATCAGCATCCCCGAGGCCGCGAGCGAGATCACGAAGATGAACAGGATCGTCTCCTGCGCCGCACCGAAGTCGAAGTCGCCCTCCGTGTCGGATCCGCCGGCGACCGTCTCGCGGACCCCAACCCCCGGGAGCGTCGGCCGCAGCGCCCGGGCGCGAGCGAGGGCGTCCTCGAACGTCGCGAGCCCCTCGGCCTCGACGACGCGGGCCGCGCGGATCGCCGCGGCCTGCTCCGCGATCACGGAGTCCACGGTCAGCCCGACCTCGGACCCGGCGCCCGCGGGACGAGCGATGAACGGCAACTCCACGGCGGCGCCCGACCGCACGCGCTCGTCGTAGCCCGGGACGATCACCAGGCCGGCCTCCGCCTCGCCCCGCTCGACCGCGGTCGTGAGCGCCTCCCGGTCCCTGTACGCACGGACCTCGAGCCCGTCCGTGCGCTCCAGCCGCGCCACGAGGTCCTCGCCGAGCGCCCCGCTCCCCTCCGAGACCACCGCGACGACCGGGGTGAACCCCGAGCCGAAGACGGCGCCGATCGCGAGGATGATCATGAACGGGAAGACGAGGATGAAGAAGGCGCCGATGCGGTCGCGGAACACGCGCCGGAGGTTCATCGCGGCGATCGCGAGTGGCTTCATCGCCCGATCAACATCCTCGAGCGGGCGACCGCGATGCTCCCCGTCACGATCGTGAAGATCGCGAGTGCGATCAGAGACGGGGCGATGTCGGCGACGGTCCCGCCCGCGGCGAGGTCCTGGAACCCGCGCATCATCCACGCCTGCGGCGCGAGGAGCGTGAGCGTGCCGAGGAACGAGGCCTGGGAGATCGGGAAGAACGTCCCCCCGAACAGGCCGAGCACCACCGTGACGAACGACGCGTAGCCCGCCGCCTGCTGCGGGCTCTTCGCGAGCGTCGCGATCAGGGCCATCAGGGCGACCGCCGCGGCCACGCCGAACAGGACCATGAGCGCGACGCCCACCGGATCGCCCCAGTCCGCGTTCAGGAACGCGGAGGTGGCGAGCACGAGCGCCGACATGCTGACGACCCCGACGAGGAACCCGGCGGCGACCTTGCCCGCGATGACCCAGGCCGGCTCGAGCGGGGCGACCAGGAGCCGGGCCAGGGTCCCCTGCTCGCGTTCCTCGAGCAGGCTGCGGACGCCGAACTCCACGGTGAAGAAGACGAAGAACACCGCCATGCCGATCGCGGAGAACGTGGTTGCCGACAGCACCTGGGACTCGGCCGTGTCGCGGTTCAGGGTGACCGCTGCCGGGGTCGCGGACGCGAGCTCGGCGAGGGCGGCCGCGTCCTCCGCGGGCGCACCGGACGCGATCGCCGTCGCCACCGAGAGCTGGACCGCATCGAGGTCGCTCGCGAACGACCGCGCGAGCGAGCGGGCGACGAGCCCGCCGATGTCGCTCCTCGGATCCGCGATGATCCGGATCTCGCCGCCGCGGCCGGCCGACACGCCGTCGGAGAACCCCTCCGGGAGCACGAAGGCGGCGTCGATCCCGCCCTCCTCCGCCAGGCGCTCGGCGTCGGCCACGGACGCCGCGTCCTCCAGCTCGACGAAGTCCAGCGACGCGAGCAGCTCGCCGAAGCCGGTCGCCAGGTGGCCGCCGTCGAGGTCGACGATCGCGAAGGTCGTGGAGAAGCCCTCCCCGTCGTCCACGTCCGCGAGCGTGAGGCTGAAGATCCCGGCGAGCCCGAACGGCACGAGGAACCCGATCACGAACGCCGAGCGGTCGCGGATCCGCAACCGCAGGTCCTTCGCCGCGATCGCCAGCGCCCGCCGCATCCGTCAGTCGCGGAGCGCCTTGCCGGTGAGGTGGAGGAACACCGCCTCCAGGTTCGGCTCCGTCACCTCCACGGTCGAGACGTCGGCGCCGGCCTCGGCCACCGTCGTCAGGATCTGCGGGAGCGCCGTCCGCGCGGCGCGCACCACGAGGTCCAACCCCTCCTCGCGGCGGCTCACGCCGACCACCGGCTCGAGCGCACGCACCGCCGCCTCCGCCGCGGCCAGGTCGCCGGTCGCCTGGAGCGAGACCCGGTCCTGCTCGCCGACCATCGCGACGAGCTCGCGGCGCGTCCCCTCGGCCATCAGACGGCCCTCGTCGATCACCCCGACGCGGTCGCAGAGGCGCTCGGCCTCCTCCATGTAGTGCGTCGTGTACAGGACGGCGAGGCCCTGCTCCCGGAACCGCTCCACGCTGCCGAGGATCGCGTTGCGGCTCTGCGGGTCGACGCCCACGGTCGGCTCGTCCAGGACAAGGAGCTTCGGGCGGTTCAGCAGGCCGAGCCCGATGTTCAGCCGGCGCTTCATCCCGCCGGAGTACTCGCCGGTGCGGTCGTTCGCCCGATCGGCGAGGTCGACGATCTCGAGGACCTCGTCGACCCTGCGATCGAGGTCGTCGCCCGCGAGCGCGTACAGGCGCCCGAAGAAGCGGAGGTTCTCGCGCCCCGTCAGGTCCGGGTAGATCGCGAGCTCCTGCGGGACGTAACCGATCGCCTCGCGAGCCTGCGTCGTCCGCGTGTCCACGGCCCGCCCGTCGACGGTGACCTCGCCGGCATCGCGCTCCAGGAGCCCGCACACCATCGAGATCGTCGTCGTCTTGCCCGCCCCGTTCGGGCCGAGCAGGCCGTAGGTCTCGCCGACCGAGATGTGGAACCCGACGTCGTCCACGGCCAGCCGGTCGCCGAACGCCTTGCGCAGCCCGGTGGCCTCGAGCACCCGCTCCCGCGTTCCGTCGGCGGCGGATCCGGGCGACGTCATGGGCGCACGAACGACCGTGAAAACGACATAGCCTTCCACGGCTTGCGACCACCCGCGAGGAGCTTGCCTCGCACGGCGGCCCGCCACCGGCTCATCCGGCCGTACGAGACGAGCGTGAGCGCGACCGGGTCCGCGCGGATCGTGCAGTCGGCGGGCCCGTCCGCGTCCTCGACGTCGGCTGTGCCGTCGTGGATCCGCAGGCGCGCCCTCGGACCGCCGCGGACGAGGAGCCGGTAGGTCACGCGCTTGCCACCCGTGCGGCGGGGGTCGAGGTAGTGCGGCGCGCGCGCGAGCGACGCGCGGATGATCGTCCGAGCGTCCTCGGCCGCGATCGGCCATGGCCGGTCGATCGAGCGGGCGGCGTCGTACCCGTGGACGAGCAGCTCGGCGAGCGCGATGCCGGTCCCGGTCGAGACGTCGAGGGTCACCCCCGAGTACCAGGGATAGGGATCCGAGGCGAGCCGGCCCTTCGTCCGCTCGACGAAGGCCGCCACGCTCGCCGAGATCAGCTCGATCTGCGTCTCGAACGGGACGTCCGCCGCCTCGCGGATCTGCCGCTCGTTGTTGGCGGCGATCTGGGAGATCTCGCCCTCGGGCGTGGCCGTGCCGGCGAGGTACCCGGCGAACAGCTCGGTCCTGGCGGCGAGATGCGCGGTGAGCTCGCCGAGCGTCCACGACAGCCCCCGGGTCGGCGCCCCCGGGTCCTCGATCGAGCGCAGCAGGTCGACGACGCGCCGGCCGGCGCGCCCGAGCGACTCGGCCGCCGGAGCGAGCTCGATCCGGAGCTCGGGCAGGCCGGTCGTGGTCACGACGCCCGCCCGTGCCAGGCGGCCAGCAGCTCGGCCTCGCGCTCCGGCTCGAGCCCCCGGTCCGACCGCAGCGGCTCGCCCCCGCGCGTCCGGTCCCACGCCCAGCAGTCCCGGAAGCTCTCCTCGACCGGACGGGCCCGGAGCCCCGCCTCGAACGCGCGCGTGGCGTCGAACCTCGTGGTGGCGTACTCGCCCTCGGGGACCCACCAGGGCAGCGCCTCCCACCCGTCGAGCTCGTGCTCGTGGAGGAAGTCCGCCGACACCCACGTGCAGCGCAGGTCGCGCTGCCCCACGACCCGCGCGGCCGTCCCGAGCAGGTCGCCGAAGCGGTGGGGTTCGGGCGGCGCGCACAGGTTGAACACGCCGCCCCGGCCCGCCCCGGCCATCAGCAAGGCGAACCGGGCGATGTCCCGAGCGTCGATCAGCTGAACGGGGAAGTCCGGTCGCTCCGGGGCCATCACCTCGCCGCCCCGCTCGACGCGACGCAGCCAGTACGGCATCCGGTCGATCAGGTCGTACGGTCCGCAGATGTAACCGGGGCGAAGGACCAGCGCGTGATCGCCGAACACGCGCTGCACCTCCCGCTCGGACAGGACCTTGAGGGCCCCGTACGAGCGGTCCGTCACGTCCTCGTTCGTCGGGTCGTCGAGCGTGGCGAGCGGACCGCTCTCGTCCTGGCCGGTGGTCGTCTCGTCGGCGTAGGCCGACACGCTCGAGATGAACGCGTAGTGGGCCGTCCGATCCCGGAGCGCGTCGGCCGCGACCCGTGCGATCCGAGGCACGTAGCACGACGGGTCGAACACCGCATCCCACGACCCCGACCCGAGCGCGGACAGGTCGTGCTCGCGATCGCCGAGGACCGTCTCCACGTCGGGGAACAGGTCCGGACCGCTCTTGCCGCGGTTGAACAGCGTGACCTCGTGACCCGCGGCGAGCGCCTCCTCCACGAACGCCCGACCCACGAACCGGGTTCCGCCCAGGACGAGGATCCGCATCGCCTCCGAACCCTACCCCGGGGCGGGTCTTCGCTCCCCAGGCCACGATCGGGGCCGGCGGGGCGCCCCCCGGCGGCGTGGGAACATGGCACCGTGGCCAGGCGCATCCGGCGGTACGCGCTCGTCTCGATGATGATCCTCGCGGCGGTCGTCGCCCCGATCGCCGTCCCGATCAGGATCGTGGTGCTCCACCTGCGTCGCGAGACCAGCCGGATCGAGTTCGTAGCGCGGGACGAGCGACGGGCCGCGGTCACTCAGCGCGGCTGACCCGGAGGTCAGCGCGCCCAGACGCCGACGGGCGTGAAGCGCTCGGGGACCTCGACCAGGATGAGCTCGGCGTCCTCGTCCGCCCGGACACGGACACGGTCGGGACCGTACGCCTTCACGGCATCGCCGGTGGCGAGCGTCTCGTCGTCGTTGAGCCGCACCACGCCGCCGATCACGTACAGGTAACCCGCGCGTCCCTCGGCGAAGACATGCTCGACCTCGTCGCCGGGCTCGAGCGCGGCGACGAACGCCGACGCGTCCTGGTGGACCGTCACGGTGTCGCCGCCCGGTGGACCCAGCACACGGAGCAGGCGTCCGCCCCGCTCCTCGCGCGTGAACTGCCGCTGCTCGACGCTGGGTGGGAGCGACGGCGTGTCGGGCAGGATCCAGAACTGCAGGAACCGCATCGGCTCGGTCGCCGACCCGTTGCGCTCGGAGTGCGATGCGCCGGAGCCGAGGGTCATGCGCTGAACGCCCCCGGGCCCGAGCCGCCCGTCCTCGCCGAGCGAGTCCGCGTGCTCGAACGTCCCTTCGACGACGTACGTGATGCCCTCGACGTCGGCGTGCGGATGCATCGGCCAGGCGGCGTCGGGCACGAGCCGGTCGTCGTTGAAGACCCGGAGCGGCCCGATGCCCATCTGCTCGGGATCGCGGTACCGATCGAACGAGAAGTGCCATCGGGCCCGGAACCAGCCGCCGTCCTCGGCGTGGATCTCGGCGTCGCGTCGGATCTCCAGCACGTGCCCTCCTCCCGG
>DATBMU010000087.1:0-11391 GCA_036554665.1 Actinomycetota bacterium | reverse complement strand
GTGATGGTGACGACCACGATCGAACGGACCGAGACCGCCTGGGGGCTCGCCCCCGGGGACTCGATCGCCCGAGGTCTCGTGGCGCTCGAGCTGCTCGGCGGCGGTTCCCGGTACGAGGCGTACCTGGCGTTCGACGAGCGGCTCCTGCATACGGTGGTCGCGAAGGTCCTCCGTCCGGACCGCGTTGACGACGACGGGGCGCTCCGAGGACTGCGGAGCGAGGCCGAGGTCCTCGGCTCGCTCAACCACCCCGCGATCGCGCGGCTGCTGCGATCTGGGATCGACGAGGAGCGTCCGCATCTCGTCCTCGAGCACGTAGAGGGACCGAGGCTTTCCACCTTGATCCGTCGGTTCGGCCCGCTCGAGACGGAGCAGGCCGCCCCGCTGGCCGTCGAGGTGGCCTCAGCGCTGCACTACCTGCACGGTCGTGAGGTCGTGCACCTCGACGTGAAGCCGAAGAACCTGATCATGGGAGGGCCGCCGCGGCTGATCGATCTCAGCATCGCGCGCCCGTTCGGGGCGGCGGCGGCCCTGGATGCGGCGGTCGGGACGGACGCCTACATGGCCCCCGAGCAGGTGGACGTGGCCCCGGGGCGGGTGGGTTCGGCGGCGGACGTCTGGGGCCTCGGGGTGACGCTGTACGAGGCCATCGCCGGCAAGCCGGCGTTCCCGGCCGGCACGCGGGAGGAGACAGCCTCGCTCGCGGAGCGGTACCCGCAGCTGACGGCGAAGGCCCGACCGTTGCCGGAGCACGTGGCGGCGGAACTGCGTCAGGCCGTCACGGCGTCGATGGCCTTCGAGCCGTCGGAGCGTCCGAGCGCCGCCGAGGTGGCCGAGGTGGTCGAACCCTTGCTGCGGCGACCGAGGCGCCTCGTCCTGAATCGATTGAAGCCCCGCTGAGGGAACCGGAAGGAGAGATCACGATGCGGTGGGGACGGATGGCGGTGCTCGGGTTGACGGCGGTGGTCGGGCTCGGCATGGGAGTGCTCGTCGCACAGCCGTGGGACGGCCCGACCGTGGTCGATGCTCTCGAGCTCGATGACGAGGCTGCCCGGCGGGAGGACGCTGCGCCCGACGCCGAAGTTCGAGACGATGACGGGGATGACGACCGGAAGGGATCCGACTCAGGCGACCAGGGCAGCAGGGAACGAGCCGCCGACGCGACCGACGACGGACGCGACGGGACGCGGGACGGGGACACCAGCCACGGCCGGGGGACCGGAACCGGGTCCAGCCGCGTCGTCGGGGCGGAGACCGACGCCGCCACCGGCGGCGGCAGCGTCTCCCGAGATGCCGCCAGCGGAGGCGGAGGCGCCTCCCGCGACGGCGGCAGCGTCTCCGACGGAGGTACCTGAGTCGAGCGGCCGCGCAGTACCACCGGCCCCCGGGGACGACCTCCGGGGGCCGGTGGCGTCCGGGCGTGCCCTTCGTCGCTGGCGATCGAGCATCACCGTGCGGATCCTCGCCTCCTTCATCCTCCTGATGAGCATCGCGACCATGGTGTCGGTCATCGTCGTCCGTCAGCTCCTGCTCGCGAGCCTGGACGACCGGATCGACGACGATCTCGTGCAGGAGACCCGGGAGCTCACTCGCCTCATCGAGCTCGGCGTCGATCCGGAGACCGGCGAGCCCTTCGGGTCGAACGTGCGCAGGGTCCTCGACGTCTTCCTCGAACGGAACGTGCCGGCGCGCAACGAGTTCTTCCTGACGTTCGTGGAGGGGGAGCTGTATCGGGCCAGCCGGAACGAACCGCCGTACGACCTCTCGACCGATCCCGTGCTACTGGATCGATGGGGCTCGATCGGGGGAACGGACGCGGGTGCGATCCAGACCCCGGACGGCTTGGTCCGCTACCTCGCCGTTCCGATCGAGGACGGAGACGAGATCCGGGCCGTGTTCGTCGCCGCCGTGTTCCGTGACCTCGAGGCGGATGTGATCGGTCAGGCCGTTCGTGCGGCCGCGCTCGTCGGTGTCGCGGCGCTGCTGATCGGCTCGACGCTCGCGTTCTTCCTCGCCCGACGCATCCTCCGTCCCGTGCAAGAGGTCGAGGCAGCCGCCCGAACGATCTCGGAGAGCGACCTGAGCCGTCGCCTCGACGTCCGAGGCGATGACGAGATCGCGCACCTGGCCGGGACGTTCAACGACCTCCTGGAGCGGCTCGAGCGCGCGTTCGTCGCCCAACGGGCGTTCGTCGACGACGCCGGACACGAGCTCCGCACGCCGATCACGATCGTACGGGGTCAGCTCGAGACGCTGAGTGAGGACCCCGCGGAACGGAGCCGCGCCATCGCGATCGCAACGAGCGAGCTCGACCGCATGAGCCGCATGGTCGACGACCTCCTCCTGCTGGCGAAGGCCCGCCAGCCCGAGTTCCTCGTCTACGATCTTGTCGACGTGGCGGCGTTGACGGCCGAGGTCCACGAGAAGGCGGCGGCGCTCGCGGATCGCCGCTTCGTGGTGGGGCCGACGGCGGCCGGCACGTTGGTGGGTGACCGGCAGCGGCTCACGCAGGCCCTCATCCAGCTGGTTCAGAACGCCGTGGATCACACGACGACGAGGGGGAAGATCGAGCTCGGCTCGTCGATCGAAGACGGGCGAGCGCGGTTCTGGGTGCACGACGACGGGCCGGGGGTGCCTCCCGAGGTGGCGCACCGGGTCTTCGATCGCTTCGCGCGCGCCGGAGCACGGCGCTCGGGCGGCGCCGGGCTCGGGCTCGCCATCGTCAGGGCGATCGCGGAGGGGCACGGCGGCCGCGTATGGGTCGAGAGCGAACCGGGCGAGGGAGCCACGTTCACGATAGAGATCCCGGTCGACCAGACCCCACCGGATCCGGACGTCGCGTGATGGGCGGGGCTCGGATCCTGATCGCGGAGGACGAGACCGGGATCTCCTCGTTCCTCGAGCGCGGCCTGCGTGCGAACGGTTTCGCGCCCACCGTCGTCGAGGACGGCGCGTCGGCGCTTGCCCTCGCACGGACCGGCGGGTTCGACCTCCTCGTGCTCGATCTCGGCCTGCCGACCCGCGACGGGCTCTCGGTGCTCGAGGAGCTCCGCCGAGGAGGCAACGCGATCCCCGTGATCATCCTGACGGCGCGGTCGGAGCCGAACGATACCGTGCTCGGTCTCGATCGAGGCGCCGACGACTACGTGACGAAGCCATTCCGGTTCGAGGAGCTCATGGCCAGGATCCGGGCTCGGTTGCGCCGTGAAGGTGCGCCGGAGGCGAGCGAGCTCGCTGCGGGCGGCGTCGTCTTGGACCTGCGGACCCGACTGGCCAGGGTGGGAGGCCGCGACGTCGAGCTCTCGGCGCGGGAATTCGCGCTCGCCGAGACGTTCTTCCGCAACCCGGGACAGGTGCTCTCGCGGGAACAGCTCCTCAGCCTGGTGTGGGGCTACGACCGCGACCCAGGATCGAACGTCGTGGACGTCTACGTGGGGTACCTGCGACGCAAGCTCGGCAACGACCTCATCCTCACGGCACGGGGGATGGGATACCGGCTCGGGCCCTGACCGGCCGTGGCGCGACGGGCATCCGGTACGCTCGGAGCGTGACGGGGCGCCGGTACCTCCTACGCACGTTCGGGTGCCAGATGAACGAGCACGACTCCGAACGGATCGCGGGCCTCCTGTCCTCGGACGGCCTCGTGTCCACCGCGGAGGCGTCCGAGGCCGACGTGATCGTGTTCAACACCTGCGCGATCCGGGAGAACGCGGACAACCGCCTGTACGGCAACCTCGGGCACCTGCGGCCGATGAAGGAGCGCAACCCCCGGCTCCGGATCGTGGTCGCCGGGTGCCTCGCGCAGAAGGACGGCGGTCTGATCCAGCGCCGCGCACCGTGGGTGGACGTGGTGGTCGGCACGCATGCGCTGCCGGGGCTGCTCGACCTGCTCCATCGCGCCGAGGCCGAGGGCCCGCAGATGGACGTCCGCGAGAGCACCGAGACCTTCCCGAGCGCCCTGCCGGCGCTCCGGGACGTCGCGCACCACGCGTGGGTGTCGATCGCCGTCGGCTGCGACAACGCGTGCACGTTCTGCATCGTCCCGCTCGTCCGCGGACCGCAGCGGTCCCGGGCGCTCGGCGACGTGCTCGCGGAGGTCCAGGGGCTCGTCCGCCGCGGCGTGGTCGAGGTCACGCTGCTCGGCCAGAACGTCAATACGTACGGGCGGGACGTTACCGTCCCGGGATCGTCTCCCCGCCCGCTGTTCGCCGATCTCCTGCGCGCAGTGAACGAGGTCGAGGGCCTGCGCCGCATCCGGTTCACGAGCCCCCACCCGCGCGACTTCACCTCCGACGTGGTGGAGGCGATGGCCTCGAGCGACAAGGTCTGCGAGCACATCCACTTCCCGCTCCAGTCCGGCTCGGATCGGGTGCTGAAGGCCATGCAGCGCAGCTACCGCCGGGAGCGCTACCTGGGGTGGCTCGAGCGGATCCGAACGCGGATCCCCCAGATCGCGATCAGCACCGACGTCATCGTCGGTTTCCCCGGCGAGACCGAGGACGACGTCCTCGAGACGCTCGACGTGGTCCGCCGAGCGAGGTTCGACCAGGCGTACACCTTCCAGTACTCGCCGCGGCCCGGCACGCGGGCGGCGACGATGGACGGGCAGGTCGCGAAGGAGGTCGTCCAGGAGCGCTTCGAGCGGCTCGTCGCCCTGCAGGAGGCCATCTCCCTCGAGCGGATGCGAGAGCAGATCGGCACGTCCGTCGAGGTCCTGGTCGAGGGGACCGGCCGCAAAGGCCGCGTCCAGGGCCGCACGAGGACGAACCGGGTCGTGCACGTCGACGGCGAGCACCGGCCGGGCAGCTTCCTCCAGGTGCAGATCGTCGGCGCGCACCCGCACCACCTCGACGGCGAGCTCGTCCGGGAGCCGGTCGCCGTCGCGTGATGGCGGTCGAAGCGCGGACCGATCCGCCGCTCCTCGCGCTCGTCGGTCCGACCGCGTCGGGCAAGACCGAGGCGGCGATCGAGCTCGCGGTCCGCCTCGACGCCGAGATCGTCTCGGCCGACTCGATGCTGGTGTATCGGGGGATGGACATCGGCACGGCGAAGCCGACGCCCGAGCAACGCGAGCTCGTCCCGCACCACCTGATCGACGTCGTCGAGCCCTCGGAGCCCTTCAGCGTGGCTCGGTACCAGGAGCTCGCGTGCGCCGCGGTCCGGAGGATCCGCGCGCGCGGACGGCGGGCGCTGCTCGTGGGCGGCACGGCCCTGTACCTGCGCGCCGTGGTCGACGATCTGGCGTTCCCCGCGACCGATCCCGACGTGCGCGAGCGCTTGGAGGCGGAGGCCGGCCGTGTGGGCGCGCTCGAGATGTACGAGCGTCTCGCGCGCGCCGATCCCGTCGCCGCAGGCAGGATCGAACCGGCGAACGTCCGGCGGATCGTTCGAGCGCTGGAGGTGGCCGAGCTCACCGGGCGCCCCTTCTCGAGCTTCGCGGCGGACTGGGAGCGCTACGAGCCCGACCGGGTTCGGGCGGCCGGGGTGCGGATCGAGCGGACGACGCTCGGCGAGCGGATCCAGGCGCGGATGCGCCGGATGACGGAGGCTGGCCTGGTCGACGAGGTGGGTCGGCTGGTCGCGGACGGGTTCGGTGGATGGCTCACCGCGTCGCAGGCCATCGGGTACGCTGAGTTCGCGCGTCACCTGGCCGGGGAGCTGACCTTCGAGGAGGCCGTGGCGGGCACGGTTCGGCGGACGAAGGCGCTCGCGCGGCGCCAGATGGCGTTCCTCGGCAGGGACCCCCGGATCCGGTGGTTCGGTTCGGGCCCCGAGGGCGCGACGAGCGTCGCCGGCGAGATCGCGGAGTACCTCGATGGATGAGCTGAGGATCTGGAAGTACCACGGGACCGGCAACGACTTCGTCCTGCTCGAGGACCTCGAGGACGAGCGACCGCTCTCCGCCGAGCTCGTGGCCGCGGTCTGCGACCGCCACCGCGGGGTCGGCGCCGACGGCGTGATCCGCGTGACGCGAGGGCGGGAGGCCGGGACCGACTTCTTCATGGACTACCGCAACGCGGACGGCTCGCTGGCCGAGATGTGCGGCAACGGCATTCGATGCCTGGGCAAGCTCGTGTTCGAACGCCGGCTGACCGAGGCCACGGAGCTCGATGTCGGCACGCGCGCGGGCGTGAGGCACCTCTCGCTGGACGTCGACGGCGGCGTCGTGCGCGCCGTCACGGTCGGGATGGGCCCTCCCGCGTTCGAGCTCGCACGGATCCCGATGATGGGCCCGCCCACGGACGTGTTCCTGACGGAGCCGTTCGAGGTGGACGGACGGACGTTCAAGGCGAGCGCGGTCTCGATGGGCAACCCGCACCTCGTGCTCTTCGTCGAGCGCGACCCGTCCGAGTTCGACGTGCGCGCGCTCGGGCCCCGGATCGAGCGCGACGACCGCTTCCCGGAGAAGACGAACGTGGAGTTCGTCTCCGTGGAGGACGGGGCCGTCCGGGCGCGCGTCTGGGAGCGCGGGTCGGGGGAGACGATGGCGTGCGGCACGGGTGCGTGCGCCGCGCTCGTCGCCGCGAACGAGGCGGGGCTCGTCCCCGCCCGGGCCGAGGTCCGGTTCCCCGGCGGCGCGCTGATCGTCGAGCGGACGGCGGACGAGGTCCTCCTGACCGGTCCGGCCGAGCGCGTGCTCGAGGGGTCGATCGACGCCGCGTGGCTCGCCGTGCGCGGGACCCCGGCGTGAGGGTCGCTCGGCGGATCGAGTCGCTCCCGCCCTACCTGTTCGCGGAGCTCGATCGGAAGGTCGCGGCCAAGCGCGCGGAGGGCGTCGACGTGATCTCGCTGGGCGTCGGCGATCCCGACCTGCCCACGCCGGCGTACGTGGTCGAGGCGATGCGGGAGGCGGTCACCGACGCCGAGACCCACCGCTACCCGTCGTACTGGGGCTCGCCCGAGTTCCGCAGCGCGGTGGCCGAGTGGTACGGCCGGCGGTTCGGCGTCGCGCTCGACCCGGAGACGGAGGTCGTCGCGCTGATCGGCTCGAAGGAGGGGATCGGGCACATCGCGCTCGCGTTCGTCGATCCCGGCGACGAGGCGTTGATCCCCGACCCCGGGTACCCCGTGTACGGGGTCTCGACGAAGCTCGCCGGCGGGACGCCGGTGTCGCTGCCCACGCCCGCCGAGCTCGGCTTCCTGCCCGATCTGGAGCGCGCCCGCGTCGGCCCGAGGACCAAGGCGATGTGGCTCGGCTACCCGGCGAACCCGACGGCCGCCGTGGCCGATCTCGGGACCTTCGAGGTGGCGGTGGCGTTCTGCCGCGAGCACGGGCTGCTCCTGCTTCACGACGCCGCCTACAGCGAGATCACGTTCGACGGCTACGTCGCGCCGTCGGTCCTGCAGGTACCCGGCGCGAAGGATCTCGCGCTGGAGTTCGGCTCCGCGTCGAAGTCCTACAACATGACCGGGTGGCGGATCGGATGGGCGGCCGGGTCCGCGGAGGCGATCCGGGCGCTCGGCGTCGTGAAGACGAACCTGGACAGCGGTCAGTTCACCGCGATCCAGCGCGCGACGATCGCCGCGCTCGAGGGCCCCGAGGAGCACCTCGACGAGCTCCGCGCCGTGTACCAGCGTCGTCGGGACCTCGTGATCGGGACCCTGAACGGGCTGGGGTGGTCGCTGAAGCCGCCGCTCGGCTCGTGCTACGTGTGGCTGCCGGTGCCCGACGGCGAGACCTCGGTCTCGTTCGCCGACCGTCTCCTGGACCGCGCCGGCGTGTTCGTCGCGCCGGGCAACGGCTACGGCGAGCGCGGCGAGGGCTACGTGCGGCTCTCGCTCACCGTCCCCGATGCCCGCCTCGCTGAGGCGATGGAGCGCCTCGGCGGGGTCCTCGCCTGATGACGCAGGACGGCCGGCGGCGACCGCGCGGGACGCACGAGACGACCACCCTCGAGTCGCCGCTCGCCGCGACCTGGCGACCCCGGGTGCCGGAGAAGGCCGTGCTCGTCGGCGTCGGGCGAGGGCTCGAGGAGTCGGATCTCGACGAGCTCGCCGCACTCGCCGACAGCGCCGGCGCCGAGCCGGTCGCGCGGATCCTGCAGACCCGCCAGGAGCCCAACCCCGCGACGTTCGTCGGCAAGGGCAAGCTCGAGGAGATCCATCGCGAGCTCCACCGCACGGGAGCGGAGGCCGTGATCCTCGACGACGAGTTGTCGCCCGGCCAGCTCCGCAACCTCGAGGAGCGGCTCAAGGTCAAGGTGATCGACCGGACGGCCTTGATCCTGGACATCTTCGCGCTGCACGCGCGCAGCCGCGAGGGCAAGGCGCAGGTCGAGCTCGCGCAGCTGAACTACCTGCTCCCGCGGCTCCGCGGATGGGGCGAGGCGATGAGCCGGATGGGCGGTGGCATCGGGACCCGCCGCGGGCCGGGCGAGACCAAGCTCGAGATCGACCGTCAGCACATCAAGCGGCGGATCTCCAAGCTGCGCAAGGACCTGAAGGACCTCACGCGGACGCGCGACGTGAAGCGCTCGAGCCGCGAGCGGTCGGGGGTGCCACAGATCGCGATCGCGGGCTACACCAACGCCGGGAAGTCGACGCTGATGAACGCGCTCACCGGCTCGGACGTCGTCGTGGCGAACCAGCTGTTCGCGACGCTCGACCCGACCGTCCGCCGGATCGAGCTGCCGAGCGGTCGCGCGGCGACGCTGTCGGACACGGTCGGCTTCGTGAACAAGCTTCCGCACGACCTGGTCGAGGCGTTCCGGTCGACGCTCGAGGAGGTGGCGCGCTCGACGCTCATCGTCCACGTCGCGGACGCGTCCTCGGCGGAGGTCTCGCGGCAGATCGAGGCCGTCCGTGCCGTGCTGCACGAGATCGGCGCCTCGGGGATCCCCGAGGTGCTGGCGCTGAACAAGTCGGACCTGCTGTCCGAGCATCGGCGGGCTCAGGCAGCGGCCCGGATCGACGGCGACGCCGTCCTGATCTCGGCCGTCACCGGCGATGGGCTCGACGCGCTCATGGACCGGGTGGAGCGGGCGTTGCCCCGCTTCCCGGTCGAGGTCGTGCTCTCGATCCCGTTCGGCCGCGAGGACGTGACCGCGATGTTGTACCGCGAGGCCGAGGTGCTCTCCGAGCGGGTGCTCGAGACCGGCACCCGGGTGCGCGCCCGGGTCGGGGAACGCACGCTCGCCGCCGTCCGGCCGTTCCTCCAGGAGCCCGAGCGCTCCGCGAGCGTGGGCTGACGCCGCGCCGCGGCGCCGGCCGCGGATCCTCGTGGTTGTCGGCGCCCCGGCGCCGGCCGGGGACCCTCGTGGTTGTCGGCGCCCCGGTGCAGGCCCGATACTGCCGCCGATGTCCACCCCCGAGCCCACCGACCCGCTCGCCCGCCATGCGCAGGTGGTCGAGGCGCTCGGGCGCTCCGTGCTCGATGGGCCGGGCGTCCTCGAGCCCGAGACCCGACGGGCGGCCGCGGCGGGGGAGGGGGTCCCGGAGCGGTTCGCCGCCTACGTCGAGACGATCCACCAGCACGCGTACCGGATCACCGACGGCGTGGTCGCCGGGCTGCTCGAGGACGGCGCGAGCGAGGACGAGGTGTTCGAGATGACGGTCGCCGCAGCCTTCGGGGCGGCTCGCGAGCGGTTCGACGCGGGACTGCGCGCGCTCCGGGAGGCGAAGGCCCTGCCCGACGTCGGAGGCGCCTGATGCGGCTCCAGGCGGTCGCGCGTGGCCGAGGGCTCGCCGCCAAGGCGAAGCTGGCGATGATCCGGATCGTTTCCGGCGCGCCGGCGGTCGACGTCGTGAAGACGCTCTTCTTCCGCGCCGGCTTCTTCGGGGATCGCTTCAACGTGCTGATCGAGGAGGTCATGCGCGGTCCGTCGGAGTGGACGGTCGGCGAACGGGAGCTGTTCGCCGCGTTCGTCTCCGAACGGAACCGATGCGAGTTCTGAACGGGCGCCCACGGCGCGGTCGCGTCGAAGAGCTTCGGGAAGGAGCTGACGGACGCCGTGCTCCGCGACTGGCGCACCGCCCCGGTCGACGCGCGGGTCCGGGCGACGCTCGCGCTCCTCGAGACCGTGACGCTCCGGCCAGATGAGGTCGGCGCGCTGGACGTCGCGCCGGTGCTCCGGGCGGGCGTGAGCGAGGCCGGTGTGGTCGACGCGCTCGCCGTGGCGCTGTGCTTCAACACGATCGATCGCATCGCGGACGCGCTGGACTTCGAGGTCGTCTCGAAGGAGCGGTTCGACAAGGGCGCCGACCGGCTGCTGAAGCGCGGCTACCTCTGAGGGCGTCGGCTCAGGTCCCTCTGCGCGCCTCCGGCGAGCCGATCGCCCACAATCCCTCGTCCGCCCACGCCCGCTCGATCGCCACGTCGGGATCGAAGCCGCGCTCGGCGGCGAACCGGAGCGCGAGGAGCTGCAGGCGGGCGACGAGGGGGATCTGGGCGAGGAGCGGGTGCAGGTCCGACGGCTCGTGCACGCGGGACACCGGGACGCCCTCGGTCTCCGCGGCGCGGGCGACGCCGTCCACGAGCCCCTCGCCGTCGGGCGGGGTGAGCAGGACCAGCCGGTCCTGCTCGTTCAGCGGCACGGCATGGCCGTGGAGCAGGTACTCGATGTCGTAGCCCTCGCACGCGAAGCGGGACGCCTCGCGGACCTTGAGCGCTCCCTCGCGCGCGGTGACGGAGGCCGGCCCCTCGCCCGAAAGGACGAGCAGGCGCGCCGGTTGCGCGACGTCCTCGATCCCCGGATCGGCGATGGCGGCCCGGACCGCGTCGGGGACGCGGGCGAGCTCATCCGGGGCGAACGTCTCGGCACCGAGCTCGCGCGCGATCCGAGCCAGGAGCAGGAGCACGGCCGTGTAGCTCACCGTGTAGGTGTGGGACGTCTCCTTCTCGACCGTCTGGAGCGCGCCGGGCATCTCGCCGCCCCGCCGCGTGATCGGGACGACGGCGAGGCCGGCGTGGATCGCGATCGACCAGGCGGCGCCCGCGTACGCGGTCTCGGTGCCGGCGTTGTGGCTGATGAGGATCACCGCGTCCTGCGGGTCGATCGGCGGCGCCCAGTTCACGAAGTGCATCGAGCTCATCGCGTGCGCGCCGCGCCCGGCGTCGTGGAACATCATCGCCCCGAGCTCGGCCGCGTGCTGGCTCGTCCCGGTCCCCACGAGCCAGATCCGGTGCGCCTGGAGGATCCCCTCGATCGTCTCGTGCGGGATCGGCTGCTCGAGCAAGCGCGCGAGCTCGTCGGGCTGCGACGCGATCTGGCGCTCGAGCGCGGGCGGGGACGGTGGGATCTCGGACATCGCTCTGCCTCCGTCGGACGCGGGTGCGACGGAGCCTAGAGCTTGCGCAGGACCGCCACCACCGTGCCGAGGATCCGGCCCTCGGGGTCCATCGGGAACGGCTCGAGCGCCGGGTTCTCGGGCACCAGCACCACCTTGCCTCGC
>DATBMU010000053.1:0-24449 GCA_036554665.1 Actinomycetota bacterium | reverse complement strand
GCGCCGGCGATCCGGCTCGAGGGCAACGCGAAGCGACGCGCCGATGCGCTCGGCATCACGCGGGTGCTGATCACGTTCACCCACGAGCGGACGAGCGCGGTCGCGTTCGCCGTGGCGGTCCGGTCGTGAAGCCGATCCTGTCGCCCGCCGAGGCGGCCGAGCTCGACCGCGCCTCCCAGGAGCGCGGGATCGGCGCGGCGACGCTGATGGAGAACGCGGGGCGGGCGGTCGCGAACGCCGCCGTCCGCCTCGCCGGCGGCTCGTACGGCCGGCGCGCCGTGGTCCTGTGCGGTCGGGGGAACAACGGCGGGGACGGGTTCGTCGCGGCGCGGTACCTCTCGGGGTGGGGGATGGGCGTCGCGGTGCTCGATCTCGGCGGCGTCTCGCCGGCGAGGGGACCCGCGGCCTCGAACCTCGAGCGGCTCGCGACGACGGGCGTCAGCGTCCGTCCCTGGTCGGTCACCGCCGCCGAGCGCGAGCTCGTCCGCGCCGACGTCGCGGTGGACGCGATCTTCGGGACGGGGTTCCACGGGTCTC
Source organism: Actinomycetota bacterium (assembly GCA_036554665.1). Classification (GTDB taxonomy): domain Bacteria; phylum Actinomycetota; class UBA4738; order UBA4738; family HRBIN12; genus CALGFI01. The sequence goes on along the minus strand of DATBMU010000053.1, from coordinate 23,912 downwards.
CGGACGGGGGCGCGGCCGAAGCGATCGACGCGCTCGAGCGCGTCGGCGTCCCGGTCGTCGCGGTGGACATCCCGTCGGGGGTCGACGGGGGCACCGGGGCCGTGGGGACGGTCGCCGTCCGCGCCGACCTGACGGTGACGTTCGGCGCCGCCAAGCCGGGGCTCGTGCTCCTGCCGGGGGCGTCGCACGCCGGCGTCGTGGAGGTCGCCGACATCGGGTTCCCCGAGGACCTGCTCCGGAGCGACCTCGCGGTCGTCGAGGACGCCGACGTCGCCGGGTGGCTCCCGGCCCGGCGGGCCGAGACCCACAAGCGCGAGGCCGGCTACGCGCTCGTGATCGGCGGCTCGCGCGCGATGACCGGCGCGGTCGGCCTGATGGCCACGGCGGCCTATCGGGCCGGCGCGGGGCTCGTCGCGGTGGCGGTGCCGGGGTCGATCCTGCCGGTCGTCCAGGGCTCGGTCCGCGAGGCCGTGTTCGCGCCGCTGCCCGAGACCGACGCGGGCACGGCGGCCGGCGGATCGGAGCGGCTGACCGAGATCCTCGCGCAGGCGCGATCGGTGGCGATCGGCCCGGGGATGACGACCGACGAGCGGACCGCCCCGTGGATCCGAGCTCTCGTGCGCTCGGCGGAGGCGCCGATCGTGCTCGACGCGGACGGCGTGAACGCGTTCGCCGGACGGGTCTCCGAGCTCGCCGATCGCCGGTCGGACCTCGTCCTCACCCCGCACGCGGGCGAGTTCGCCCGCCTGGCGAACGTGACGGCGCGGGAGGTCGACGCCGACCGCGTCGGCCTCGTCCGCAAGCTCGCCGCCGAGACCCAGGCCGTCGTGCTGCTGAAGGGCTCGCGGACGCTCGTCGGGTCGCCGGACGGCACGGTCCGCGTGAACCCCACCGGCGGGCCGTTCCTCGCGACCGGCGGGACCGGCGACGTCCTCACCGGCATGATCGCCGGGCTGCTGGCGCGCGGCCTCGCGCCGGCCGACGCGGCCTCCGCGGCGGCGTACGTGCACGGCGTCGCGGGGGCGATGGCCGCCGAGACGCGCGGCGAGGGGACCACGGCCGGCGACGTGCTGGAACGCGTGGCGGACGCGCTCGTCGAGGTGGGTCGCGGGTGACGAGGTTCCGCCCGACCGTCGTCGAGGTGGACCTCGACGCGATCCGCCACAACGTCCGGCTCCTGATGCCCGAGCGCGCCGAGCTGATGGCCGTCGTGAAGGCCGACGGCTACGGGCACGGCGATGCCCCGGTCGCGCGCGCCGCGCTTGAGGCGGGCGCGACGCGGATCGGGGTCGCGCTCGTCGAAGAGGGTCTCGGCCTCCGCGACGCGGGGATCGGGGCGCCGATCCTCGTGCTGTCGGAGTTCCCGCCGGGATCGGAGAAGGAGGCGCTCGCGGCGGAGCTCGTCCCCACGGTCTACACGGCCGAAGGGCTCGCCGGGGTCGCGGAGGCAGCCGCCGCGCTCGACCGTCGGGTGGGCGTGCACCTGAAGGTCGACACGGGGATGCACCGGGTGGGGCTCTGGCCGCCGTCGGCGGCGACCGGGTTCGCGCGGTCGATCCTCGACGCCGGGCTCGAGCTGGAGGGGCTGTGGACGCACTTCGCCGCGTCCGAGGAGGACGACGACGGCACGCGTGAGCAGCTGCGCCGGCTGCTCGACGCGCGGGACGCGCTCGCGCTCGCCGGGGTCCGCCCCGCATGCGTGCACGCGGCGAACAGCGCGGCCACGATCCGCCTCCCGGAGTCGCATCTCGACCTCGTCCGCCCGGGCGCCGCCGTGTACGGCCTCGACCCGGGCGGCGGGATCGGGCCGGCGTTCGGGCTCCGACCGGCGCTCACGTGGCGGTCCGCGGTGACGATGACCAAGCGGCTCGAGGCCGGCGAGCGCGTCTCGTACGGGTGGCGGTACGCGCTCGAGGGCGACGCGACGATCGCGACCGTCCCCGTCGGGTACGAGGACGGGTACCAGCGGGCGCTCTCCTCGCGGGCCGAGGTCCTGATCCACGGCCGCCGCCGACGGGTCGCCGGGACCGTGACGATGGACCAGATCCTCGTGGACTGCGACGGCGACGACGTCCGCGCGGGTGACGAGGTCGTGCTGATCGGCGCGCAGGGCGAGGAGCGCATCACCGCGGAGGAGCTCGGGGCCCACGTCGGCACGATCGGCTACGAGATGGTGACCGCCATCAGCGAACGCGTTCCGCGGGAGTACGCGCCGTGACCCCGAGGCCCGCGTGACCCGGCGACGGACCGCCGTCCTCACGGCGGGGATCGCGGCGGGAGCGGTGGCCGGCGGCGTGCTCGGCCGGAGCGTGCTCAACTCCCGCCGGCGCCGCGAGGACCCCGAGGCGAACGAGCCGCTGTCGCTGTTGCCGCCCGACGACCTGGGCCCGGTCCGTTCCTTCGACGGGACGGAGCTCGCCGTGCGCGCCGCCGGCGATCCGTCCCGCCCGATCCTCCTGTTCGCGCACGGGTTCAGCCTCGACCTCACGACCTGGCACTACCAGTGGACCGACCTCTCGTCCCGGTACCGGTGCGTGCTCTTCGACTTCCGCTCGCACGGCATGAGCGCGCGGGCGGCCAGCGGCGACCTCTCCCCGTCGGCGTTCGGGCACGACCTCGCGGCCGTGCTCGAGGCCGTCGCCCCGGACCGCCCCGTCCTGCTGGTCGGCCACAGCATGGGCTCGATGGCGATCCTCGCGATGGCGGAGTCCCGCCCCGACCTGTTCGCCTCGCGGATCGCGGGGTGCGTGTTCTCCGGCTCGGCCGCGGCCGACCTGCTGCGCGGCGCGATGGGCTCGATCACGGAGCTCTTGCGGCCACGCCTCGGGTCCCTGGCGCAGGCGGCGCGGCGCGTGAACAGCCTCCGCCGGTACGTGCTCTCGAGCCCGGCCGACGTCGCGCACCTCGTCGCGCGGGTGACGCAGTTCGGTCCGCACGCGTCGCCGCACGTCGTGGACTACGTCGTGGGGCTCGCCGGACGAGCCCCGTCCGCCGTGTGGACCGAGGCGCTCGCCGGCCTGATGGACCTCGACCTGCGCCACGCCGTGCAGCACGTCCGGGTGCCGGCCCTCGTGCTCGTCGGGGAGCACGACCGCGTCACGCCGCCGGCCTCCGCGATCGCGCTCGCGGGCGAGCTGCCCGACGGCCGCCTCGAGATCCTCGAGGGCGCCGGGCACATCCCGATGATGGAGGCGCACGAGGAGTTCGACCGGCGGCTCGAGCGCTTCGCGCAGGAGGTGCTCGGCGGGCGGACGCGGGCGAGGAGGAGGCGGAGCGCGTGATCACGCGCGTCGACGGCATCCGCGTCGGCCACTGGACCGATCGCGAGGGGTTGACCGGGTGCACGGTGGTCCTCTGCCCGCCGGGCACCGTCGGATCGGTGGACGTGAAGGGCGGCGCGCCCGGGACGCGCGAGACCGACGCGATCCGCCCGGGCACGCTGACCCCGGAGGTGCACGCGGTGCTCCTGACGGGCGGGAGCGCGTTCGGGCTCGCCGCGGCCGACGGCGTGCAGCGGTGGCTCGAGGCGCGGGGGATCGGCTTCGACGCGGGCGTGGCGCGGGTGCCGATCGTGCCGGCCGCCGTCCTGTTCGATCTCGGGGTCGGCGACGCGGCGGCGAGGCCGGACGCCCGGGCGGGCGTCGCGGCGTGCGAGGCCGCCTCGGACGGCGACGTGGCCGAGGGGAGCGTCGGGGCCGGGACCGGCGCGACCGTGGCGAAGTCGCCCGATCCCGCGGCCGGCTGGAAGGGCGGGATCGGGACGGCGGCCGTGGAGGAGGACGGCGTGGTCGTCGCGGCCCTCGCGGTCGTGAACGCGCTCGGCTCGATCACCGAGGACGACGGCACCCCGATCGCCGCGAGCCGGAACCCGGACGCCGAGCCGTCGATCCGGCCGGGGACGGCCACGGTGCTGGTGGTGGTCGCCACGAACGCCGCGCTGACGAAGGAGCGCGCGCAGCTGCTCGCTCGGGCCGGCTCCGACGGCATCTCGCTCGCCGTGCGGCCCTCGCATACGATGTTCGACGGCGACACGGTCTTCGCGCTCGCCACCGGCGCCGTCCAGGCGCCCCAACCTTCCCTCGAGCGCTCGGCCGTGCGCGCCGTGGCGGAGTCGATCCGCCGGGGGGTTCGCCTCGCCGAGCCGCTCGGCGGCTTCCCCGCGATCGGAGGAGAGCCGAGATGATGACCAGGACCCTGGCGGAGGCGGCCCGCGAAGCCGCCACGTGCACCCGATGCCGGCTGTCGCAGGGGAGGACGCAGGTGGTCTACGGCGTCGGCGACCCGGACGCGGACCTGATGTTCATCGGCGAGGGCCCCGGCTATCACGAGGACAAGCAGGGGGAGCCCTTCGTGGGTGCCGCCGGGCAGCTCCTGAATCAGATGCTCGCCGAGGTCGGCATCCCCCGCGAGGACGTGTACATCAACAACACCGTGATGTGCCGCCCGCCGGGCAACCGCGATCCGCTGCCGGACGAGACCGAGGCCTGCAAGCCGTGGCTCGACGAGCGGATCGAGCTGATCGACCCCGTCGTCCTCGTGACGCTCGGCAACTGGGCCACGCGCTACATCCTGGGTGGGAGCGTGTCGATCAGCCGGGTGCGGGGGCAGCGCTTCCCCTGGAACGGCCGGACGGTGATCCCGACGTTCCACCCGGCCGCGATCCTGCACGGCGGCGGCCAGGGATCGCGGCAGATGGCGGCCCTGCGCGAGGACTTCCAGGAGATCCGCCGCGCGCTCGACGAGCGTCCGCAGCCCGTCGAGGAGCAGCTCGGCCTGTTCTGAGGGGGTGGAGGAGGGCTGTCGGAGCGGGTCGGTGAGCGAGCGACGGCACGGGGCGGCTGATGCGGCTCGAGCTCGTCGCGCCGACCGCCAACGATACGCGGGCGATCGGCTCCGCGCTCGCGCCGCTGCTGCGCCCCGGCGACGGGGTCGCGCTGACGGGCGAGCTCGGCGCCGGCAAGACCACGCTCGTGCAGGGCGTCGCCGCCGCGCTCGGCTACGACGGGCCCGTGGCCTCGCCGACGTTCACCCTCGTGCGCGAGTACCGCGCGCCGGGTCTCACGCTCCTGCATGCCGACGTGTACCGGCTCGACCGCGTGCAGGAGGTCGTGGACCTCGAGCTCGCCGAGCTCCTCGGCGACGACGGCGTCCTGCTCGTGGAGTGGGGCGACGCGGTGGAGTCGCTGCTGCCGGAGGACCACCTCGTGATCGAGCTCCTCGTCCCGGGCGAGGGCGAGGAGCGGACGATCGCGATGATCCCGATCGGCGGGGGCTGGGCCGGCCGCTGGGAGCGGCTCGAGCAGGCGATGGATCGGTGGGCGCTCGCGTGATCGTCCTCGGGATCGACACGTCGACGGACCACACATCGGTGGCCCTCGGGACCGAGCACGGCCTCCTGGCCGCGACGCAGTTCGCCGCCCCGAGGCGGCAGGACCACGTCGTCCCGGCGATCGAGCAACTGCTCTCGTGGACCGGGGTCGAGCTCACGAGCGTCGGCGGGATCGCGGTCGGCCTCGGGCCCGGCCTGTACACGGGCCTGCGCGTGGGGATCGAGGTCGGGAAGTCGCTCGCCCAGGTGCTCGGCGTGCCGATCGTCGGCGTCTCCTCCCTGGACGCGCTCGCTTTCGGGTTGCGGATGGTGCGCCGGCCGATCGTCGCCGTGATCGATGCGAGGCGCGGAGAGGTGTTCTTCGCGTTCTACCGGGCGGTTCCCGGCGGCGTGGTCCGCGAGGGCGACTACCGGGTGGAGCGGCCCACCGCGCTCGCCGCCGAGCTCGAGGCGAGCCCCGAGGACGTGCTGGTCGTCGGCAACGGTGCCATCCTGTACCGGCAGGAGCTCGAGGAAGCGGGGTCCCGGGTGAGCTTCGCCCCCGCGGCGCTGGCCCATCCGTGGGCCTCGGCGCTGGTGGAGGTCGCGGCGCCCCGGTTCATCCGGGAGGAGACCGATCGGCTGCACGACGTCGTGCCGCTGTACCTGAGGAAGACGGATGCGGAGATCGCTTGGGATCAGCGAGCTCGAGGCGCCTCGGCTTGAGGTGACCCGGATGCGTCGCCGTCACCTGCGAGGGGTGATGGCGATCGAGCGTCAGGTCTATCCGAGGCCGTGGAGCCCGAACCTGTTCCTGTCCGAGATGAGCGAGTCGCGCAACCGGTGCTACCTGGTGGCGCGGATCGACCGGGAGGTCGTCGGCTACGGCGGGTTGATCTGCTACGGGGAGGAGGCACACGTCACGAACGTGGCGGTCGACCCGCTGCAGCAGCGGCGCGGCATCGCGAGCCGGCTCCTCCGCGACCTGATCCTCGCCGCCGTGGACATGGGCGCGGAGGCGGTCTCGCTCGAGGTACGGGTGACGAACTGGGGCGCGCAGCGCCTGTACGGCCGGTTCGGCTTCCGGCCGGTCGGTGTCCGCAAGAACTACTACCAGGAGATCAACGAGGACGCGCTCATCATGTGGCTCGATCGGATCCGCACGCCCGAGGTCCGGGCGCGGCTCGCCGAGCTGATGCGCGAGGCCCCGGAGGGCATCCGTCCGGACGGAGACGCGTGAGGGTCCTCGGGATCGAGACCTCGTGCGACGAGACCGCGGTCGCGGTCGTCGAGGACGGCACGATCCGATCGAACCTCGTGTCGAGCCAGATCGACCTGCACGCGCGCTTCGGCGGCGTCGTCCCGGAGCTCGCGAGCCGCGCGCACGTCGAGGCGCTCAGCCCGCTCGTCGGCGAGGCGCTCGAGCGCGCCGGCTGCCGGTTCGCCGATCTCGACGGCGTCGCCGTCACCGTGGGCCCCGGGCTCGTCGGCGCGCTGCTCGTCGGCATCGCCGGAGCGAAGGCCGTCTCGCTCGGCACCGGGGCTCCGCTCGTGGGCGTGAACCACCTCGAGGGCCACATCTACGCGAATCACCTCGCGCACGAGGGGCCGCTCGTGCCCTGCGTCTGCCTCGTCGTCTCGGGCGGTCACACGATGCTCGTGCACATGCCGCAGGAGCACCGCTACCGCGTGCTCGGACAGACGATCGACGATGCCGCGGGTGAGGCCTTCGACAAGATCGCGCGGTTCATGGGCCTCGGGTTCCCCGGCGGTCCCGCGCTCGACCGGCTCGCGCGGGAGGGCGATCCCACCGCGATCGCCTTCCCGAGGGCCATGGCGGACTCCGGCGACTACGACTTCTCGCTCTCGGGCCTGAAGACCGCGGTGCTCCGTCACGTCAAGCGCGAGCAGGCGGCGGGACGTCGCGTGGAGGCGGCCGACCTGGCGGCGTCGTTCCAGGAGGCCATCGTCGACGTGCAGGTCTCCAAGACGATGCGCGCCGCGGAGGAGACCGGCGTGACCACGGTGCTGCTCGGTGGCGGCGTCGTCGCGAACACGCGGCTGCGCGAGCGGATGGAGGCCGCGGGATCGGAGCAGGGCATCCGGGTCCGGTTCCCGCCGCCGGACCTGTGCACCGACAACGGGGCGATGATCGCCCGCGCCGGCGCCTCGCGGCTCGAGCGCGGCGAGCGCACGCCCCTGGACGTGGGCGCGGACCCCGCGTTGGCGCTCGCCGGATGACGACGCATCTCGTGACGGGCGGCGCCGGGTTCATCGGCTCCCACCTCTGCGACCGCCTGCTCGCCGAGGGGCATCGGGTCGTGGCCGTCGACGACCTGTCCACCGGCCGCATCGCCAACCTGTCGGAGGCGCGCAGCTACGGCAAGGAGTTCACGTTCTTCAACATGGACCTCCGCGCGGAGGGGCTGCTGCCGCTGTTCGAGCGGCATCGGCCCGAGGTGGTCATGCACCTCGGCGCCCAGGCCGCGGTCCCGGCCTCGATGGACGATCCCGTCCTCGATGCCTCCGTGAACGTGATGGGGTCCCTGAACGTCCTCGAATGCGCGAGGCGGGCCGGAGCGCGCAAGGTGGTGTACGCGGCCTCCGGGGGAACGCTCTACGGCGATCCGCGCCGGTTCCCCGTGAAGGAGACGGCGCTGGGAGGCGCGCGGCCGGTGTCGCCCTACGGCGTGAGCAAGAAGGTCGTGATCGACTACCTGGCGTTCTACGAGCGGTACCACAAGCTCGAGTGGACCGCGCTGGCCCTCGCGAACGTCTACGGGCCGCGGCAGGACCCGAAGGGAGAGGCGGGCGTGATCGCGATCTTCTCCGCGCAGATGATCGCCGGCGCCGCGCCCACGATCTACGGCGACGGCAACCAGACCCGGGACTACGTGTTCGTCGACGACGTCGTGCACGCCTTCGCGCTCGCGGCCGAGCGCGGGAACGGCCGCCTCGTGAACGTCGGGACCGCCGTCGAGACGTCCGTGAACGGGCTCTACCGGATGCTGTCCGAGATCACCGGGTTCGCGGGAGAGCCGGGACGCGGACCCGCCCGCCCCGGCGACCTACGTCGGAGCGTCCTCGACATCTCGGTTGCCGAGGACACCCTCGGCTGGCGCCCCTGGACGCATCTGGAAGACGGGCTCGGCGAGACGGTGGCGTACCTGAAGGGCGTCTGATCACTCAGCGCGAGCGGGCGGGCCCGAAGGGATCCAGGACCAGGACCGGTTCCGACAGGTCGGCATCGGAGCGCGGCTCGAGCCGGTGCGCGATCGCCGCGACGATCCGCTCGGGGGCGACCTCGTACACGTCGGCGAGGGCGAACAGGCGGCCGAGCGAGATCTGCCGGTCGCCGCGCTCGTAGGAGGCCACGGAGGACGGCTTGAACCGGCCGCGGGAGCGCACGGTCACCTGGCGGAGCGAGAGGGACCTCGCCTCCCGCACCTCGCGCAGGACCTCGCCCGCGACGGCGGGGAATCGGGTCTCGGCGTCGATGTCGATGGGGGAGTGTTCCCCCGGACGCGCGGACGCACGCATGTTCCCTCGCGGAACTTCCGATCGGCTCAGGCCGGTCGACGGTGGGCCGCGGCCGCGAGGAGGTCGAGCAGCTCGTCCCGCTCGCGTCCGGATGCCCGGGCGATGACCTCGAGGTCGGCGTACCGCAGCGTGATGACCTCCTCGCCCGCCGCGGACCTGGCGGCGCGGACGCGGTCGGCGAACTCGCGCAGCGACTCGGCCTCGGGGATGTCCAGGCGTCGCAGCGTCGGCAGGTCGACCTCGACCTGCGCCTCGCCGAGGGCCTCGCTCACGATCCCGCCGAGCAGGCGCGCCGGATCGGTGTCGTAGATGCGCGCGAGATCGCAGAACCGCTGGACCGTGATCGCGCGCTCGCCCCGCTCGTAGCCGGCGATCGACGAGGGCTTGAACCTCCCCTCCGAGGCGCGAGCGGCGCTGCGGAGCGTCAGACCCCTGGCGATCCGGACGTTCCGGAGCGCACGGCCGATCTCTCGCGACAGATCCACGCGATCACCGCCAACACGTCGCGTCTCGCTTCCGGGGGAGGGCGGTCGAATCCTACGGACGTTCGGCGGCAGATACCAGCATCTGTTTTACGTAGCCGATCCGCCTCTCGGAAGCGCCGTCCCTACGTAACCTTCTCGCCCCACTGCCCGTTTACCGTTCCGTGCGATGGGGAAGCGTGACCTCGGGTCGACGGCCGGCCTCTTCACAACCGAGGCCGATCGTCGGATGATCGCGAGGAGCCATCCGGAACGTCCGAGGGCTGCCCGAGAGCGCATCGGCTCGATGCCGTATGTGCCCGCCCGAGGCGATGGGGCCTGGGCCGGCGAGGAGGGGACCTCGGAGGCGATGCATCGGAGCGGCAGCGTCTCTGACCAGGCACGACGCGACGTCCACCCAGGGACCGACCTCGGCCATCCTCCGTGGAACGCAGGACTCCTACGTTCGGCCGGTGGCCCTAGGTCCGTCGAACGGGTGAGAGAAGGGTCGGTTGAAGGGTTTACAGGAACGCGCTCCGCGTCCTACGCTTCTCGCCTTCACTGACTGGAGGGGCTTGCCGGATGCAGAGCACGGAACGCGCTCCGAGACCGACCGCTTGGCAGGACGAGCGGGCCGTGCTCCGCGGGCTCTGCCACGCCTTCGCGTCGGCCGAGAGCGTGGAGGAGGCCATCACGGCGACCCCGCGTTGGATCCGGGCCGTGCTCGGCGTGGACGAGGCGACCGTGCGGATCTCCACCCCCGACGCCGGCGGGCGCCTGCGGGCGGCCTGGTCCGACGTCGGGCTCCAGGAGGGCGGGCGCCGGCGCTCGGCTCGGCGCCGCATGGCGTTCATCGGTCGGCGCGCGATGCGGTTCGAGCTGCCCACGCCCGGCGCGATGCTGGCCATGTTCCCGCTCGTGTCCCGTGGCGAGGTGCTCGGCGTCCTCGAGATCGCGGCCACCACGGACGCGATCGAAGAGCGGTGGGAGTCGTTGTCCGCGGTCGCGAGTCAGCTCGCGATCGTGCTGCACCATCTCGCGCGGCAGGACCGCCTCCGCGGTGAGCTCCAGGCCGTGCGCAAGGCCGTCTCGGTGGGCAAGAGCATGTCGACCGCCGGATCGACCGAGAGTGCCCTGCGCGCCGTCGCTCGCTTCGTCTCCGAACGCTTCCGCTCGCCGGTCGCGGTCTGGTGCGCCTCCGATGGGTCTCCGGACCTGACGCTGATCGACGTCCGCGGCGTCGGGAGCCGCAAGCGCCGAGAGCTCCGCGCCTCGCTCCCCTCGCTGCCGCGGGGACCCCGCAGCGCGCGACTGTCGCAGGAGGCCGTCGCAGGCGAGTTCACGCGCCTCCTCCTCGGGGTCGAACGGGCCGACGTGCTGGACGTCGGCGACGCCGTCATGCTGATCGGCGTCTCCGCGTCGGCGCCGCTCGTCCCGACCGGCGTCGTCGAGGGGATGCTCGAGGAGGCGCTGCGGCGTCGCTCGGCCTCGACGCCCATCCCCGGCACGGTCCCCGGCGACCTCGGCATCGCGTGGACGGCGCACGAGCTGCGAGGTCCGCTGCTCGGCGTGAAGGCGGCGCTGGAGCTCATGCTGCTCGACGGCGGCGAGTCGAGCGCTCCCGATCGCGAGCGACTGTCACGATCGCTCGACGAGCTGGAGCAGCTCGCCGGGCTCGTCGACGGGCTCCTCGCGTGGGGAGCCGGCGGCCAGCCGCTGCGACGGCGGTCGGTCGACCTGGTCCCGCTCGTGCACGAGGCCGTGCGCGGCTGCATGACCGAGCGCGGCGAGGAGCGGGTACTCGTCCACGCGCCGGCGTCGGTGATCGTCCGGGTCGACGCCGCGCACCTGCGGATGGCGGTCTCGAACCTCGTCCGCAACGCCATGTCCTTCTCGCGGCCTGGGACGAAGGTGGAGGTCTCTGTCGAGGCCCACGACGGGGTCGTGCTGGTCGGCGTCCACAACGAGGGGCCCGGGATCCCGACGGGCGGGGCATCGCTGTTCGACCCGTTCGTCCGCGTCGACGGCGACGGTCGGCATCCCGCCGGCCGGGGGCTCGGGCTGTTCATCGCTCGGCGCGTCGTCGAGGCGCACGGCGGCAGGATCTGGTACGAGTCGCACCAGGACGGACCCACGTTCTTCATCCGGCTGGATGCCCACAAGGCGTTCGGCTCATGAGGGCGATCCTCGTCGACGACCACACGCTGTTCGTGGACGTGATCCGCGCGCTCCTGGAGCGCCTGGGGTTCGACGTGATCGCCGTCGCCGGCTCGGCCGAGGAGGCGCTGACCCTGTCGGACGAGCGCCCCGACCTCGTGCTGGTCGACGTCGGGCTCCCGGACCAGAGCGGACTCGTTCTGGGCCCCACGCTGATGGCGATGTTCCCCGACGCGAAGGTGCTCGCCCTCACCGCGCTCGACGACCCCCGTGCCGTCGAGGAGGCCGCGCGCGCGGGCTTCCACGGCTACCTCCTGAAGGACCAACCGGTCGCGCAGTTCTCCGAGTCGATCCGGGCCGCGCTCGAGGGCCAGGTGGTCTTCCCGCGCCGTCTGGTGCCGGCGGGCGACGGCCGCTCGGCGCTCGACGACTCTCGGCTGTTCGCCGACCAGCTGACGCCGCGCGAGCGCGAGGTGCTCGCGCTGCTCGTCGAGGGCGCGAGCGGCCAGGCCGTGGCGCGGAGGCTGGGGATCAGCTCGAACACCGTGCGGACGCACGTCCAGAGCATCCTGGCCAAGCTGCAGGTCCACTCGCGGCTGGAGGCGGTGGCGTTCGCGGTGCGTCACGGGATCGTCGACGTCCCGAGGACGTCGCGGGCGGGGTGAGCGTCGTGTACGCAACGCGCCGTAGTGCGACGTCGCTCCGTGCGTCGGATCGGCCGTAGGCGCCGGTCGATGACCGCGTCCCCGTGCCCGGAATCACGCGTTCGGCGTAGTGCCGATACGCCGTCGGTCGCGTGCCTCTGGTCGCCTCGCCATCTACGCTGCCCAGCACGGTTGGGGGACCAGCCCGAGGAGTCCTGGTGACGGACGGTATCCACGTGGGCGTCTTGCTGGCGGACAGCCACTCGCTGTTCCGCGACGCCGTCCGCCTGGTGCTCGCGAGCGGGACCGACCTCGAGGTCGTCGCGGAGGCGCGCGACGGGCTCCAGGCCGTGGCGGAGGCCGAGCGCACGCGGCCCGACGTCGCGCTCCTGGACGCGAACCTGCCGAACTGCGACGGGATCCGCGCGACGGAGATGATCCGGGAGCGGGTCCCCGCATGCCGCGTGATCGTGCTCTCGGGCGAGGAGGACGAGCAGATCCTGATCCGCTCGCTCGAGGCCGGGGCGAGCGGCTACTTCACGAAGGAGTACCCGCTGGCGGAGCTGATCGAGGCGGCCCGGGCCGTCCACCGCGGCGAGACGCTCGTGCCGCCGAGGATGCTCGGCCCGCTCCTGTCCCGGCTGCTGCACCGTCGCCGCCAGCAGGACGACGCGCTCCGGCAGCTGTCGCGGCTCACGCGCCGCGAGCGCGAGGTGCTCGCGCTCCTGGCCGACGGCGCCGACAACGACGGGATCGCCCAGGCGTTGGTGATCAGCCCGCAGACCGCCCGCACCCACATCCAGAACGTGCTCGGCAAGCTCGGGGTGCACTCGCGCCTCGAGGCGGCGGCGTTCGTGCTGCAGAACGGCATCAAGGCCGAGCTCGCCGACGGCGATGGACACGTTCGCCCGGCACCGCGGGCGAGGGACCAGCTCGCGGTCGCCGGCGACGTCCACTGACGCCCGGGTGTCCCGGGGCCCCTCGTCGACATGCCCGTCGCCAAGCCGAAAGCCCGCAAGGCCGACGTCACCGTGGTCGAGCTCGACGGCGAGGCGGTCGTCTACGACCGGCGCGCCGGCGTCCTGCACCACCTGAACCCCGGCGCCAGCCTCGTCTTCCGGGGCTGCGATGGATCCTCGACGATCGCCGAGATCGCGGCCGACATCGCCGATGCCGTCGGCGAGCCGGTCGAGCGCATCGAGCCCGAGGTCCGTTCCGCGATCAGGGGCCTGCGGAAGGCGGACCTGCTGGAGCCGGCGCGCCGATGAGCGTGGTCGCGAGCGAGCTGCCCGGCGCCACGACCCCGGCGGCGACGAACCCGTGCCAGGAACGGCTCGACCGGCTCGACTGGGTGATGGGCGACGTGTACCGGGCACACGGCGTCGTGGTGGAGGTCCGCACCACGTCGAGCGCGCTGGGGGACTGGATCGGACGGACGCTCGGAGCGAACCGGGCCTCGGGGGAGCCCGAGGCGAGGTTCTCGGTGGCGGTCGGCGACGAGGGGCCGGGATCCACCTCGATCCACACGCTCTACCGGGGGATCACGCCGATCGTGCGCTCGCGCCGGGCCTCCACGCTGGCGCGGACGCTCCTGGCCGAGCTCGAGGCGTTCTCCTACCCGACCCGGGACGACGCCGTCTTCGTCTACGGCACGATCATGGCGTTCGACGACCGCACCGCGCTGATCCCCTCGTACCTCGCGCCCTACCTCTCGCGGAGCCGCCGGCTGATCGAGACGTCGGGCATCCGGATGTCCGCGGGCCCCGCCGTCGCGGTGGATGCCCGGAGCGGCCGTCTGCGAGCCACCCGGACGCTCCTGGAGGTGCCACCCCGCGCCCTGGGGCGACTCACGTCGAGCGAGGGGGCGCCACCGGAGCCACTGGCCGTCGCCGACCATCCGCACGTCGACGCGGTGTGCTGGTTCTCGCGCGGCCAGGAGCTGCCGGTCGCCGAGATCTCCCGCGCCCGGGCGCTCTACGTGCTGGCCGGGGACACGGCGAACCTCGGCCGGCTCGGCGGGGACGCCCTCGTCTCGCTGGCGCGCCTGTTGCGCGACGCGCGGTGCTTCGAGGTCCGCGGCGACACGCCGCGCGCGATGCTCGCCTCGCTCGTCGACGCCGTGCGCGGAGAGCCCGAGCGCGCATCCGCCTGACCCGCCCCCCAGGCCAGGGCTGGTTGACCTGGCTGCCCGACCTGGGCTGGTTGACCTGGCCGGTTGACAGCTCCGCGAGCCCGTCTACGCTGCCGTCCGCTCGGCGCCGGGCGCGTCGAGCGTGAACACGTGACCGGTCGTCGACGGGACAGGAGGGTGAGACCCGTTCGGGTGAGCGCCTACCGTGGGCCGAGGCTCTGCAGCGGCCGGCGAACGCCGACGCGGCGCTCGACAGCCTTCCGCGCATCGCTCGCGGCCGCCCGGACGCCGAGGACGGCCATCCGCAGCGCGGCCTCCGCCCGGCGGGCGAGCGGGACCTGCGAGACGCCGCGCTCGTACCCGAGCTCCGCGAGCAGTCCCCCGGCGACGCTCTCGAAGGCGAGGAGGTGCTCCTCCGACATCTGGGTGCGCCAGTCGCGGAGGCCGGCGGTCGGGGGTTTGGAGGCCGAGGCGTGATAGGGCTTGTGCGCCTCGGGCGAGGCCAGCCGCTCCGAGCCGTCGCGGTGGTACTCGAGCATCCGCTCGTCGAACGGGAGGTCGGCGATCGCGCAGATGCGCTCGAGCGCGGCCCGAGGATCGCGGATCACGTCCTCGTACCGCACCTCGAGGTAGCGCGAGGACGGGAGCTTCGCGCCGTCGCGCCGGCCGGCCGAGACGTCCTGCTCCCATCGACGCGCCGCCAGCCAGATGTCGCTGGGTCCCCAGGGGACCGACAGGTAGGACAGGGCCACGTCCCGCCCGTCGCGGATCACGTGGACGAACCGGGAGCCCGGGAACAGGCGCGCGAGCAGCGGGATCGATCGGACGTACGCGGGCGTCTTGTCGGCCCATCGGCGCTTGTGCCGCGAGTCCGCGTAGGACATGAACACGGCGTCGATCACGTCGGAGAAGCTCGGGCGCTCGAGCGCCTCCACACGGCGCCGGAGGACCTCGTCCGGGACCTCCCACTGGCCGAACATCGGCGAGTCGGCGATGTCCCGCACCATGCGCTCGGCGTCGACGCCGGAGGCGGATCGGTAGCGGCGGCGGTCCTTCCACATCGCGACGATGAAGTGCGACTCCCACGGGACCGCGAGGTCGGGATGCGAGTCGAGCATGAGCCGGAGCATCGTCGTCCCCGATCGACCGCACCCCACGACGAACAGCGGCGGCGCGATCGATCGGTCGGGCGATGACATGACGGTCGGACAGTGTAACGAGGCGTGCGGCGCGGGCCGCTGAGGGCACGAGATGGCGACGAAGGCTCGAGGGACGAGGGGGCGCCGCCGGGGCGCCGCGATCGCGGCCGGCGCGATGGCGCTCGTCGCCGTGACCGCGCTCCTCGCCGCCCTCCCCGCGGCGGCCGATCGGGACCCTCGGGACTCCGGCGGGCGCCTCGACATCCGGTCGGTGACGGGCACGAAGGACGGGCTCGCGGCGCCGCTCGTCGTCACGGTCCGCACGTGGGGGGCGTGGAACCGCGGGCTCCTGCGCGAGCGGGGGCCGAACCGACTCGTGGTGATGTTCGACGTCGACGGCGACGGCGCCTCCGACGCCTCGGCCCGCGTCGTGCGATCGGCCGGCGCGCTGGTGGCGGTGATCGGCAACGACGACGGCACGACGACGACCCTGCCGACGACGCGCGCGAACCGGTCGTCGGTTACGTTCACGGTCCCCGCCGGCACCGAGGCGGATCCGGTCGGCGAGGTCGCGATCGCCGCGAGGACGCGCTCGAGCGTCGGCGCCGCGTGCGATCCCGTGTGCCGCGACCGCTCGCCGGACGCGGGGTTCGATCCGGTGGTGCCGGGAGGCTCCCCGACGCCGACGACCTCCCCGTCCCCACCGGGAGGCAGCTTCACCTGCACCGAGGTGGTGGGGTTCAGCCAGACCGCGCAGTGGGCGCTCGAGGTCCCGGACTTCCAGGACGTCGTCGGCGACGCCGCGTGGCAGGTCCGATGGGCTCCGGGCGGGGCGATCTACTTCTGGGCAAACCCGCAGTTCGAGGGGTGGGACGGGGACGCGCAGTCGCCGTGCGCGGAGGAGGCGGACGCGCCGGACCGCGTGGTGCTCACGATCACCTCGCAGGAGTACGAGGACGACGCCTCGGTCTTCGTCGGGTGGATCGAGGACGCGATCGAG
This sequence comes from Actinomycetota bacterium, assembly GCA_036554665.1. GTDB lineage: Bacteria > Actinomycetota > UBA4738 > UBA4738 > HRBIN12 > CALGFI01. The sequence goes on along the minus strand of DATBMU010000053.1, from coordinate 7,532 downwards.
GCCGCGCGGGCGCGCTACCCCTCGGTCGAGCAGGTGGTCCTCCAGGCGGTCGTCGGGGGTCCCGGCAACGGGTCCTGTACGCGTTCGGGCACCGAGGTCAGGGCCGCGCACAACCACCCGCTGGTGGACGCGGCGATCGCTCAGCTCGTCGGCTCGGGCGTCGTGGCGGGGCCCTCGCCGGAGGTCCGGACGTGCGACGACTACGCCGACACGATCGGTCACCTCGTGGACGCCGCACGGGGCCCGATCGCGCGCGAGATCGCCGCCGCCTACGTCTGATCCGGTCCGCGCGCGACGAAAAGGGCCGCTGACCTGCGGAGATGCCGCTCGGAGCCTTACGTCGGCTGCGGTACTGAAGATACGCGCGCCGATGGATGAGCGAGGTACTCCGCTCCACCTATCCTCGGCCTCCCGCGGTAGAGGAGGCGTGCGTGGCTACGCAGCCACAAGGAGCAGGCACGATCGACGCCGATGGTTCGCGACCGTACGCAGGCTCGGTTGTCGACATCGCCGGCGTCGCGATCGGGGCGGGTCAGCCGGTCCGGGTGATCGCCGGCCCGTGCTCCGTCGAGAGCGAGCAGCAGTTCCGCGAGACCGCGATCGCGGTGCGGGCCGCCGGCGGGGCGCTCCTGCGCGGCGGCGCGTTCAAGCCGCGGACGTCGCCCTACGCGTTCCAGGGGCTCGGCCGCCTCGGCCTGGAGATCATGCGGGCGGTGGGTGATGAGCTCGGCATGGGCGTCGTGACCGAGGCGATGGCGGCCGAGGACGTCGAGCTGGTCGCGCAGCTCGCGGACATGGTGCAGATCGGCGCTCGGAACATGGACAACCGGGCCCTGCTCGAGAGCGCGGCCGCCTCCGGGCGCCCGGTGCTGCTCAAACGTGGGATCACGGCGACGATCGACGAGGTGCTGCGCGCCGCCGACGTGCTCGTCGCGGCGGACAACGACCAGATCGTGATCTGCGAGCGGGGGAGCCGGACGTTCGAGCCGTCGACCCGGAACAGCCTGGACGTGGCGGCCGTCCCGGAGGTGAAGTTCCGCAGCGGCTTCCCCGTCGTGGTCGACCCGTCCCACGGGACCGGCCGCCGGGACATCGTCGAGCCGATCTCGCTCGCGGGGATCGCCGCCGGGGCCGACGGGATCATCATCGAGGTGCACCCCAACCCGCCGGAGGCCCTGTCGGACGGACCGCAGTCGTGGGAGGCCAGCCGGTTCGGCGAGTACATGGGGGCGATCCACGCGATGGCGTCCGCGGTCGGCAGGGCCTGACGTGGGCGAGGCGAACGCCTGGGTCGTCGTGCTCGGCCGCGAGGTTGCGGCGAGCGACGCCAAACGCGTGGCCGGCGCCGTCGGGGAGCTCCAGCCCGGGGTCGCCCTCACGCGCGGTGACGCGTGGAGCGCGATCGCGTTCGCCGACGGGCGGCACGAGGACCAGGTCGAGGCGCTGCGCTCCCTGCCGGGGGTGGAGCGCGTGGTCCCGGTCTCCGCGCCGTACCGGCTCGCGAGCCGCGAGGTGTTCGAGACGGACGTAGCCGTGCACATCGGCGACGACCGGGAGGGCGCGTCCTTCGACCTGGGCGGCAGCGCACCGATCTGCGTCGTGGCGGCCCTCGGGGAGCGCCGGCGTTCCCGGGAGGAGCGCGTCCGGCTGGCGACCGAGGTCCGGGCGGCCGGCGCCGCGGTCCTGCTGGCCGGCCGGGTGGGTCACGGCTCCGGCGGTGGCGGCTCCGACGCGCTCAGCGTGGATGACCTGCGCACCCTGCGCGACGTGACGCTCGATGCCGACCTCGCCCTGGCGGCCGAGGTCTCCGACCTGCGGCAGGTCGACGAGGTCGCGAGCCTCGTGGATCTGGTGCAGGTGGGCGGCGCGAGCATGCAGGACTTCAACCTCCTGCGGGAGCTCGGTCGCGCCGAGCGCCCGGTGGTGCTCCGCCGGGGCTCCGGCTCGATCGTGGAGGAGTTCCTCCTCGCAGCCGAGTACGTGCTCACGCACGGCAACGGCCGCGCGATCTTGTGCGAGTCGGGGATCCGGACGTTCGACGCGACGTACGCGCCCCGGTTCGAGATCAACGCCGTCCCGGTGATCAAGCGGGCGACGCATCTCCCGGTGATCGCGGATCCGTCGCACGCGACGGCGCACCCGCGTCTGGTCCCCGCGGTCGCCAAGGCGGCGGTGGCCGCCGGCGCCGACGGGCTCGTGCTCGAGCTCGCCGACGGGCCGTCCGGGGACGACGAAGCCATCGGGATGTCGGAGTTCCATACGTTGATGGAGGAGCTCGAGCCCATCGCCGCGGCGGTGGGCCGGCGCGTGCGATGACGACGAGGAGACCGCGATGGTGAAGAGGCCAGAGACCGCACCGGCGAGCGTGACCGACATCCTGCGCGTCACCGACCGGACGTTGGGGTCGGTGATCGAATCGGTGATCGGGGTGCCGCCCGCGCTCGACGTGGTGGCGCAGTGGCGTCCGGAGCCGCCGCACCCGACGTGGGTCTCGCCCCCGTTCGCCTCCGATGCGCCGATCCTGGCCCGGGCGACCGGCTACCGGCACGACGGCGCGGAGCTCTCCCACAACCTCGCCTTCGTGGATCTGTCGACCGTCGAGCCCGAGGTCGCCGAGGGTCTCCAGAGCGGCAGCCTGAACCTCGGACAGCTCTTCCTGGACCCGGGGATCGAGCGGTACGGCTTCGAGTGGGGCGAGGACACGGACGCGCCGGCCCTCGCGGCCGAGTACGAGCGGCTCCTGGCCGGCCGCGTGTCGGACCTGCGCCCCGCCGCGTGGCGCCGTTACGTCGCCGGGATCGGTGGCACCGTCACGTTCCTCGTGATCGAGGCGCTGCCTCGGCGGACGTGGGAGCGGGTCTTCGCGACCCCCGCGGAGCGCGGATGAGCGACGCCGTGAGCGATCTCGCGCCCGACGCCGAGCGCGACGCGTACAACGCGACCGTCGACCTCTTGGGCCGCAACCTCGTGCCCGGGAGGGCCGAGCGCACCTACCTCCGGGTCGGGGACCGCGACTACAGCTACCAGGAGGTCGCCGCCGCCGCCGACGCGGCCGGCGCCGGCCTGCTGGATCTGGGTCTCGAGCCGGGCGACCGCGTGATCGTCGCGACGCGCGACCGACCGGAGTTCGTATTCACGTTCTGGGGCGCGATCAAGGCGGGCCTCGTCCCCGTGCCGGTCGCGCAGGGGCTGTCGTCCTCCGACCTGCAGTTCATGCTGATCGACAGCGAGGCCCGCGCGGTGATCTGCGATCCCTCGTCGATCTCGGCGGTCTCGCCGGCGCTCGAGCAGTCGGGGGCCGTCTGCCTGATCGCCGGGGGCGAGGCGTCAGGAGCGACCTCGTGGCAGGAGGCGTGCGGACGCCCCGCGTCGCTCTCCGCCGCGGACACCGCCGCCGAGGACATCGCGCTGTGGCTGTACACGTCGGGGACGACCGGGCTGCCGAAGGCGGTGATGCACCGCCAGCGCCACCTCCGGTGGGCGCCGAGCGGCCTCGCGCGGCAAGTGCTCGAGATCGAGCCGGACGACGTCGTCCTGTCGGTCTCGAAGATGTACTTCGCGTACGGGCTCGGGAACTCGGTCTACCTGCCCGCGGCGGCGGGCGCGACGGTGGTGCTCAACGAGGCGCCCGTCGTCCCGACGATCGTCCAGGCGCTGCTCAACCGGGTCCAGCCGACGCTGCTGTTCGGCGTGCCCGCGTTCTTCAACGGCCTCACCCGCCTCGAGGACTCCGAGCTGCCACGGACGGTGCGCCGCGTGGTGAGCGCCGGCGAGGCGCTCTCGATCGACCTGTTCGAGGCCTTCCGCGATCGCTTCGGGATCCCGCTGCTCGACGGTCTGGGCTCGACCGAGGCGATGCATCACGTGACGTCCAACCGCATGGACGACCTCGTGCCAGGGAGCGCCGGGCCGCCCCTGGAGGGGTTCGAGATCGAGGCGCTGGACCGCGACCAGGAGCCCGTGCCCGACGGGACGAGCGGCGAGCTGTGGGTCCGAGGGCCGACCACGTTCGCCGGCTACTGGCGCCGCCCCGAGCTCACCGCGCGCGCCTACACCGACGACGGCTGGATGCGGACCGGCGACCTGGTCCGGATCGTCGACGGGCGCGTGTTCCACGAGGGCCGGCTCGACGACCTGATCAAGCTCGGCGGCGTGTGGGTCGCCCCCGTCGAGATCGAGGACGTCCTGCGCTCGCACGACGACGTCGCGGAGGTCGCGGTCGTCGCCGTCGACGAAGAGACGGGCGTCCCGGTGCTGAAGGCGTTCGTGGTGTCGGAGCGGGGTGGGGACGAGCTCCGCAAGGAGCTGACGCGCCTGTGCCGCACGCGCCTGGCGAGCTTCAAGGTCCCGCACGTGTTCGAGTTCGTCGACGAGCTCCCGAGGACCCCCACCGGGAAGCTCCGCCGCTTCGTGCTGCGGAAGGGCTCGCCGGACGCCGGCTGAGATCCTCCCGGCCGAGCACCTCGGATCGGCACCTCCGCCCGGCCGGGCGATCGGCACCTCCGCCCGGCCGGCTCGGCCTCCGCGGTCGCTAGTTCGTGGCGGCGGCCGTCTGCTTGGACCCGACGAACGCGGCGAGGGCGCTCACCGAGCTGAAGTTCTCGGTGACCACCTCGTCGTGCGGGATCGCGACGCCGAACCGCTCCTCGATGAAGTTCAGCAAGGCCAGCAACCCGAACGAGTCCAGCAATCCGGTCAGCAGCGGCTGATCGGGCGACAGGTCCTGCACGTCCTCGAGCACCTCGGTGGTGAGGAAGCTCGTCAGCTCTGCCTGGATGTCGGTGGTCATGACTCCGCCCCTTTCCTCATGCGACATCGACGATGCCGGGTTCGACCGCGGGCGCTTCCCGCGGGATGACGGCCGCCGGGGTGACGGCCGCGGTCATCACGCCGGCGAACCGCTCGTCCTCGAGCAGGCCCGACCAGGCGATGCGGTCGTCGCCGGCGTAGCAGATCTCGTAGAACTGGTGCACGTACATCGTGTCCGGGGTGGACCGCAGGACGAAGCGGCCGAACGCCCGAGCGCGGGGCTCGGCCGCCGCATAGCTCTCCGCCCCGAGCTCGTCCTCGAACAGGTACAGGAGGAACCGGTCCGCGTCGATCGTGAGGGCCAGCGCGTCGAGCGTGCCGACGCGCAGCTGCCCCGGCGGCAGGAGCCCGACGTCGACGACCTCGTAGCCGCCGAGCCGGATCGCGCGCACCACGTCGGTGAGGCCGACCGGCGGCTCGTCCTGCGCCGCCGCGTCCTCGGCCGGCTCGTCGGGGTCGAGGCCGGGGGCCTCGAGCACGCCCGGCCAGCGGACCTCGGCCCAGGGCCTCGGTTCGATCTGCGCGGCATCGGCGTATCGGCCGGCCGGCGTCGCCTCCAGCACGAACCGGCCGATCCGGCGCACGCGCGTCTCGAGGGTGCGCGAGCGCAGCGGGATCGTCGACCAGGCGCCGCGGACCGCCTCGTGGTCGCGCGCCGCGCTCTCCGACGTGAAGGCGTGGACGACGAGCGGGTCGCCGTCCACCCAGATCTGGATGCTCGTGCCCGATCGTCGAGGCCGACGTTGGCTCACGACCGGCCCCTCGACCCGGACCTCGGCCCCCGTCCCGGCGATGCGGGCGAGCAGCGGCTCGACCTCCGAGGTCCCGAGATCGGACCCGTGCTCCCCCCAGGGCGCAGGCTCACGGTCGGAGCGGAACAGCGCCGTTCCCGGGTGCCACCCCGCCCACGCGTGCCAGCGCACGGAGAAGGAGCGGACCGGCGTCAGGCGCTCGCCGGAGCGCGCGCCGTCGACCGACACGCCCTCGATCGTCCAGCGACTCCCGGTCTCGGCGTCGACGAACGCGCCCTCGCGACGCTCGAGCGTCAGCGGGCGACCGTCGACGACGGGCCGGTACGCGGCCATCGTGATCGAGTCCGCTCGCGGCCCGGCGAGGACCACCACGGGCCCCTCTGGCGTCGAGTCGTGGACGACGCCGCCGTGACGGTGCACCTCGCGGAGCGGGTAGGCCGTCGACCGGTGCTCGTCGCCGACGCCCAGCACCATCTCGTTCTCCGGGCACCGCTCGTCGAGCGATCGCGTCATCGTCTCGAGCAGCGCCGGCTCCATCCCGGGCCTCGCGAAGAACTCCTCGCGCCCGTGGCCGTGGCGAGCGTCCGGGTGCCGGGGGTCTGCCGGCGGCGTCCAGACCTCGGTGTCGGGGTGCAGCCGGCACCAGTCGGCCCACTCGATGTGCAGGACGGGGATCCACGGGAGGTGGTGTCCGGCCGCCCGGCGGTCGAGCCCCCGGCCCTCGTAATGGACCCAGTGGCTCCCCGACCGCGCGTCGCTCATCATCAGCGTCGCGTCGAGCAGCCCGCCGGCGCGGAAGAGCGGCTCGCGCGTCTGCGCTCCCGGGGGCTCGGCCAGGAACGCCGAGCCCGAGCCGCAGCGCTCGCAGCTCGTGACGATGAACCGCCGCTCGCCGATCCGGTCGTTCGCGACGTGGTAGTAGTCGATCACCCACAGGGGATAGGCCCGGGCGCGCCCCTCGAGGGTCAGGCCCAGGACGTGGTCGTCGGGGCGCATGAACGTCGCCTCGACGGCCGGGACGAACGCCGGGTCGTCCCAGGCCGCGATCGACTCGCCGAGCCGCCTCGGGAGCTTGAAGCGCTCGTAGGCGGCTCGGTCGAACCCGGACGCGACCCGATCCGTCATCCTCACCGCACCCGGACGATCGCGCCGCGAGAGTAGGCGGACGCCGCGCCGTTCGCGGTGTTGCGGAACCGCGCGCGGAACTGGTAGTTGCCCGTGCCCCCGTCCGGCGTGAAGACGTCTGAGAGCGACGTCACCCCCGTCCGCCACGCGACCCAGCCCTGGCTCGGTCGGCGGATCTGGACGTCCCAGACGTAGCCGGCGGGCGGCGCGGCGGAGGCCCAGGTGATCGTGAACTGCGTCGTGGGGCTGCCGCTGGTCGGGGAGGTCTGCATCCCGACGCCGAGGCTCGCCGTGAGCTGCGGGTTGCCCGGTTCCGAGTACGTGTACGTCCCGGCCCCGACGAACGTGAAGGCGTACGAGCCGCCCGGCGGGATCGTTCCGGAATCGAACAGGCCCATGCCCGACGAGTCGGCGATCCGATGCGCGTTCGAGCCCGCGTTCGTCCACAGGATCGTGGCGCCGGGGTTGACGTCGAGCCGGCTCGGGGTGATGCCCGTGTCGGTCACCGTCACGTTCGTCGTGCCGGTCAGCGGTTGATAGGTCGCCGTGTAGGTCGTGGGGGAGGCCGGTGCCACGATGTTGTGGCTCTGGGCGCCGCCGTCCGACCACGAGGCGAAGGAGTACGAGGTTCCGCTCAGCGTCTGCGGCGTGGGGGCGCTGACGGAGTTCGTCGAGCCCACCGCGACCGTGATGGAGGCCGGCGTGTTCCTCGTGACCCCGCCGATCGCGAGCTGGAGCCCCGAGGGCGAGGTCTGGAACGTGAGCTGCACCGTCCGCGGGTCGAGCCTGAGCGTCTCGACGTCCTGCAGGCCCACCGAGTCGGTCGCGGTCAGCGTGAGCTCCAGC
>DATBMU010000051.1:0-3924 GCA_036554665.1 Actinomycetota bacterium | reverse complement strand
AGGTAGTCCTCGCCGCCGGCGACCTTGCGGACGGCGTCGACGAGCTCGGTGGACGCCGTCTCCTTCAGCAGGTACCCACGGGCCCCGGCGGCAAGGCAGAGCTGCACGTCGGCCGGGTTGTCGACCATCGTCAGGACGAGGATCGACGCCTCCGGGTACCGGTCGTGCAGGCGGCGGACCACGTCGGCCCCCCGATCGTCGGGGAGCACGAGGTCGGCGACGACCACCTCGGGACGGACGTCCAGGCCCACAGCCTCGCCGACGGAGCCGGCCTCGGCGGTCACGGCGATGTCCTCCTGACGCTCCAGCAGCGCTCGGAGCCCTTCCCGCACGATCACGTGGTCGTCCATCAGCAGGACGCCGATCCGATCCGTCACGCGCCCACCACCTCCCGTCCGGGGACGTGCGATCCGATCGGCACCAGGAGCCGGACCCGGGTCCCGGCGTCGCTCGCCGACTCGACCACCAGGTCGCCCTCCACGAGCTCCGCGCGCTCCCGCATGCCGATCAGCCCGAGCCCGCGGCCCGGCGCGATCGCCGACGGGTCGAAGCCGCACCCGTCGTCCTCCACGAGCGTCCGCAGCTGTCCGTCGTCGCGTTGCAGCAGGATCGAGATCGCGGTCGCGTGCGCGTGCTTCTGCGCGTTGTGCACCGCCTCCTGGACGACTCGGTAGACGACGGCCTCGGACTCCGGCGCGAGGCGGATGTCGCCGATCTCCTCGTGCAGGTCCACGGTCGTGTCGGGCACCGAGGTCTCCGAGACGAGGCGGCGGAGCGCCGGCACGAGGCCGAGGCGGTCGAGCTCGGGAGGTCGAAGGCTCCACACGAGCGCCCGGCTGTCGGCGATCGCCCGGAGGACGAGCTCGTTGACGCGGGCGGCCCGGGCGCGGGACGCCTCGCCGACCTCGTGCTCCAGGTCGGAGGCGAACAGGGAGATGGAGGTGAGCACCTGGCCGAGGCCGTCGTGAAGCTCGAGGGCGACCCGCTCCCGCTCCTCCTCCTGCGCCCGCACGATCCGGTGCAGCATCTGCCGGCGATCCTCCGCGAGCCGCTCGAGCTCCTCGGCCCGCCCGCGCAGCGCCTCGCGCAGCCGCATCTGCGCGATCGCGATCGCGAGCTCGGACCCGACCTCCTTCGCGATGGCGAGCGCCTCGTCGTCGAATGCGTTCGGCATCCTGGACGTGAGGACGAGCACGCCGGCCTGCCCGGCGTCGGTGTGGAGCGGGACCAGGAGCGCGCTGCGGATCCCGAGCGCTCGGGCCCCCGCGAAGTACGGCGTGGCCTCCTCGAGGTCGTCGAGGTCGGTCACGAGCTGGTCCCGGGCGAGCAGCTCCCGGGTCTCGTCGTCGGGCACGAGCGTCTCGAGGTTCGGCCTGAGGTCCATCCCGGGGCCCGCCCGGACGGCGAGGTACGAGAACCGCCGGGTCGCCGGGTCGATCACCGCGACGGAGCCCCGGTCGTACGGCACGAGCAGCCGCAGGTGGTCCAGGGTCCGGCCCGCCATCTCGTCGATCGACGCGGACGCGAGGACGTCGAGGTCGATCTGGTGCAGCAGCTCGAGGCGGTTCGAGAGCCGGAGCTGGCGATCGAGGGCGGCTCGGAGGTCGGCCGCCGCCCGGCGCCGCTCGGTGATGTCCTCGACGACGACGAGGAGCCCCGTCACGGTCCCCTCCGGGGAGGTGAGCGCCGCCGTCGACAGGCTCACCTCGACGAGCGTGCCGTCCTTGCGGGTCCGGCTCGTCTCGAACCCCGAGATCGCCTCTCCGGCGATCGTGCGGCGGCGGGTCTGGGCGAACTCCTCGACCTTGTCGGGCGAGACGTACGGCACCGCTCGGCCGACGACCTCACGCGCCGTCCAGCCGAACATCCGCTCGGCGGCCGGGTTCCAGTGTCGAACCACCCCGTCCGTCTCGAGCACGACGATCGCGAGCGGCGACGCGTGGAACACGCCCCGCAGCGACTCGGTGAGCTCGTGGAGCGCCTGGTCCTGGACCCGCTGGGCCGTGATGTCCACCATCACGCCCTGCCAGTAGGCGGGCCGAGGCTCGTCCGCCGGGATCAAGACCGCCTCGTCGTGGATCCACACCACGCTCCCGTCCGTGTGGATCGCGCGGTACTCCACGCTCAGCGTGCCGGTCTCGTCGGCCCGATCGTTCGCTTCGAGGACGCGTCGGTGGTCCCCCGGGTGGATCACGCGCTCCCAGAGATCGGCGTCTGCGATCCATTCCTCGGGGGTCCGCCCCAGGAGGTCCTCGATCTGCGGCGCGATGTAGACGCACCGCGTGAGGTCGGGATCGTCGCGGTCGACCTCGTTCAGCCACACGACCCCGGGCACGCGTTCGACGAGCGAGCGGTACCGCGACTCGGAGCGCCGCAGGGCCTCCTGCGACCGCAGGACGACCGCGTCGGCCTCCTCCTCCTGACGGCGATGGCGCCGCACGATCACGTAGACGACGAGCGTGGCGGCCGCGACGAACAGCGCTCGGTTCAGCGTCCGCGGCCAGGTGTTCGTCCAGCCCCGCTGGAAGACCTCCAGGAGCACGATGTCGGTGGCCACGACCCAGACGGCGCCGACGAGCGCGAACACGCCGGCGGCGCGGCGCGCGGATCGCTTCGCGCGGCGCCTCGCGTTGCGATCGAGGGTCGGCTCGTCGGGCATCGTGATCCCTGGGTTCCCCTCGGCACCCAGCGGTGCGTCCTGAAGCGGCAGGCGTGCGTGCGCCACGCTCAGCGCGCACCAGGCCATCGGCGCTCCGTTCCCGCCGGGCCGTTACGTGTTGAACAGCCAGTCGATCGAGCGCTCGAAGCGCGACCGGAGCTCTCGCATCAGTGCCGGTTGCTCGGCGAGGTCCGGATCGGTCTCGATCACGTCGAACGCCCGGGCCCGGGCCCGCTTCACGAGCTCGAGGTCCTCGGACAGCCGCGCGAGCTTCAGGTCCGGCAGCCCGGATTGCCGGACGTCGAACAGCGTCCCCTCGCCCCTGAGCTCCAGGTCCGTGTCCGCGAGCTCGAACCCGTCCGTGGTGGCCACCATCGCCTCCAGGCGGGCGCGGGCCACGTTGCGATCGTCCGCGCTCTCGCGGTCGTCCGGGCTCTCGTCGAACAGGATGCAGAAGGCGCGGTGTCCGCCGCGGCCGATCCTGCCCCGGAGCTGATGCAGCTGCGCGAGCCCGAACCGCTCGGCGTTCTCGACGAGCATCACGGTCGCGTTCGGGACGTCGACGCCGACCTCGATCACGGTCGTCGAGATCAACAGGTGGTGCGCTCCGGACCGGAACGCCTCCATCCGTCGCTCCTTGTCGGCGGGCCGCATCCGACCGTGGAGCAGCTCCACCGACAGGTCCGGGAACACCTCGGTGGCCAGCCGTTCGGCCTCGGCCTCGGCGGCGCGCACCTCCGTCTTGTTCGCCTCGTCGATCGCCGCGCAGACGACGAACGCCTGTCGACCCGCCTCGACCTCTCGGCGAACGAGGTCGTACGCGTCACGCCGCTCCGCCGGCGTCCGCGCGATCCGCGTCTCCACCGGCTGCCGGCCCTTCGGCATCTCGTCGAGCACCACCACGTCGAGGTCGCCGTAGTAGGTGAGGGCGAGCGTCCGCGGAATCGGGGTGGCCGTCATGATGAGGACGTCGGGCGAGCCGCCCTTGCCCTTCAGCGCCATCCGTTGGTGCACCCCGAAGCGATGCTGCTCGTCGATCACGGCGAGCGAGAGGTCCTCGAACGACACGCCCTCCTGGACGAGCGCGTGCGTGCCGACGACGAGATCGACGTCGCCGCTCGCGACGCCGTCGAGGATCCGCTGGCGGTCCTTGCCGGTGACCGAGGCCGACAGCAGCGCGTAGGTCACCACGGCCTCCCCGTCGCCGGCTCCCGCGGCGGGTTCGAGCAACGAGGCCTGACCTGCGTCCGCGCGATCGCCGGCGG
>DATBMU010000024.1:0-25786 GCA_036554665.1 Actinomycetota bacterium | reverse complement strand
CGCCGCCGGCAGGGCGAACCTGTGGGGCGCCGTGCCGCAGGTCATCGAGATGCAGAGCGAGGGCGGCGCCGCCGGGGCGCTCCACGGGGCCCTGCAGGCCGGAGCCCTGTGCACGACCTTCACCGCCTCGCAGGGTCTGCTGCTGATGATCCCGAACATGTACAAGATCGCCGGCGAGCTCACGCCCGCGGTGATCCACGTCGCGGCGCGGACCCTCGCGACCCACGCGCTGTCGATCTTCGGCGACCACAGCGACGTGATGGCGGTCCGGCAGACCGGATGGGCGATGCTCGCGTCCTCGGACGTGCAGGCGGCCCAGGACCTCGCCGCCGTCGCCCACGCGGCGACGCTCGAGTGCCGCGTGCCGTTCCTGCACTTCTTCGACGGCTTCCGGACCTCGCACGAAGTCAACGTCATCACGGCGCTCGAGGACGACGTCCTGCGCGAGCTCGTCGACGACCACCTCGTGCGAGCGCACCGCGAGCGAGCGCTCTCCCCCGACCGGCCCGTGCTCCGGGGGACGGCGCAGAACCCCGACGTCTACTTCCAGGCGCGTGAGGCCTCAACGCCGTTCCACGCGATCGTCCCGCAGGTCGTGCAGCTCACGATGGACCGGTTCGCCGAGCACACGGGGCGCGCGTACCGGCTCTTCGACTACCACGGGGCGTCGGATGCCGAGCGCGTGGTGGTGCTCATGGGCTCGGGCAACGGGGCCGTCGAGGAGGCCGTCGACGCGCTGGTCGAACGCGGCGAGAAGGTCGGCGCCGTCAACGTCCGGCTGTTCCGTCCGTTCTCCGCGGACGCGTTCGTCGGGGCGCTCCCGGCGACCGTTCGATCGATCGCGGTACTCGACCGGACGAAGGAGCCCGGGGCGCCTGGAGAGCCGCTCTACCAGGACGTCGTGACCGCGCTCGCCGAGCAGGTCGCGAGCGGTGCGCTGGAGGCGATGCCGCGCGTGGTCGGCGGGCGGTACGGGCTGTCGTCGAAGGAGTTCGACCCGGCGATGGCCAAGGCCGTGCTCGACCAGCTCACGTTGGACCGGCCGAGGAACCACTTCACGGTCGGCATCGTCGACGACGTCTCGCACACGTCCCTGGACGTCGACCGCTCGTTCACCACGGAGGCGGACGACGTCGTGCGAGCGGTGTTCTACGGGCTCGGCGCCGACGGCACGGTCAGCGCGAACAAGAGCTCCGTGAAGATCATCGGCGAGGGCACCGACCTGTACGCGCAGGGGTACTTCGTCTACGACTCGAAGAAGTCGGGGTCGATGACGACGTCCCACCTGCGGTTCGGTCCGCGCCCGATCCGCTCGTCGTACCTGATCGGGACGGGCCAGGCGAACTTCGTCGCCTGCCACCAGTTCAACTTCCTCGAGCGCAAGGACGTGCTCGACGTCGCCGCCCCGGGCGCGACCTTCCTGCTGAACAGCCCGTTCGGTGCGGACGCGGTCTGGGCGCGGCTCCCGGTCGAGACCCAGCGCTCGATCCTCGACAAGGGCCTCCGGTTCTTCGTGGTCGACGCGCAGAAGGTCGCCACGGCGGCCGGGCTCGGCTCGCGCGTGAACACGATCCTGCAGACCTGCTTCTTCGCGCTGGCCGGCGTGCTCGATCAGGCCGAGGCGGTCCAGCGGATCAAGACCGCGATCGAGAAGAGCTACGGCAAGCGCGGCCGCGCGGTCGTCGAGCAGAACTACGCCGCCGTCGACGCGGCGCTCGACGGCCTCCAGGAGGTCGCCGTGCCAAGCGAGGTCGTGGGCGACCTGCGCCGGCTGCCGCCCGTCCCGGAAGAGGCGCCCGACTTCGTGCAGCGCGTGACCGCGATGATGATCTCCGGGGACGGCGACCGCCTCCCGGTATCGGCGCTCCCCGTCGACGGCGCGTTCCCGACCGGCACGGCGCAGTGGGAGAAGCGCTCGATCGCGCTCGAGATCCCGATCTGGGACCCCGCGATCTGCATCGACTGCGCGAAGTGCGCGCTCGTGTGCCCGCACGCGGCGATCCGGATGAAGGTGTTCGAGCCGGCCGCGGCGGTGGACGCGCCCGAGGGGTTCCGGCACAAGGAGTGGAGGGACCGCGAGCGCCCGGGGATGTGGATGACGATCCAGGTGGCGCCGGACGACTGCACCGGGTGCGGGGTGTGCGTCGACGTCTGCCCGGCCAAGTCCAAGGAGGTCGTCAAGCACAAGGCGATCGACATGGAGCCCAAGGTGGATCACCTCGAGATCGAGCGAGCGAACTTCGACTTCTTCCTGTCGATCCCGCCGGCCGACCGGCGCGAGGTCAAGGTCGCCTCGATCAAGGGCTCGCAGATGCTGGAGCCGCTGTTCGAGTTCAGCGGCGCCTGCGCCGGCTGCGGAGAGACGCCCTACCTCAAGCTGCTCTCGCAGCTGTACGGCGACCGGATCCTCGTCGCGAACGCCACCGGCTGCTCCTCGATCTACGGCGGCAACCTCCCGACGACGCCCTGGTCCCAGGACGCGAACGGACGCGGGCCCGCGTGGGCGAACTCGCTGTTCGAGGACAACGCGGAGTTCGGGCTCGGGATGCGGCTGTCGCTCGACCACCAGGTGGCCTACGCGCGCGCCCAGCTCGAGCGGCTCGCACCCAGCGTGGGAGCGGAGCTCGCGCGGGCGATCCTCGACGCGCCGCAGGACGACGAGGCGCGGCTCGACGAGCAGCGGGAGCGGGTCGCCGAGCTGAAGCGCGTGCTCGAGGCGCGCGAGGACGACGACGCCCGGAACCTGCTCGCCGTGGCCGACGCGCTGGTGCGCAAGAGCGTCTGGATCGTGGGCGGCGACGGCTGGGCCTACGACATCGGCTTCGGCGGGCTCGACCACGTGCTCGCGAGCGGCCGCGACGTCAACGTGCTCGTGCTCGACACGCAGGTGTACTCGAACACCGGCGGGCAGGCCTCCAAGGCGACGCCGCGCGCCGCGGTCGCGAAGTTCGCGGCGGCCGGCAAGCCCGTGGGGCGCAAGGACCTCGGGTTGTTCGCGTCGGCGTACGGGAACGTCTACGTCGCGCAGATCGCGCTCGGGGCGGACAACGCGCAGACCGTGAAGGCGATCGCCGAGGCGGAGGCCTGGGACGGCCCGTCGCTGATCATCGCCTACTCGACGTGCATCGAGCACGGGATCGACATGGCGACGTCGATGTCCCACCAGGTGGAGGCCGTCAAGAGCGGGTTCTGGCCCCTGTGGCGGTACGACCCGAGGCTCGCCGTGGAGGGACAACATCCGATGCAGCTCGACAGCAAGGCGCCGACCGTGGCGGTGAAGGACTTCCAGGCGAAGGAGGCGCGCTTCGCGATGCTCGCGCGGTCGCGTCCGGACGAGTTCGCGAGGCTCCAGCGGCTCTCGCAAGCCGACGCCGAGGAGCGCTGGCGGCTGTACGAGCAGCTCGCCGGCGTCGAGCGGCACGCGCCGGGCGACGCCGAGGGCAACGGCCATCGGGCCGACGGCATGGAGGAGGTGGAGGGATGACCGCGGACCTTCGGACGACCTACCTCGGGCTCCGGCTCGCGAACCCGATCGTGCCGTCGGCATCGACGCTGTCCTCGCGCATCGACACGCTGAAGCGGCTGCAGGACGCGGGCGCCTCGGCCGTCGTGATGCAGTCGCTGTTCGAGGAGCAGATCGAGCACGAGGAGGTGCAGATCCACCGCCTGCTCGAGACGGGGGCGCACAGCAACCCCGAGGCCATGACCTACTTCCCCGAGCTCGAGGAGTACAACACGGGGCCCGACGAGTACCTGCGGCACCTCGAGGCCTGCAAGCGGGAGCTCGGCATCCCGGTGATCGGCTCGCTGAACGGCGCGAGCGAGGGAGGCTGGATCCGCTACGCGAAGCTGATCCAGGACGCGGGCGCCGACGCGCTCGAGCTGAACGTGTACTTCATCGCCGCCGATCCGGACGAGAACGGCTGGCAGGTCGAGCGCCGTTACCTGGATCTGGTCGGCGCGGTGCGCGAGCACGTCACGATCCCGCTCGCGGTCAAGGTGGGGCCGTACTTCTCCTCGATGGCGAACATGGCCGTGCGGCTCGTCGAGGCCGGCGCTGACGGACTCGTCCTGTTCAACCGGTTCCTCCAGCCGGACATCGACCTCGACACGCTCGACGTCGACCCGACGCTGCACCTGTCGACGTCGCAGGAGCTGAGCCTGCCGCTGCGGTGGATCGGCATCCTGCACGGGCGCGTCCGCTGCTCGCTCGCCGCGACCACGGGCGTCCACACGGCGGAGGACGCCGTGAAGCTCCTGCTCGCCGGGGCCGACGTGACGATGATGGCGAGCTCGCTGTTCCGCAACGGGCCCGAGCATCTCGCGACGGTGCTCGACGGCGTCCGCGGATGGCTCGACGAGCACGACTACGCGTCCGTCGAGCAGCTCAAGGGCAGCGTGAGCCAGGCCAACGTCGCCGACCCCGCGTCCTACGGGCGCGCGAACTACATGCAGATGCTCGTGAACTACTCGAGCCCGTACGACTGGCGCGAGATCCCCGGATCCGTCCAGACGTAGCCGACCGCCGGCCGGCCGTTCCGAGCGTCCTCGGCCTCTAGCCGCACGGCACCGCGAGAGGTCGTCGGCTACCAGCCGGAGGTGCCGACGAGGTCCTCCGCCAGATGGGGATGGAGCCACGCGCGGAGGCTGCCGCGGAACAGCGCGCGCTCGTGGAACGACCCGTCACGGCGGACCCGCGACATCCCGCCGCGCTGGACGAGCGTCTCGAGCATGGGCGCGAGCTGCGTCCCGTACAGCTCCATGCACCGCTTCGGGTGCACCCCGGGCCACGAGTAGCACGACACGACCGCGCGGCGCTCGCCGGTCGGGATCTCCGGCGGGAGCTCGTCCCACGCCGGATCGTCCACGTCGAAGACGTACCGGTCGAGGTTGCCCTGCGGGAGGCCCTCGATCCCGCGGACGGTCGGCGGATCGACGTCGAGCAGGTAGGGATCGACGACCAGGTCGCAGATCACGGCGTGCGCGGGAAGGAGCCCGATCCAGCCGTTCGGGATCAGCGGCACCGCCGGGTCGTGCCGCTGGGTGGCGTCCACGAGCACGTCGGTGACCTCGAGCCGTCGCCGCAGATAGGCCTCGTTGGCCGTCAGGTTGCGCCCGAGCGTCGTCACCTCGACGCCGGCCAGCCCGTACCGCGTGAGCACGAGGGAGCGCTCCACGTTGCCGTACTTGGTCGCGGCCTCGACAGCGTGCTTGCCGATCTCGCCGGCGCCGAGGATCGTGACGCGGACCGGCCCGCGGTCCCGGGAGGTGAGCAGCGGCCACGTGCGCTCGAGCGTCTCGAACGCCGCCTCCAGCCCGTTCCACGCGACCGCCCGGCTGTTGACGACCAGGCGGCGTCCCTCGTCGTCCTCGATCGTGTCCAGGCTCACGGCGTCGATCCCGAGCTCCTCCAGCCGCCGCACCCGCGCCGGCCGGGTCGGGAAGTGGAGCATCGAGAACAGCGCCGCGCCCTCTCGGAGGAGCTCGAAGCGCTCGATCGGCGCGCGGAGCACGACGACGGCGTCCTGTCCGTACGCCGTCTCCTCGTCGACGAGTCGAACGAGGCCCGGGGCCGTCCCCACGTAGTCCTCGTCGGTGTACCCCATCGCCGAGCCGATCCCGCGCTCGACGGCGACCTCGCAGCCGAGGTCCGCGAGCATCGCGACGAGCGGCGGCAGGAAGTCGCGCCGCTCGCCCTCCTCCTTGTGCATCCGGGGGAATCCGAACGTCAGCTCCTGGCGCGCATCCATCGGGACACCTCCGCGCGGGCGACCGCCCGCTCCTCGTGATCGGGACCGTCCACCCGCCAGCGCTCGGGCGCGCTCCCGAGCACCACCCGGAGCACGGGCTCGATCTGCGCGCCGTATTCGCGCATGCTCGCGACGGGGTCGAGCCCCGGCCACGAGTAGCACGAGAGCGCCATCCGTCGGTTCGTCGTATCGACCCGCGCGTCGAGCTCGTCCCACGCCGGGTCGTCCACGGGGAACACCCAGCGGTCGAGGTTGCCGTGCGGGATCCCCTCGATGCCCTTCACCACCGGTGGGCGGGCATCGAGCGCGTAGGGATCGGCCGCCAGATCGAGCACCACCGCTCCCTCCGGGAGCGCGCCGAGCCACACGTTCGGCACGACGGGCACCGACGCGTCCGCCCTGGCGGTGGCGTCGATCAGCAGGTCCGTCGAGCGCAGCCGCCGGAGCATGTAGCCCTCGAGCCAGGTGAGGTCGAAGTCCACGACGATCACCTCGACGCCCGGCACGTTGCTCTCCCAGAGCGCCTCGCGCAGCAGCGGGTCGCCGTAGCGGGTCGCCGCGTGGACCGCGTACCCGCCGACCGCGCCGGAGCCAAGACAGGTCACGCGCAGCGGCCGGCGCCCGGGGTGGTCGAAGCGGGGGTTCCGCACGCGGATCTGCTCGAACGCCTCGCGGACGCCGTTCCAGGCGACCGTCTCGAGGTTCTCGACCAGCCGGCGTCCGCGCTCGTCGACGACGGCGTCGAGCCCGATCGCGTGGACGCCGAGGTCGAGGAGGAGCCGGACGCGCTCGGGCCGCGTCGCGAAGTGCGCCATCGTGACGAAGACCGACCCGGGGCGCAGGCGCGTGAGCTCGTGGTCCGACGGACAGCGCAGGACGATCACGACGTCCTGGTCGAAGCACTCCTCGTGGCTCGCGAACCGAGCGCGCCGCGAGGCCGAGAGGTAGGCATCCGGGACGAGGTCGATCGCCGATCCGTAGCCGGTCTCGAGGACGATCTCGTCGACGCCGGCGCCGTCCAGCCACGCGACGAGGCCCGGCAGGAAGTCCCTGCGCTCCCCGGCCTCCTGGTGCATCCGCGGCAGGCCGACCGACCGCCCCATCTCGCGACCGACGCTAGGGCGGACACACCGCGGCGAACGGGGTCCAACGGCCCCTGGGGCGCGGGCAGTCGGGCCCGCTACCCGGCGAGCATCTGGCGGAGCACCATCCGCAGGATGCCGCCGTGGCGGTAGGCGTCGACCTCCGCCTGACCGTCGATGCGAACGACCGCGCTGAACCGGGTCTCGACGCCGTCGTCCGACGTCGCGACGACCACCACCTCCTGCCGCGGCCGGACCCCACCCGACAGACCGGTGATCGAGTACGTCTCGCGCCCGCTCAGGCCGAGCGTCTCGGCGCTCTGGCCGGCGACGTATTGGAGCGGCAGGATCCCCATCCCGACGAGGTTGCTACGGTGGATCCGCTCGAAGGTCTCGGCGAGCACGGCTCGGACGCCGAGCAGGGCCGGTCCCTTGGCGGCCCAGTCGCGCGAGGACCCGCTGCCGTACTCCGCACCGGCCAGCACCACGAGCGGCACGCCGCGCTCGCGGTACCGCAACGCGGCGTCGTAGATCGTGGTGAGCTCCCCGTCCGGCAGGAGCGTCGTCCACGGACCCTCGGTGCCGGGCGCGAGCGCGTTGCGAAGTCGCACGTTCGCGAACGTCCCCCGCAGCATCACCTCGTGGTTGCCGCGCCGCGCGCCGTAGCTGTTGAAGTCCCGCTGCTCGACGCCGTGCTCGATCAGGTACCGCCCGGCGGAGGAGTCGGGCTTGATCGACCCGGCCGGGGAGATGTGGTCGGTCGTGATCGAATCGCCCACCATCACGAGGCAGCGGGCGCCGAGGACGTCCCCGGTCTCGGACGGCCCGGGCGCCATCTCCTCGAAGAAGGGCGGCTCCCGCACGTACGTGGACGCGGGGTCCCACGCGTACATCGCGCCGCTCGGCGAGGGCAGGGCGTTCCAGCGCTCGTCGCCGTCGAAGATCCGGCCGTACTCGCGCCGGAACTGCTCGGGCGAGACCGACGCCGCGATCGCGGCGCGGACCTCCTCGGCCGTCGGCCACAGGTCGCTCAGGAACACCGGACGCCCCTGCCCGTCCTCACCGAGCGGCTCGCTCGACAGGTCGATCCCGATGCGCCCGGCGATCGCGTACGCGACGCAGAGCGGCGGCGAGGCCAGGTAGCTCGCACGGACGAGCGGGTGGATCCGCCCCTCGAAGTTCCGGTTGCCCGACAGGACGGCGACGACGGCGAGGTCGCGATCGGTCACCTCGCGGGCGACCTCGTCGGGCAGCGGGCCCGAGTTGCCGATGCACGTGGTGCACCCGAACCCCACGAGCGAGAACCCCAGCTTGTCCAGGTACGGCTGCAGCCCGGCGGCGTCCAGGTACTCGGTCACCACCCGCGAGCCCGGCGCGAGCGACGTCTTGACCCACGGCTTCGTCTCCAGCCCGGCCTCGACGGCGTTCCGCGCGAGCAGCCCGGCGGCCAGCATCACGCTGGGGTTGGACGTGTTCGTGCAGCTCGTGATCGCCGCGATCACCACCGCGCCGTCCTCGACCCCGGTGCCGGCGCCGAGGGGGCGCTCGGGGAAGGCCTCGGAGAACGAGGCGGCGACCTGCGAGAGCGCGACCCGGTCCTGGGGGCGCCTCGGCCCGGCGAGCGACGGCTCGACGGCGGACAGGTCGAGGTCGAGCACCTCGCTGAAGACCGGCTCGGGGTCGCCGTCGCGGCGGAACAGCCCCTGCTCCTTCGAGCATCGATCCACGAGGTCGACGCGGTCCTCCCGCCCGGTGAAGCGCAGGTAGCGGAGCGTCTCCTCGTCGACCGGGAAGAGCGCCGCGGTCGCCCCGTACTCCGGGCACATGTTCGAGAGCGTGGCGCGATCGGCGAGCTCGAGCGAGGACAGCCCGTCGCCGAAGAACTCCACGAACCTGCCGACGACGCCGTGCGCCCGCAGCATCTGCGTGAGCGTGAGGACCAGGTCGGTCGCCGTCGTGCCCGCCGGCAGGGCACCCGCCACGCGGACGCCGACGACGGACGGGGTGGGCAGGAACATCGGCTGGCCGAGCATCGCGGCCTCGGCCTCGATGCCCCCCACGCCCCAGCCGAGCACGCCTAACCCGTTGATCATCGTGGTGTGCGAGTCCGTGCCGACGAGGGTGTCGGGCATCGCGACGCCGTCGCGCACGGCCACCACCCGCCCGAGGTGCTCGAGGTTCACCTGATGGCAGATGCCGGCGCCGGGCGGCACCACCCGCACGCCGTCGAACGCCTGCTGGGCCCACCGCAGGAGCGCGTAGCGCTCGCCGTTGCGGCGGTACTCCCACTCGATGTTCGCCTCGTAGGCGGCCGGCGAGCGGAACAGGTCCACCTGGACGGAGTGGTCGATGATCAGGTCGACGTCGACGAGCGGGTTCACCCGCGCGGGATCGCCGCCCGCGCGCGCCATCGCCGAGCGCATGGCGGCCAGGTCGACGACGGCCGGCACGCCGGTGAAGTCCTGCATCAGGACGCGGCTCGGCATGAACGCGACGTTGGCCGCCGTTCCGCCGTCCGGCCACGCGGCGAGCGCCCGGACGTCGTCGTCGGTGACGTCGCGCGTCCCGGCCCGGCGCAGGAGGTTCTCGCGCAGGACCTTGACCGTGTGCGGGAGCCGGTCGACGTCGCCGACCCCCTGCTCGGCGAGCCAGCGCAGCCGGACCAGCTCGACCGAGCCCTCCTCGGTCTCCAGCCTGCCCCGCGCGCCCGCCAGCTCCGTGCTCACGCTCCTCCCATCGTCCCAGAACCCTCGGCTCCGACCTCGCGCCGGTGCGACGCGATCGCCTCGCGATGGGCGAGTCGCGTCTCGCGGCGGATCTTCGCCTCGCGCTGGCGACGCTGCTGGACCTCGGTGTCAACGACGATCGGCGGGATCGGCCGCGGCCGGCCGTCCTCGTCGAGCGCGACGAACACGAGGTACGCGCTCGAGGTGTGCCGTCGCTCGCCGGTGATCACGTCCTCGACCTCGACGCGGACCCCGACCTCCAGCGACGTCGTCCCGACGTCGTTCACGGAGGCGCGGACGGTGACGAGGTCCCCCACGTGGACGGGGTGCAGGAACGACATCTCGTCGATCGAGACGGTCACGCACATCCCGCCCGCGTGCTTGATCGCGGCGATCCCCGCCGCCGTGTCGACGAGCTTCATGACCTCGCCGCCGTGGACGATCCCGGCGATGTTCGCGTGCGCGATCTCCATCAACTGCGCGAGCGTGGTCTGGGAGTCGGCGACCGGCTTCGGCTCGAGCATCCTCGAACCGTAGCAGCCGCGGGCCTGCGTTCCGGAGGCGACGGGTAGCATCGATGACCGATGTCCCGACGCGCCGCGCTCGTCCTCGCGCTCGTCCTCGCGCTCGTGCTCGCCGCGTGCGACGCGGGGCGGGAGCGCGGGCAGCGCCCGTCCCCACGGCCGTCGACGCCCTCGCCGAGCCCCTCGTCCGGTTCGCCGAGCCCGAGCGGCTCCTCGTCCCCGAGCGTCCCCGGGAGCGCCGAATGCACCCTGGTGCTGGGGTTCTCGGTCACGATGAACTGGTTCGAGGGCGGCGGCTTCGAGGCCCGGCCCGAGATCTCGGACGACGAGTGGGAGCTGATCGCCGAGGGCGGTCACGACGTGTGGATCTGGGCCGACCCAGGCATCCCGGCGTACGCCCGCGCGCCGTCCTCGCCGTGCGGCAGGGAGCCCGACCGCGTGCTCTTCCAGGTGGCGGCGCGGGGCTGGCGCAGCCGCTCCGCCGAGGACGTCGCCGCCGCGCTGCGGACCTCGATCGAGAACATCCGCGCGACCTGGCCGAGCGCGACGACGATCGAGCTGATCCCCGTCGTGGGCGGCCCCGGGGCCCAGCCCTGCGAGCTCGCGTCGTTCGGCGGCCGGACGGTCGACGCCTCCGGGATGAACCCGGCGATGACCGCCGTGATCTCCGGGGTCGCCGACGGTGAGCGGGTCGTCGCCGGCCCCGACCTCCTGCTCGACGACTGCGGGCAGTACCTCGACGGGATGGGACACCTCACGCCGGACGGCTCGCGCTACATCGCCTCGGTCCTGGCCGAGCACTACGGCGCGTGAGGCGCGCGCTCGTCCTCGGGGCGCTCGCGCTCGGAGCGCTCGCGTTCGTCGCGTGCGACGGCGGTGGAGGCGCCGTCTCGCCGACCGGCTCGCCGAGCGTCACCCCGGAGGTGACGACGTCGCCACCTCCGCCGACCGCCTCTGCCTCACCGACCCCGACGGGCTCGCCGAGCGCGAGCCTCACCCCCGAGCCGGTGCTGCAGCTCCCGCCGGACGCCCCGACGTCGTTCGAGGGCACGCTCTCGGCCGACGGCCCGTTCGACGCGTTGGTCCCGCCGGGCGCCGAGATCCTCGATGCGTGGTTCCGGGAGCCGTCCGGCGAGCTCCTGGCCACTGCGGGGGTGGTCTGGGGACGGGGCGCCGATCCGTTCGCGCGGGAGCTGGGCGTCGTCCTGTGGGAGCGGCTCCCGGACCCGTCGGGATGGCGAGCCACCTACGCGTTCACCGACGGGCCCGCGCGCGGCGTCCTCGGCATCTCGGTGGACGTCGCCGACGTCACGTCGGACGGGATCGACGACGCCCTCACGTTCGAGTCCACGGGCGGATCGGGCGCGTGCGGTCGGTGGCGGGTCCTCGCGCCGCGCGGCGGTGGCGCCGACGTCGCCCTGCGCCGCTCGACGTGCGACGCCCAGATCTCGATCGTCGGTGGCGACCTCGAGCTCCGCGAGGCCGTCTTCGAACCGGACGACGCCCACTGCTGCCCGAGCGCGTTCCGGACCACGACGCTCGAGTGGGACGGGAGCGCGTTCGTCGCGACCGACGTCCGCGAGGAGCCGGCGCCCTCGCCCTAGGGCGACGACGCGCTCGTCGGCGACCCGGCGCCATCGCCCTCGGCGACGACGCGGAGCGTGCTGCCGCGGGGGGACTTCTCGACCTCGATCCGCGCCGGGAGCCGGATCGCGAGCTCCTGCACGTGCGTGATCACGCCGACGATGCGCCCGTCACCACCGAGCTGCTCGATCGCCTCGACCACGGTCTCCAGCGACTCCGGGTCGAGCGTCCCGAACCCCTCGTCCAGGAACAGCGAGTCCAGGCGCGCCCGCTCGGTCACGGCGAGCGCACGGACCTGCTCCGACAGCGCGAGGGCGAGCGCGAGCGAGGCGAGGAACGTCTCGCCGCCGGAGAGCGTGCGCGCGCTCCGGCGCTCCTCCCCGTTCCACGTGTCGACCACGAAGAACTCGTCCTCGTCGAACTCGAGCCGGTAGCGGCCCTGCGAGAGCCCCGACAGCCGCGCGGAGCCGGCCGCCGCCAGCAGCTGGAGCGCCTCGACTTGGAGGAACGCGATCAGCCGGTCCTGCCGCAGCTCCTTCGCGAGCGCGTCGAAGACCGCGGCGCGCGCCCGATGCTCCGCCACCTGCTCGACGATCGCCTCGGCGTTCGCCAGCTTCTCCCGCGAGCGCGTCGCCCGGTCGGCGGCCGTCGCGGTCTCCCGGGCGGCGGCCGTGCGGGCGGACGCCGCGAGCTCGACGACCTCGGCGACCCCCGCGTTGCGGAGGTCCACGTCGACGAGGCCCTCGAGCGGCGCGGCGGCTTCGCGGGCGACCGCGCCCTCGTCCGCGCCGCGCGCGTCGGCGGTGGCCAAGAGCACGCCCGCGGCGCGGTCCAGCGTGCCGGCGAGCGCCGCAGCCGCGGCGGACAGCCGACCCGCGTTCTCGTCGCCGGTGAGCGGCGCCGGGGCGCCGTCGACGCCCTCCGCGAGCCCGCGCGCCCGCTCGAGGAGCCCGGACACCGACAGCGACGCCAGCCGGCCGCGCGCCTCGGCGAGGTCGGCCCCGAGCGCGTCCCGAGCGCGCTCCGCCTCGACCAGCGCGCGACGGGCGTCATCCGCCGCCTCCCGCGCGTCCAGCTCCGCCGCGGTGAGCTCCTCGAGCCGAGCCAGTCGCTCGCCGATCGTCGCGACCGGATCGGCCGGGAGCTTCGCGCCGAGCGCCGCCGCGAGCGCGCCCTCGAGCCGCTCCACCTCGGCCCTGGCTCGATCGGCGGCCTTCGCGCATCGTGTGGCCTCGGCGGTCGCGACGCGGACCTCCTCGGACGCGCGGTCGCGGCCGCGCTCCGCCTCGGCGAGGTCCACCCGAGCCCGCTCGGCGGCCGCCCTGGCCTTCTCGAGACCCGCCGTGGCGCGCTCGAGCGAGGCGGCCTTCTGCACCTTCGGCAATGTGGCGATCTTCGCCCCGCAGACCGGGCAGTCCTCGCCCTCGCGCACACCGGAACGGACGGCCGCCACCAGGTTCGCGTGCCGGGCGACCTCGACCGCCTCCTCGGCCGCCGCGAGCGCCGAGATCGCCGCCTCGGCGCCGGCGAGGGCGACGCCGGCCGCGCCGGCCGCCTCGGTCTCGGCCGCCTCGAGCGCCGGGAGCGCCGCCGCCGCCCGCGCGAGGTCCGCCTCGGCCTCCGCGAGCCCCTCCCGGGCGCCCACGCAGGCCTCCGCCTTCGCGAGGAGCGCCGCGAGGTCGACCGGCCGTCCCCAGGACGTCTCCGCCTTCAACACGGCCGCGGCGGCCTTGGCCGCGGCCTTCTCCCCCGCGGTCACGGACCTCGTCCGGTCGACGACCTCGGCGTCGACCGCGGCGGCGTGAGCCGCCACGTCCTCCAGCGCCTCCGCGACGGAGGCGGCGACCCGCTCGGCCTCGCGCAGGTCGCGCTCGCACGCGCGGAGGTCGGCGATCGCGCGCGCGGCGTCGGCCCACCGCTCGGCGACCGCGCGGACCTCGGTCTCGGCCGCCGCGAGCGCCTCCTCCCGCTGCGCCGCCGCCTTCGCCAGGACCTCGGCCTCGGCGACCTGATCCGGCGTCACCCCCGCATACTCGGTCTCGAGCAGCGAGGTCATCGCGCGGACCTCTGCGTCCCCCTCCCGCTTCACGTCGCCGGCGCGCCGCCCCAGGCGTTCGAACAGCTCGAGGCCGAGCAGGTCGGTGAGGATCGCGCGACGCTCCTTCGCATCGCCGACGAGGAACTCGGCGAACCGCCCCTGCGGCAGCAGCACGGTCCGCGTGAACGCGTCGTAGTCCAGGCCGACGGCGCGCTTGATGAGCTCGTTCGCGGTGGCGACCTTGTCGGCGCCCTCGCCGGCCTGGCTCCACCCGCCGTCCCACCGCTCGAGGAGGATCTTCGTCGCGCCCTTGGCGGGCGTGGAGCGCGTGACGCGGTACCGCTCGCCGTCGACGGCGAAATCGAAGCAGACGGCCATCCGCACCTGGCCCTGGCTCACGAACTGCCCCGCCTGCCTGCCGACGCGCTCGATCGTGCCGAACAGCGCGTAGGTGATCGCATCGAGGATCGACGTCTTGCCCGAGCCGGTCGGGCCCGAGATCGCGAACAGGTCGAGCCCCTCGAACGCGATCGTCTGCGGGTCCCGGAACGCGGTGAACCCCTTGATCTCGAGGCGGATCGGCCGCATCAGGCCTCCTCGGTCTCGAGCGCGAGGACCTCGTCGAACGCGTCCAGCAGCGACCCGGCCGGCTCCGACCCGTGGTGGGCGACGTGGTACGCGACGAACTGGTCGCGCGGGTGCAGCGACGAGAGCGGCTCCCCGTCGGAGCCGGCGTCCTCGGTCCGCTCGTACACCAGGTGCACGTCGAGCGCGTTCGGTAGCTCGTCGCGGACGCGATCGGCGATCCCCGGGACGGGGCCGTCCGTCTCGACGAACACGCGGAGCCAGGCGTCCCCGGCGCCCTCGCCCTGCGCGAGGACCTCGTCGAGCGTGCCGCGGAGGTCGCGGAGCCGTCGGCCGGCCGAGAGCGGGACCTCGCGGACCTTCGCCGGCTTGCCGGCGGTCGCCTCGACGATCGAGACCGACTTCGGCTGCCCCGCCTCGCCGAAGTCGAGCTGCAGGAGCGAGCCCGCGAACCGGGCCGGGGCGGGCGAGCCCTTCACCGGCTGCGGCAGGTGGACGTGGCCGAGGGCGACGTAGGCGGCCTCGGCGGGCAGCCGGCTGGGCGGAACGGCGTACGCGATGCCGATCGTGAGCTCGCGCTCGCCGCCGCCCGGCGTGACGAGCGCGCCGTCGGTGAAGAGGTGGCCGAGGACGATCGGGATGCGACCGGCCGTGAAGCCCCGCGCCATCGCCGCCAAGAGCTCGCCGATCCCCTGGGCGTAGGACTGGTACCAGGCCTCCGACGCCTCGAACAGCGCCGCCGCGTCCCCGAACCGCCGCTCCGGCACGAACGGCACGCACGCGATCTCGGCCACCTCTCCGCCGTCGCGCGAGGGCACGACGAGGACCCCACCGGCCTTCGGCGGCGCCACGCGCGACGCGACGTCGATCCCGAGCGGCCGCAGGAGCTTGCCGAACGCGTCCATCCGTACGGCCGAGTCGTGGTTGCCGGGGATCGCGACCACGCGGACGCCGGCGTCGTGCAGGCGGAGGAAGGTGTCGAAGACGAGCGCGTCGGCATCGGGCGCCGGCGCCCGATGCTCGTACACGTCGCCGGCCAGCAGGACGGCGTCGACGCGCTCGTCGAGCGCGACGGCAACGACCTCGTCGAGCGCGGCCGCGAACTCCTCGGTCCGCGACCGGCCCCGGATCGCCCGCCCGACGTGCCAGTCCGCCGTGTGCAGGAACCGCAGCGGCTACTCCTTCTCGAACCGGTCGAAGACGGTCTCACCGCCGGCGGCGGTCGCGGCCTCGTCGGCGCGCGTCGCCCACGACGGGAAGGGGAAGCGGATCTGCAACGGGACCGGGATGTGCGGCTGCTGGAGGATCATCGAGCCCGGCTTCAGGATCGACGCGCGCGACCTCGTCACCGCGGGCAGGAAGCCGTACTCGCTGCGCGCGGCCTCGGCGGTGTCCAGCCGGCCGACGACGCGGAAGGCGCTGTTCGCGATCACCCGGCGCTCGACCTCGGACGCCGTCTGCTCGGCGCCCACAAGGATCATGCCGAGCGAGCGCCCCCGTTCCGCGACGTCCAGGAGCACCTCCTTGATCGGGCTCCAGCCCTCGCGCGGCGCGTAGCGGTTCAGCTCGTCGAGCACGAGGAAGGCGAGCGGCTCCCGGCGGCCCATCCGCTCCTTGTGCTCGAACAGCCGCTTGATCACCACGCCGGTCACGAACCGCTTCGCACGGTCGTGCAGGTTGTGGATGTCGACGACGGTGACCTGGTTGGCCTCCCAGTCGATCCGGTGATGGGCCGGGCGCTCGGCGTCGCGACCGCGGATCAGGTGCCCCATGCGGAAGCGCGCCGCGTCCAGCCGCCGCAGGAAGGCCGAGACCGTGGCATCGGAGACCCGCCCGCGCCACGGCGATCCGTCCGCGTCGACCTCCGTCGCGACGATCTCGCACAGCTGCGCGAAGTCGAGCACCGGGTAGCCGGAGAAGCGCACCGTCGCGTCGTGCTCGGGATCGTCCTCGCACTCGCGGTCCAGAGCAGCCTCGACGCGGGCGACGAGGTCGGCGATCTGCGACCGCTCGTCCTCTGCCTCCGCGAACATGAACCGCAGGAACCGCTCGCGGACGAACTCGCGCAGGGTCCAGAAGTATGCGGTCACGCCCTCCGAGCGGCCCTCGACCTGCGGGATCGCCTGCCCACCCGAGTCCGGCCGGATCGGCGCCCACAGCCCCACGCTCTCGAAGGCCCCCGCGCGGAGGCCGAGGCGCTCGTAGTCCCGCTCGTCCTCCTCGGTCAGGCGGGCGTTCGACGTGTCGAGCCACATCAGGTCCTCGCCCTTCACGTTGAAGACGATCGCCTTCGTGTTCGGCGCGTACCGCCCGAGCGCGTCCGAGTGGAACAGCGCGTAGAGCAGGAACAGCGCGTAGGACGTCTTCGTCGCGACGCCGGAGATGCCGCTGATGTTCACGTGGGCGCCGCGCGTGCCGTCCAGGAAGTCGAGGTCGAGGTAGACGGCCTCGCCGTCACGCGTCAGCCCGGCCGGCAGGCGCCGCGCCATCTGATCGAAGTACAGGGCCTGGTCGCGGTCCTTGCCGCGCGCGCGCATCGCCGGCAGCCCCGGCATCGGCGGGACGAACACCTCGGGCTCGAAGCGCGTGGCCACGACCTGCGCCGCGACCGCGGTGTCCACCGGGAGCACGCCGCCCTCGACGAGGAACACGTCCGTGTCGAACCGCGCGCCCTCGTGCCGGGCGCGGACGTCCTGCACGATGCCCGCGATCCGGAGCGGACCTCGGCCGGGGACCTCCGTGTCGACGACCACGGCGTCGTCCAGTTGCAGGTAGGCGTCGGGCGCGACCCCGACCCAGAAGGTGAGGGGCGTCGCGTCCTCGGTCCCGAGGACCATGCCGACCTGCTCCGAGAGCTCCTCGACCACCGGCCTCATGCTCCCTCGGCTGTCAACCAGGTCATCAGCGCGCGGCGGATCAGCCCCCTATCGCCCATGCGGTGCTGGAGCCGGCCCTCCAGCCCGCCGACCGGCGCGAGGTTCTGGGGGTACCGGGGGTCCGTGGGACGGCCCGCGAACCGAGGCAGCAGCGCGCTCACCCGATCCGCGAGCGCGCGGGCCTCGTCCACGCCGACGCCGGCGCGCACCTCGCACCGCACGAGCCCCGCGTGGTCGTGCCAGGCCGCTCGCGAGGGCACGAGGCGCGTGTACCAGGCGTACCGCTCGAGCGGCTGGCCCTCGTAGATCAGGCCGAAGAGCGGCGTGCGCTCGCCCGGGAGGAGCCGCGCGAGCAGGCGGTCGTGCTCGGGGTCCAGGTACGCCCGCACGAACCGCTTGACCACCCCCACCACCGGCGACGCCGTCGGGTCGAGGAACCCGAGCCGTCCGTCCGCGAGCACGAGCCCACCGGTCGCGCCGGCGATCTTCGCGGCGAGCGCCGCCTCGGCGTGCTGCATCCGCCGCTGCAGACCGAACAGCGGCGCGTCCGGGTCGCCGCCCGGCTCCGCCGACGGCTCGTACGACAGGCGCAGGTGGCCGGTCTGCACGTCCACGCGGTCCGGACGGATGCCCCCGCCGAGCACGACCGAGCGGCCGATCACGTGCTCGCCGAACGTCGCTCGACCGTCGCACCGCACGACGCCGACGGCCCACGAGCCGAACAGCCCCGGCGCCCGGCGACCGTCCTCGTCGGCCAGGACCCGGAGCTCGATGCGGCGGACCCCGTCGACGAACCACACCGTGCCCGGCGCAGGCTCGGCGGGCACGATCGCCCGCGACCAGTCCTCGGTCTCGACGGCCGGCTCGGCCGTCGCCGGTGTCTCGTCCAGCCGCGCCTCGAACCCCATCCCGTGATCGGGCGTCCAGGGGTCCGCGCGGAGCGCAAGCACGCGCCGAAGCGTACCGGAGCCCCCGGACGGTCCCGCGAGGAGGCGGGATGAGGCCCGCACGCTGGGATCTTGGGCGCTGCGGAGACCCCGACTAGTCATTCCGGGCCATTTCCCCCATCGGGGGGACTACGGACCTCGGGCCCATGCGCCGATACGAGGCGTGACCGGAAGGCTCGGACGCTCATCTCGAGAGGGGACCGAGATGCTGGGATCCTTGGCACGACGAGAGCGGCGGCCGCTGTGGGCTGCGCTCGCGCTGATCCTGATGGTCGTGCTCGGGCTCTCCGTCTGGGCGGCGTCGAACGCCCGCGCGGAGGCCGAACGGGAGGCCTCCCTGGACGCCGAGCTGGCGGCGCAGACGGAGCTCGCGCCGCTCCTGCAGACGCGGGACCTGACGAACCCGATCACCGGGCCGCGCGCGGACGATCTCGCGACGAGCATCGATCGGTCGATCACGCAGGTGAGCCCGATCGACCACGTCCGCATCTTCTCCTCGCTCGGCCGGATCCTGTACTCGGAGGACCCGAAGTTCACCGGGACCCGGCCCTCCTACCTGCGGAACCTGACCTTCGAGGTCGCGAGCGGTCAGTCGCAGAGCCTCACGAGGGACGGCCAGCTGCTGACCTACGTGCCGGTGTGGCTGAACCCCGGCGGCGCGGTCGCCGTCGCCGAGCTCTCCCAGCCGCTCGGGCCGATCTCAGCCGAGGCCACCGCGTCGTGGTACCGGATCGCCGCGATCGCCGCGATCCTGCTCCTCGGCTCGATCGTGATGATCGTCGTGACGACCAGGGCGCCGGTGCGATCGGCGACACCGGTGCAGCTGTACGCGCCGGCGGTCGCTCGCCCGACGCAGTCGGGGCGGTTCTCGATGGCATCCGAGCCCCCGATCTACGAGCACGCGGGGTTCCGGGCGATCGAGGAGCAGCGCCAGGACGCCGAGCGCCGCTCGAGGGCGCTCGAGGAGAACTTCCAGGCCGTCCAGAAGCGGCTGAAGGACGTCGTCGCGCAGAACAAGGAGCTCGAGGGCCGCCTCGCGATGAACGAGACGCAGAACAGCACGAACGACGGTGAGCTCCAGGCGCTCCGGGACCAGCTGCGGAAGACGTCCGAGCGCCTGCACGAGACCGAGCTGGACAACAACGCCCTACGTGAGCGCATGTCGCTGCGCCAGCAGGAGCTGGACGAGTCGCGACGGATGCTGGTCGAGGTCCGCGGCGGCTCGGAGGCCCCCGAGCTGCGGATGCGCTTGGAGGCCGCCGAGCGTCGCACCGAGGAGCTCCTCCAGCAGGTCGAGCGCCTCGAGGGCGAGCTCGAGTACACGACCACGAAGTTCCACATGACGAAGTTCTCGGAGGCGCTGCGTGGGTTCCAGCAGGACGACCTGGAGATCGAGGAGGAGGACGACCTCTTCGAGCATCCCGTCGTCATCCGGAACACGCCCGGCCAGCCGAGCCACGAAAAGGTGAGGTGAGCTGGTGGCGGAGTCCACGGACATGATGGAGGCGCAGGAGGCAACCGAGGGCGCGGAGGGCCTGGCCCGGACGATCGCGGTCGCCGGGCTCCAGGTCTCGCAGGCGGCCGACGAGCTCCAGCAGGCGGCCCAGCGCCTGATGAAGGCGGAGGAGGAGTCCCGCGAGGCCGAGATGCGCTGGCGGGCCGCCGACGAACAGCTCGCGCAGGGCGCCTCGAAGAACGCCGAGCTCCTCGAGATGCTCCAGACGACCCGCGAGGGCCAGACGGAGGCCGACGAGCGCGCGCGGCGCGCCGAGCAGCGCCTCCAGATCGCGCTCGAGCGCGCGCGGCTCATGGAGGAGCAGCTGCAGGAGCTCGAGGCGCGCGTGCAGGAGGCCGAGGCGCGCCCGCAGGTCACCGTGATCGTCGACGACGAGCGCACCGCGCTGCAGGAGGCCGTGGCGTCGGACGTGCGCCGTCCCCTCACCTCGATCCTGGGGCTCACGCTGGCGCTCAAGCACGCGGACCCCGAGTCGCCCGAGGGCGCCGACATGGTCCGGCAGCTCGCCACGAACGCCCGCAAGCTCGACCGGCTCGTCGGCGAGATGCTCGCGCTCGACCAGATCGCGAACGGGACGTTCACGCCGAACCTGCGCCGGACGGACCTCGAGGCGCTCGTGCGGCGCGTGGTCGAGGAGTCCCCCGACCTCGCGAACCGCGACATCCGGGTCGAGGCCGAGCACGTCGCGATCGAGGTCGATCCGGCGCTCGCCGAGCAGATGGTGGAGACGTTGCTCTCGAACGCGGGACGCAGGACCGCGCCGGGCAACACGGTGTGGGTGAGGATCTCCTCGGACCAGGACGGTGCCGTCATCGCCGTCGACGACACCGGTCCCGAGGTCCCGACGGGGCTCCGCGGCCCGATGGTCGCGGCCCTTGGGGACGAGGGTCCCGCCGCGCGGCACCGGCCGCGTGGCACGACGGGGCTGACCCTGCTGGCCAAGCTGGCCGAGATCCACGCCGGCAGGGCCTGGGTCGAGGAGCGGCCCGGCGGCGGCGCATCGTTCCGTGTCTTCCTGCCAGGTACGCAGGAACCACGTCAGGAGCCGCAGGAGGCGTCCACGGACGACCGCGCCGCCGCACGGGTGCTGGACAAGGACGACGAGCGGGCGATCGCCCTGGCGAGGGCGCTCGTCGGCGCCGACGCCGAGGAGCGGAGCACTCGCTTCGACGATCCGGCGATCCCGCGCGACCGCGAGCCGGAGCCGCGCTACGGGGACGTCTCCGACGAGGTCGTGCTCTGAGGGGCCTCAGCCGAGGGCCTGCAGCAGCTCCCTCGCGATCACGACGCGCTGGATCTGGTTCGTCCCCTCGTAGATCTGCGTGATCTTCGCGTCGCGCATCAGGCGCTCCACCGGGTACTCACGGACGTAGCCGTACCCGCCGAGGACCTGGACGGCGTCCGTCGTGATGCGCATCGCGGCGTCGGACGCGAAGCACTTCGCGACGCTCGAGAAGTACGTCATCCGCGCGTCGCCCGCGTCGCAGAGCGAGAGCGCCTTGTAGACGAGCATCCGTGAGGCCTCGAGCTGCATCGCCATGTCGGCGAGCATGAACGACACGCCTTGGAACTCGCCGATCGGCTTGCCGAACTGCTGGCGCTCGGTCGCGTACCGCGCGGCGAAGTCGAACGCCCCCTGCGCGATCCCGAGCGCCTGCGCGCCGATCAGCGGCCGCGAGTGGTCGAGCGTCCGGAGCGCGATCTTGAAGCCCTCGCCCTCCTCGCCGATCAGGCGATCGGCCGGGATCCGCGCGCCGGAGAGGACGACCTCACGCGTCGGGGACCCCCGGATCCCCATCTTGTCCTCCTTGCGCCCGAACGAGACGCCGGGGTCGTCCTTCATCACGAGGAACGCGCTGATGCCCTTCGCGCGCTCGGACGGGTCGCGCGTCGCGAACACGACGTAGGCGTGCGACACCCCGGCGCCGGTGATGAAGCGCTTCGTCCCGTCCAGGACGAACCCGTCGCCGTCGGCGACGTAGCGCGTGGCGAGCGCGGCGGCGTCCGACCCCGCCCCGGGCTCCGTGAGGGCGTAGGACATCAGGATCTCGCCGCGCACGATCCCCTCGATCATCCGGCGGCGCTGCTCCTCGGTGCCGGAGAGCATCAGGGGGATCACGCCGAGCTTGCTGACGGCGGGCGCGAGCGCGAGCCCCGCCGCCACCCGCGAGAGCTCCTCGACGAGCACGCCGAACGCGAGCGACCCGCCACCCGAGCCTCCGTACTCCTCCGGGTAGCCCACGCCGGTCAGCTCGTTGTCCACGAGCACGTGGAACAGGTCGTCCGGCCACTCGTCGGAGCGGTCGATCTCGTCCGCGCGCGGCGCGATCTTCTCCTCGGCGATCCGGCGGACGAGCGCGCGGAACTCCTCGAGCTCCTCCGGCAGCTCGAACCGTCCGGGCTCGCCCATGTCAGGCGATGCGGCGGAGCACGAGCGCGTCCCCCTGCCCGCCGCCCCCGCAGATCGCGGCCCCGCCGAGGTCGACGCCGCGGCGGCGCATCTCGAGCGCGAGCGTCAGCACGATCCGAGCCCCGCTCATGCCGATCGGGTGGCCGAGCGCGACCGCGCCGCCGTTCACGTTCACGAGCTCCTCGTCGAACCCGAGGACCCGGGTCGCGTGGAGCGACACCGCGGCGAACGCCTCGTTGACCTCGAGCAGACCGAGGTCGTGGATGTCGAGCTCGGCCTTCTTCAGCGCGTGTTGGAGCGCCGTGGCCGGAACCGTGTGCAGCCACGTGAAGCGCTCGGCCGACATGCCGTGCGCGACGACCTCGGCGACGGGATCCAGGCCGAGCCGGTCGGCCTGCTCCCGGCTCGCGACCACGACGGCGGCGGCGCCGTCGCTGAGCTGCGACGCGTTCCCAGCGGTGATCGTCCCGTCCGGCCCGAACGCCGGCGGCAGCTCCGCGAGGACCTCGGGGGTGGTCTCGGAGCGGATGCCCTCGTCGCCCTCGACGAGGGCCGGGTCGCCCTTGCGACGCGGCACCTCGACCGGCACGGTCTCCTCGGCGAGCCGGCCCTCGTCCCAGGCGGCGCTCGCCCTCGCGTGGCTCCGGGCCGCCCAGGCGTCCTGCTCCTCGCGCGTGATCCCGAGCTCCGCGTTCACCTCGTCCGACGACTCCCCCATGTGCTGATGACGGAAGCTCGACCACAGGCCGTCGTGGATCATCGAGTCCACGAGCGGCGCGTGGCCGAGTCGCGAGCCCTCCCGCGCCGCCGGGACGAGGTACGGGGCCAGGCTCATCGACTCCATCCCCCCGGCGACCACGACCTCCACCTCCCCGGCACGGATCAGCTGGTCGGCGAGCGCGATCGCGTCGATGCCCGACAGGCACACCTTGTCGACGTTCAGGGCCGGGACCTCCTTCGGGATCCCGGCCTCGATCGCGGCCTGGCGCGCGGTGATCTGCCCCGTCCCGGCCCGCAGGACGTGGCCCATGATCACGTAGTCGACGCGGTCGGCGGCCACGCCCGAGCGGGCGAGCGCCTCGCGGATCGCCACCGCGCCGAGCTCGACGGCCGTCCGGCTCGAGAGCGCGCCGCGGAACCTGCCGATCGGCGTCCTGGCGCCGGCCACGATCACGGACGAGCTCATGTCGTCCCTTCCATCGGTCGAGCCAGTCTACGCCGAGGTCGTTTCCCGGGTCCGGGGAGGCTCAGTCGCGCGCCGAGAGCGCGATCTCGACGATCTGCAGGATCTCGTCGCCGACGAGCTCGTCGCGCGCGATCAGGGAGTCGCGGAGCGCGATGACGACGTCGCGGTTCTCCTCCAGGAGCGCCGCGACGCGCTCCCGCTGCGCGGTGAGGATCTCCTCCACGCGCTCCTTGCCCTCGGCGTCGCCGAGGACCTTGCCCACGAGGTTCTTGGACCCGATCGGCCCCTCGGCGATCGCGTCGAACGAGATCAGGGACCCGGCCATGCCGAACGACCCGACCATCTGAGCCGCCAGCGTGGTCGCGTGCTGGAGGTCGGACGCGGGCCCGGTCCCGCTCTCGCCGAAGAAGATCTCCTCGGCCAGGAGGCCGCCGAGCGCGATCGCGATCGCCGCCTCGAGCTCGGTCCGCGAGCGCGTGAACCGCTCCTCCTCGTCGCCGTGGGCGAGGAGCCCGAGCGACTCGCGCCGCTTGATGATCGACAGCACCTCGAGCCTGCGGCCCCGGCCCAGGAAGTACGCGACGGTCGCGTGCCCCGCCTCGTGGGTGGCCACCGAGACGCGGTCGGACTCCGTGTAGATGACCGGCTGCTTGAAGCCGAGCTCCTCCGTCAGCTTGGCCTCGTAGACGTCGTCGACGTTCATCTGCCGGCGCCCGTTGCGGAGCGCCACCAGCAACGCCTCGTCGAACAGGTGCTCGATCATCACGGGCGTGTAGCCGAACGTGTCGTGCGCGAGCCGCTCCCGGGCGTCGTCCTCGTCGAGCTGCGCGTGGTGGGCCTTGCGCTCCAGGAACAGGTCGACGAGCTCCCGGCGCGCGTTCTTCGTCGGCACGTCGAAGTACAGACGCCGGTCGAAGCGTCCGGGGCGCATCAGCGCCGGGTCGAGGACGTCGGCGCGGTTCGTCGCCGCGATCAGCAGGATGTTGTGGTAGGCGGGCTTCGCAGTCCGGATCCGGCGGTCTGGCGCGCGGTAGCCGTTGACCCACTCGATCATGCGCGACTTCACCCGCATGCGCCACGGCGGCTGGTCGAACGACTGGAGCTGGATCAAGAGCTCGTTCACGATCCCGCTGCCGCCGGCGACGCCGAAGTGCGAGGCCACGCGGGCGAGCCCGGTCCCGTCCGGGCTCGCGGCGAGCGATCCGCGGTCGCCGCCGATCGCGTCGATCTCCTCGATGAAGCCGATCGCGCCGCCCTCCTTCAGCGCGAGCTTCCGCAGGCGCTTGAAGAAGGAGCGCACGCGCATCCCGCTCATCCCGTACCACATCGACTGGAACGCGGGCGCCGAGGTGAACAGGAACGGGACCCCCGCCTGCTTGGCCATCGCCTTCGCCAGGTAGGTCTTGCCGGTCCCCGGCGGGCCCTCGAACAGGATGCCGCGCCGCGGGTTGCCTCCGAGCTCGTTGCGGAAGGTCCGGTACCCGAGGAACACGTCGAGCGTTCGCGTGACCTCGTCGACCTGCGTGTCGAGCCCACGCACCTCGTCGAGGCCGACGTCGATCTCCTCGGGATGCACGACGAGGTGCGGCGACCGGCCGCTCAACATCGGCAGCAGGAGCATGAGGGGGAAGAGCAACAGCAAGAGGAGGAACGGGAGCCAGATGACCCAGTCCGAGCCGAGCGAGGGCAGCCGGATCGGGTTGTCGGTCAGGAATCGGTACCAGAGGTACCCGTCGACCAGCCCCAGGATGAAGATCAGCCGCCACAGGCGGCGCCGGCGGGTGCGCTCGCGGATCTTGAAGACGTCGGCGCGGCCCTGCTTCAGCACCTCCGAGCCGTGCAGGATCGCGGCCGTGGACCGGTTCGTCTTCTGCACGGGCACCCCCGGGCTCGCTGTACGCCGGACGGGGGTCACGATACGGGACCCGGGCGATAGGCGCATCCGGCATTCGCACTACGGCCCCGGCCGGAGGCCATCGGGCGGCAACGCTGTCGGCCTCCGTGCCGAGCCGCTATCGTGCGGGCTCGTGGCCAGGAAGAAGCTGCCGCCGGTCACCCGGGAGGACGCGAGGACGATCGGCGCGCTCCTGCGGAGCCTCCGCCGGGCGGCCGGCTACCGGGCGGTGCAGGAGGCGGCCTCCGCGTCGGGCTTCCCCGCGGCCCGCCAAACGATCTACGCCTACGAGCGGGGCGGGCTCACCCCCTCGCTGCAGCAGGTCCTCGAGCTCGTCGAGTTCTCCGCGCTCCACCCGACGGCGAGCGACGGCGCGAAGCCGGAGGAGGACCTGCGGGCGCTCGCGGTCGCGGCGGTCGCCCGCGCCCTGACGCTGCCGGCCTACCACGTCAAGCGCGCCCAGGAGCTGATCGAGCGGCTCCAGCCGCCGCTCTCGGAGGGCCGGCGCCGCCGGGCCCGCTGATGTTCACCGAGATCGACCACGTCGGCATCGCGACCGCCGACCTCGACGCGGCGGTCGAGCACTACCGCCGGATCCTGGACGTCGAGCCGGCGCATCGCGAGCGGGTCGAGTCGCAGGGCGTCGACGAGGTGCTGTTCCGCGTCGG
>DATBMU010000011.1:0-11333 GCA_036554665.1 Actinomycetota bacterium | reverse complement strand
CTGCGCGGGCTCGGCCTGTCCGGGGTGGGCCCCGCCTCGGCAGGACTGGTGAACCTGGGTGTGCTCCTGCCGCCCCTGCTCGGGTTGCTGCTGGGGGCGGGCAGCATCGCCGGGGCGCGCGAGCGCGGGCTCCTCGCGATGATGATCGTCCAGCCGGTGTCTCGGACCAGCCTGGTCGCGGGGCTCTTCCTCGGGCTGAGCGCCGCGCTCTGGCTCACGGTGGCGGCGGGGTTCGGGCTCGCCGCGCTGGTCCTGGCGGGCGTCGCGAAGGTCACCGACCTCGCGCCGTTCGGCGCGCTCGTCGCCGCCACGCTGGCGGTGGGGACGGCGGGGGTGGGGGTGGGGATCGGGATCTCGTCGGTCTCGGCCGGCCGGACCCAGGCGATCGCGATCGCGGTGGCGGTGTGGTTCGTGCTCGCGCTCGGCATGGATCTCGCGCTCGCCGGTCTCGGCCCCGCGGTGCACCTCGGCTCCCGGGGGCTGCTGATCGCGGTGCTCCTGAACCCGCTGGAGGCGGGCCGGATCCTCGCGCTGCTCGGCGCCGATCCCGGGGCGGCCGCGCTCGGCCCGTTCGGCACGTACCTGCTCGAACGGTTCGGGACGACGGGCTCCACGGTGCTCCTCGGCTCCGCGATCGCCGCGTGGACGCTGCTACCGCTCCTGGTCGCGCGCTCCGCGCTCCGCCGCCGCCCGGCCCGACGGTCCACCCGGGCGCGTGCGGTACCCTCCGCCCGTGCGGCTCGTGCGCTTCCGCTTCGGCGACCGGATCGCCACCGGCGCGGCCGAGTTCGACGCGGAGACGATCCGCGTGCTGCAGGGCACGTTCTTCGAGGACCCGCTCCCGACGGGGGAGGAGGTCCCTTTCGACGACGTGCGGCTCCTCGCGCCGGTGCTCCCGTCCAAGCTCGTGTGCGTCGGCAAGAACTACGCCGCGCACGCGGCCGAGTTCGGGCTCGAGGTGCCCGAGGAGCCGCTGCTCTTCCTCAAGCCCTCGACGGCCGTGATCGGGCCGCACGAGCCGATCCACCTGCTGCCGATCAGCCGTCGCGTCGACTACGAGGGCGAGTTGGCCGTCGTGATCGGGCGGCCCGCGCGCAACGTGCGGACCGAGGACGCCTACCGGGTGATCCTCGGGTACACGTGCGCGAACGACGTCACGCTGCGCGACCTGCAGAAGGCCGACGACCAGTGGGCGCGAGCCAAGGGGTTCGACGGCTCGTGCCCGCTCGGGCCGTGGATCGAGACCGACCTCGACCCGACCGACGTGCGCGTCGAGACGCGGGTGAACGGCGACATCCGCCAGGCCGGCCAGACGAGCGACATGGCGTTCGGCGTCGCGACCCTGATCGAGTACATCACGTCGTTCATGACCCTCCTGCCGGGCGACGCGATCCTCACCGGCACCCCCGAGGGCGTGGGCCCGCTCGCCGCCGGCGACGTCGTCGAGGTCGAGGTCGACGGCATCGGCACGCTGGCGAACCCTGTCCAGGCGGCGGCCTCGTGAGCGAGGTGCGCTGCCGGTTCGCGCCGGCCCCGAGCGGGTCGCTGCACGTCGGCAACGTTCGGACCGGTCTGTTCTCGTGGGCGTTCGCGCGGCATCACGGCGGGACGTTCATCCTGCGGATCGAGGACACGGACTCCAGCCGGGTCACCGAGGAGGCCTTCCACGGCGTGATGGACTCCCTTCGGTGGCTCGGGATCGACTGGGACGAGGGCCCGGACGTGGGCGGCCCGGCCTCACCGTACCGGCAGTCCCAACGGCTCGAGATCTACCGCGAGACGACCGAGCGACTGCTCGCCCAGGGCGATGCCTACCCGTGCTACTGCACGGACGAGGAGCTCGAGGAGCGGCGCGCCGCGGCGCTCGCTCGCCGCGAGACGCCCGGCTACGACGGTCGATGCGGGACGCTCACCCAACAGGAGCGGGCGGCGTTCGAGGCGGAGGGACGGAGCCACGCGATCCGCTTCCGGATGCCCGAGCGCGAGTGGGTCACGACCGACCTCGTCAAGGGCGAGGTCCGCTGGGCCCCGGGCGACCTGCGCGACTTCGTCCTGGTCCGGTCCGACGGCTCACCGGTGTTCCTGCTCGCCGTGGCCGTCGACGACCTGCTGATGAACGTGACGCACGTGATCCGCGGCGACGATCTCCTCACGAGCGCGCCGCGTAACGCCGCCGTGATCGAGGCGCTCGGCGGCACCCCTCCCGCCTACGCCCACGTCCCGCAGGTGAACGGCAGCGACGGGAAGCCGCTGTCCAAGCGCCACGGCTCGACGAGCGTCGAGGCGTTCCGCGAGCACGGGATCCTGCCCGAGGCCCTCATGAACTACCTGGCGCTCCTCGGATGGTCGAAGGACGCCGAGACGACGTTCCTGTCGAGGCAGGAGCTGGTCGAGGCGTTCGACCTCGGGCGCGTGTCCAGGAACCCGGCGCGCTTCGACACCGAGAAGCTCGAGTGGATGAACAACCACTACATCCAGGGGCTCGACGACGACGATCTCGCGGCGCGCTGCCTGCACTTCCTCGGCGTGGCGGGGCTCTCGCCCGAGCCGGCGCTCCTGCGGCGCGCGATGCCGCTCGTCAAGGAGCGGATGCCGACGCTGGCCGACTCGGTCTCCCTGCTCCGGTTCCTGTTCTCCGACGACGTCGCGCCGGACGAGAAGGCCGCCGGGGTGATCGGGAAGGCGCCGGAGGGCTACCTCGCCGGCGTCGCCGACGCGCTCCAGCATCTGGATCCCTGGACGGCGGAGGCGATCAAGGGCGCGCTCGACGAGCGCGCGGCGGCGGCCGGGCTGAACCGGACGAAGGGGTTCCAGCCCGTGCGGGCGGCCGCCACCGGCTCGACGGTCTCGCCGCCGCTTCCCGAGTCGCTCGAGCTGCTCGGGCGTGAGCGGACCGTGGAGCGCCTCCGCCGGGTCGCGTGAGGCGCCTCGTCCTGCTCGCGCTCGCCCTCGTCCTGGTGGCCGGCGAGGGACCCGCGGCCGCGAGCGAGCCCCCCGACCCGGGAGACCTCCGCCCGGAGATCGTCTGGAAGAAGATCCCGTTCGGCGCGAAGCGCAAGCGGCAGATGGCCGCCTACTCCGACCGGCACTACGGCGAGCGCGCCTGGGAGCTGACCGACCCGCGGGTGATCGTCGAGCACTTCACATCGGGCACCTCGTTCGATCCCGCCTGGAACCACTTCGCCGCCAACGGCAGCCACCTCGGCGAGAAGCCGGGCGTCTGCGCCCACTTCCTGATCGACACGGACGGGACCGTGTACCAGCTCGTGAACCTCGCGATCCGATGCCGCCACGCGATCGGCATGAACTGGACGGCGATCGGGATCGAGCACGTCGGGACGGACGCCGACGGCATCCTCGACGACCGCGCGATGATGCGGGCGTCGCTCCGGCTGACCGCGTGGTTGATGCTCCGGTACGGGATCGAGATCGGGAACGTGATCGGGCACGCCGAGATCCTGCGGAGCCCGTACCACCGCGAGGCCTACGAGGACTGGCGGTGCTCGACCCACGCCGACTGGAACCGGGCCGAGATGCGCGTGTACCGCAAGCGGCTGCGGAAGACGGCGGAGAGGCTCGGCGTGCCGGTGGGCGCGGGCCCGCGATGGGTGGATCCGGGCTGCTGACGTGACGCTCAGGCTCGACACCGGCGATCCGGCGTTCGTCGCCGACCCGTACCCGACGTACGCGCGCCTGCGCGCCGAGGCCCCCGTCCTGCTCGACGAGGCGACGGGGCTCCGGTTCGTCTCCCGGTTCGCCGACGTGGATGCTGCGCTCCGGGATCGGCGGTTCGGCCGAGTGTTCACGCCGCTCGAGCCCGCGAGCGAGCTGCGACCCTTCAACCTGCTGAACGAGCACTCGCTGTTCGACAAGGAGCCTCCGGAGCACACGCGTCTGCGCGGGCTCGTCTCGCGCGTCTTCACGCCGCGGCGGGTCGAGTCCCTGCGGCCGGCCGTACGCTCGATGACCGAGGATCGGGTGCGCGGCGGCCCGACGGACCTGATCGCCGACCTCGCGGAGCCCGTGCCGGTTGCCGTGATCGCCGAGCTCCTCGGCGTCCCCGAGCCCGATCGTCGCCTGCTCCGGCCGTGGTCCCGGGCGATCGTCGCGATGTTCGAGCTCGACACGGACGCCGTCGGAGCCCGAGCGGCCGTCCGCGCGAGCTCGGAGTTCCGGACCTACCTGCTCGCCCTCGCGGCCGCGCGACGCCGTGCGCCGGGCGCAGACCTCCTCAGCGGGCTCGTGGAGGTCGGGCTGTCGGACGACGAGCTCGTCGCGACCGCGGTGCTGTTGCTGAACGCCGGCCACGAGGCGACCGTGAACGCGCTCGGCAACGGCGTCCTCGCGCTGCTCGAAGGCCGGGAGCAGTGGGAACGGCTCGTGGCCGACCCCTCGCTCGTCCCGAGCGCGGTCGAGGAGGTCCTGCGGTTCGACACGCCGTTGCAGCTGTTCCGCCGGACGGCGCTCGCCGACGGCGAGGTCGGGGGCGTCCGGGTGCGGGCGGGCGAGCGGATCGCGGTCCTGATGGGCTCGGCCAACCGCGACGCGAACGCCTTCGCGAACCCCGACCGGCTCGACGTGGCCCGCTCACCGAACGCGCATCTCGGGTTCGGGGCGGGGATCCACTTCTGCCTCGGCGCCCCGCTCGCGCGGCTCGAGCTGCAGGAGGAGCTCCGTGCGCTGATCCGCCTCGCCCCGGGGCTGGAGCTCGCCGGCGAGCCGGTCCGGAAGCCGGGCCACGTGATCCGCGGCCTCGACGCGCTGCCCGTCTCCGCCTAGGGGTGGAGCGCCGCGCGGAGGGCGGCCGCGGCGTCCTCGGGCGCGACGGTGTTGATGCTCATCGCCGATCCCATCTCGAACCCCGCCGGGGTGGAGAGCTTCGGGATGACCTTCAGGTGCCAGTGGAACACCTGCTCCGCCTGTCCGCCGTTCGTGGGCGCCGAGTACATCACGAGGTTGAGGTCGGGGTCACCGCACGCCCGGCGGATCGCGGTGAGCGTGCGGATCACGACCCCTGCGAGGTCGTCCACCTCCTCGTCGGCGAGGTCGCCGAACGACCCCTGGTGGAACGAGGGGGCGATCCAGGTCTCGAACGGCGAGCCCGCGGCCCAGGGCTCGAGCGCGACGAAGCTGCCGTACTCCTCGACGAGACGGTCCCCGGACGCGCGCTCGGACGCGATCACGTCGTCGTAGACGCACACGCCGTTCTCGTCGTAGTACCGCGTCGCGACGTCGAGCCGGCGCAGGAGCCTCGGCAGGAAGACGGGCGTCCCGACGATCTGCGAGTGCGTGTGCACGAGCGAGGTGCCGGCGAGCTGCCCGAAGTTCTTGAACACGACGACCGCGCGGACGTGCGGGAGCGCGATCAGCTGCCGGTACCGCTCCCGCCACGTCCAGACGACGCGGGCGACCTGCTCCTGGTCCATCTCGTCCAGCCGCGCGTCGTGCCTCGGCGACTCGATCACGACCTCGTGGCTGCCGACCCCCGGCATCTCGCGGCGCAGCGGCTCGCCGCGCCGGCCCACCTCGCCGTCGCCCGCGAGCGCGGCGTACATGTTCGGCACGACGCGGACGCGCCAGCCGTCTCCCTCGGGGTCGCGCCAGATCTCCGGCGGCGTCCGATCCTCGTTGCCGGGGCAGAACGGGCAGGACGGATCGTGCGCCTCGAGCCGCGGGCGAGGCACCACGACC
This sequence comes from Actinomycetota bacterium, assembly GCA_036554665.1. Lineage (GTDB taxonomy): Bacteria > Actinomycetota > UBA4738 > UBA4738 > HRBIN12 > CALGFI01. Next base: position 5,642 of record DATBMU010000011.1, on the reverse strand, counting down.
GGCTCGTGCGGACGGTCGCCGCGGCGCGGCGCGAGGATCGCCCACTGCCGGGTCGTCGGGTCCTGTCGCAGGGTCGACATCGCGCGGCGGATCCGGTTGGGCCGGAGGCTATCGGAGCTCCGAACCGTCGCCCTTCGGCGACAGCGCTCGCCCGATGAGCGTCACGGCGGCCGCCATGAGCAGGAGACACACGGTGATCGTGATCACGACCCCGACGAACACAACCCCCACGATCATCGTGTCGGAGGAGAAGTCCGTCCCGACGACGATCGCGTGGACGTTCGCGAACAGGTAGAAGAGCGGAACGAACAGCGCCGGGAGCAGCACGAGCATCGCCGTGACCACGATCCCGATCGCGAGGCCGATCGGCCGGTCCCCACCCACGTCAGTCGCGCCTCCGGACCTCGATCGTGCCCGCCCCGTTCACCCGGGCATCGTACGCGGGGACGGCCTGCGTCGCCGGTCCCCGCATCACCTTCCCGGTCGCGAGGTCGAAGAGGCTGCCGTGGACCGGGCAGGTCACCTGCGCGATCGAGCCCGAGAACGTGAGCCGCCCGCGGTGCAGCGGCGCGCCCCGGTGGGTGCAGCGGTCGCCGATCGCGAGGAGCCGGTCGCCGTCCCGCACCAGGAGCACCGCCTCCCCGTCGACGTCGACCCGCGCGGCCCGGCGGTCCTCGAGCGACCCGCTCTCGATCACCGGAACCCAGCCGTCGTCCATGCGTCCTCCCGCCGCTCGCCGAGCGGCGCTCAGCTTAGGGCACGGCTCGCCGGACGGGGCCGGTCGCGTCCCGCGAACGAGGGCGGCGGGGGAGAAGATGGGCGGAGCATGCTGCTCCGTCGGATGCCCGCGCTCCTCCTCGCCACCGCGCTGGTCGCGGTCGCCTGCCGGTCGGGGACCGAGACGCCCGCGCCCCGGACGCCCTCGCCGACCGCGTCCGAGGGGACGACCGGGACCACGGGCACCGGCTCCGAGCCCGACCCGGCGTCACCGAGCCCGTCGCGCGATCGCTTCGACCCCGCGGACGTCCGGCTCGATCTGCAGCCGGCGGTCGAGGGTCTGGAGGCGCCCGTGCTCGTCACGGTCGCGGGGGACGCCGGCCGGCTCTTCGTGGTGGAGCAGCCCGGGCGGATCCGCGTCGTCCGGGACGGCGATCTGCTGCCCCTCCCGTTCCTGGACATCGTGGACGCCGTGGCGTACGGGGGCGAGCAGGGCCTGCTCGGCCTCGCGTTCCACCCGGCGTTCGCGTCGAACGGCCGCTTCTTCGTCAACTACACGGATGCGGCGGGCGACACCGTCGTGTCCGAGTTCACGGTCGAGGACGGCGACCCGGACCGCGCTGATCCGACCTCCGAGCGCGTGCTCCTGCGGATCGACCAGCCGTTCGCGAACCACAACGGCGGCGCGCTCGCGTTCGGACCCGACGGCTACCTCTACGTCGCGACCGGTGACGGCGGCAGCGCCGGCGATCCGATGGACCACGGCCAGCGGCTCGACACCTTGCTGGGCAAGCTCCTGCGGATCGACGTCGACGGCGCTCGACCGTACGGCATCCCACGGGACAACCCGTTCGTCGGCGTCGACGGAACGCGTCCGGAGATCTGGGCGTTCGGGCTCCGGAACCCGTGGCGGTTCAGTTTCGATCCCGAGACGGGCGACGTGTGGATCGGCGACGTCGGGCAGGGCGCCTCGGAGGAGATCGACCACGCGCCGGGGAACGAGGGCGGTCTGAACTTCGGCTGGCGCGTGATGGAGGGGCGCACCTGCTTCGTCCCGGCCACCGACTGCGACCGATCCGGGCTCACCCTGCCGGTCGCCGTGTACGACCACAGCCTCGGGTGCTCGGTGACCGGGGGGTTCGTCTACCGGGGGGAGCGGTGGCAGGAGCTCCGCGGCGCGTACCTGTTCGCCGACTACTGCTCGGGCACGATCTGGGGGCTGGACGCCGCCGCGAGGGATCCCTCGATCAGCGTGCTGCTCGAGTCCGGCCGCACGATCAGCTCGTTCGGGCAGGATGAGGCCGGCGAGCTCTACGTGACCGACCACGTCGGCGGCGAGGTGCTCGAGATCGTCGCCCCCGAGGCCTGAACGCCGTCCCTGCCGCCGGCCGTCCCGGCTACGGCGCCGTCCGGCTGCGCTGCAGGAACCGCCCCCGCCCCTCGGCGCCGTGGAACTCGCCGCCCTCGACGAGCACCACGCCGCGCTGCAGCACGATCTCGGGCAGTCCTTTCACCTCGAGCCCCTCGAAGCACGAGTAGTCGACGTTCATGTGATGGGTCGCGGCCGAGATCGTCCGCTCGTGGTCTGGGTCGAACACGACGATGTCGGCGTCCGAGCCGGGCGCGATCGTGCCCTTGCGGGGGTACAGGCCGAACATCTTCGCCGGCGCCGTCGCCACGAGCTGCACGAACCGGTTCAGCCCGATCCGCCCCGCGTGCACCCCCTGGAAGATCAGCGTGAACCGGTCCTCCACGCTCGGCAGGCCGTTCGGGATCTTCGAGAAGTCCCCCTTGCCGAGGTCCTTCTGTCCCACGAAGTTGAACGGCGCGTGGTCGGTGGCGACGAGCTGCAGGTCGCCCTGCCGGAGCCCGCTCCACAGGTCCTCCTGGTGGTCCTTGGGCCGCAGCGGCGGCGAGCAGACGAACTTCGCGCCCTCGAACCCGGGTCTGGCCATGTCGTCCTGCGACAGGTACAGGTACTGCGGGCAGGTCTCCGCGAACGCCGGGAGCCCCTTGTCGCGCGCCTCGCGCACGGCGTTCAAGGCGTCGCGCGAGGACAGGTGCACGATGTAGGCGGGCGTGCCGGCGAGCTCCGCGAGCTTGAAGACGCGGTGCACCGCTTCGCCCTCCATCGCGGCCGGGCGAGTGAGGCCGTGGTTCACGGGGTCGGTCTTGCCCTGGGCCACGTACTGCTTGACGAGCACGTCGATCGGGCCGCCGTTCTCGGCGTGCATCATGATCAGCGCCCCGCTGTCGGCCGCGCGCTGCATCGCCGTGAAGATCGACGCGTCGTCGAGCATGAACACGCCGGGGTAGGCCATGAAGAGCTTGAACGAGGTGACCCCCTCGCCCACGAGCTCGTCCATCTCGCGCAGGACCTGCTCGTTCACCTCCTTGACGATCATGTGGAACCCGAAGTCGGTGCACGACTTCTGCGCCTTCTCGTGCCAGACGTCGAGACCCTGACGGAGCCCCTCGCCCGTCCCCTGCAGGGCGAAGTCGATCACCGTCGTCGTGCCCCCGAACGCCGCGGCGCGGGTCCCGGTCCCGAAGTCGTCCGAGCAGAACGAGCCGCCGAACGGGAGGTCGAAGTGCGTGTGGGGATCGACGCCTCCCGGCATCACGTACCGATCCGTCGCGTCGATCACCCGGTCCGCCTCGACGGACAGGCCCACGCCGATCGCTGCGACCTTCTCGTCCTCGATCACGACGTCGGCCTTCGTCGTCTCGGTGGCGGTGACCACGGTGCCGTTGGTGATGAGCGTCCTCACGGGAGCCTCCTCGCACGCGCCGCTGCGCGTCCGGCGGGCATCATCCGACGGACGTCGGCGCCCCGGCAACCGGGGCCGGTATGCTCGGCCGATGGCGGCCGGGGACTGGCACGTCGCGCAGGTCAACATCGCGACCCTGCGTGCCCCGATCGACTCACCGCAGCTCGCGGACTTCGTGGCGCTCCTGGATCCGATCAACGCCCTGGCCGACCGGACGCCCGGGTTCGTGTGGCGGCTCCAGACCGAAGACGGGGACGCGACCGCGATCCGGGCCTTCCCCGACGAGCGGATCATCGTGAACCTGTCGGTGTGGGAAACGGTCGAGGCGCTCGGCGGGTTCGTGTACGCGTCGAGGCATCTCGACGTCCTTCGCCGACGGCGCGCGTGGTTCGAGAAGATGGCGACGTCGCACCTCGCGCTGTGGTGGATCCCGGCCGGCACGACGCCGACGGTCGAGCAGGCGAGGGCGAGGCTCGACCTGCTCGACGCGCGGGGCTCCTCCCCGGAGGCGTTCACCCTGCGCGAGCCCTTCCCGCCACCGGGGTCCGACGAGCCCGTCGCGAGGGACGAGCGAGGGCTCAGTCCCGCCTGGTGAGGCGAGCCGGCGGCTCAGGACAGCGCCGGGATCAGCTCCCTCCCGAACGCCTCGATCACGCCCGCCGGGTCGTCGACCATCGAGTAGATGTTGAACTGGTGCACCCCGAGCGCCGCGAGCTCCTCGAGCCGCGCCCGGCAGCGATCCGCGGGGCCGATCACGCAGAAGCGGTCGACAACCTCGTCCGTCACGAACTCCGCATGCTCGGCGCCGGCGCGGCCGTGGTCGGCGTAGTCGTAGTGCTCCCGCGCCTCGATGAAGTCGGTGAGCTCCTGCGGCAGCTCGGTGGTCCGGTACCGCTGCACCAGGTCGACCACGTGGTTCGACACGAGCGCGGGGAACCACCGCACCTGGTCCCGGGCATGCTCGAGGTCGTCGGTCACGTAGGCCGGCGCCGCGCTCATGATCTGGATGTCCTCGAACCGGCGGCCGGCCTCCTCGGCGCCCTCGCGCACGTACTGCAGCGACCACTCCACGATGTACGGGTCCGCGAGCTGCATGATCAGGCCGTCCGCGACCCGCCCGGCGCACCGCAGGGCCTTCGGTCCGTAGGCGGCCACCCAGACCGGGAGCGAGCCCGTCGCCCACTTCAGCTGCGTGGGCGTCCCCTCGTAGTCGACCTCGCGACCCTCGGCGAGGTCCTTGATCGTGCGGCACGCCTCCTCGAGGTGCTCGACGGTGACGGGCGGCTTGCCGATCACGCGCCGGGCGCTGTCGCCCCGACCGATCCCCATCACCATGCGCCCGCCCGAGATCTCGTTGAGCGTGGCGAGCGCGCTCGCGGTGACGGTCACGTCCCGGGTCGCGGGGTTCGTGACGCACGGCCCGATCCGGATCCGCTCGGTGTTCGTCGCGATCAGCGTGAAGACGGGGTAGACGTCCTGCCACAGGACGTGCGAGTCCCACGCCCAGACGTAGTCGAACCCGTTCGCCTCGGCCAGCTTGGCCCACTCGACGACCCGCGACGGGGGAGGGTCCAGCATGAACGTCACACCGAAGGACAACATGCGCGCTCCTTTCCGGAAGGCAGCAGTGTGGACCACTCGGCCGCAGCCCGCCATCACCGGCGGGCTCGGCGCGCCGACCGTTACGGGGGCACGACGGGCCGGTACCCGACCCGGAAGAAGGCGTGGACGGGGGGGCCGGCCGGGACGCTCGTGACCGTCGCCGGACGGGTCGGGTCGGCGACGTCGAGCGAGAGCGTCACGTCGTCGCGACCGGGCCGGTTCGGGTCGTACACGCGCAGGGTGAGGGAGGAGCCGGACAGGACGTACCCGTAGGCGACGACCTGATGGTTCACCTTCAGGTCGAACGGGTCGTGCGACCGGATCCGCACGAGGCCGAGCGGCGACGGATGGCCCGCGTCGACGTCCGCGCGCACCTTCGGCCACTCCTCCCTCACCATGACCCACGCGCGTCCGTGCGGCGCGAGGCCGATCCGGCTCCACCACGTCTCGCCGTCGGGCAGGAGCGGGCTCATCAGCCGGAGGTACCGAGTGGGACCGAGCGGGAGCTGGAAGCTGTCGAACAAGCGCCGCACCAGGTAGTCGAACAGCGGC
>DATBMU010000116.1:0-2261 GCA_036554665.1 Actinomycetota bacterium | reverse complement strand
CCGCCCGCCGCGAACCCGGCGCCGAGCAGCGCCGCCACGAGCGCGTGCGACTCGCTCGAGGGGAGCCCGTAGTACTGCGCGCCGAGCGCCCAGATCGTCGCGGCGAGCACGGCCGCGCCGATCGTCGTGAGCGTGACGAAGTCCGGGTCGACGATCCCCGACGCGATCGTCTTCGCGACCTCCGTGCCGACGAGGGCCCCGATCAGGTTGAGGACGCCGGCCATCAGCACGGCCACGAACGGTCGCAGGACGCGCGTCGAGACCACGGTGGCGATCGAGTTCGGCGCGTCGGTCCATCCGTTGGCGAACTCGAACAGGTACGCGAGGATCAGGACGAGCCAGAGCGGCATCAGGTGTGCTTGAGCGCGATGCCCTCGAGCACGTCGGACAGATCCTCCGTGCGGTCGATCGCGGCCTCGAGCTCGTCGCAGATGTCACGCATCTTCAGGACGTCGAGCGCCCGGTGATCTCCGTCGAACAGGTCCGCGATCATCTGCCGGTACAGGCGGTCGCCCTCGTTCTCGAGCCGGTCGACCTCGATCCAGTACGGCGGGAGCATCTTGTAGTTCGGGAGCTGCTCGAGCGCCTCGCGGATCGTCCGCGTCGCCCGGACGAGCACGTCCGCCTGCGCCTTCATGTCGGGCAGCGGGGCGTCGATCTTGTGGAGCACGAACAGGTCGGCCGCCGCCTCCATGTGGTCGAGGACGTCGTCCAGCGTCGTCGCGAGCAGGTGGATGTCCTCGTGATCGAGGGGCGTCACGAAGACGGTGTTCAGGCGCCGCATGATCTCGTGGGTGAGGTCGTCGCCCTCGTGCTCGAGCTGTCGCAGCCGCTTGGCCCGTTCCCGGACGCCGTCGAACTCGGCGATCATGTCGAAGAGGACCTGCGCCCCCTCCTCCACGTTCTTCGCCTGGCGGACGAACAGCGCGAAGAAGCTGTCGTCTCGAGGCACCAGCCGGAACCGCCACTTCGGCACGACCCACCCCCCTCGGCGGCGTTGGTATACCACCCGAGGCTGCCCGTCGACCCCGGTCGTTCGGCCTACTCTGCCACGAACTTGTAGCCCAGCCCGCGAACGGTGAGCAGGTGCTCGGGGTGATGCGGGTCGGCCTCGAGCTTGCGGCGGAGCCGTTTCACGTGCACGTCGAGCGTCCTCGTGTCCCCGAAGTAGTCGGCGCCCCAGACCTCCTCGATCAGGAAGTCCCGGGTGAGCAGCCGGCCCCGGCGTCGCAGGAACGTCTCGAGGAGCTCGAACTCCTTCGGGGGCAGGGCGACCGGCTCGCCCCGCACGAGGACCTCGTGCCGCGCGACGTCCATCCGCACCGGCCCGCTCGACAGGACCTCGTCCGCGGGCTCCGGGGTGGTCGCGGGCCGGACGCGGCGGAGGTTCGCCCGGACCCGCGAGACGAGCTCGCGCATCGAGAACGGCTTGGTGACGTAGTCGTCGGCGCCGAGCTCGAGCCCCGCCACCTTGTCGGCCTCCGAGTCCTTCGCCGTGACGACGATGATCGGCACGTCCGAGTCCGCCCGGATCGTCCGGCAGAGGTCGAGCCCGGAGACCTCGGGCAGCATGAGGTCGAGGATCACGAGCGCCGGCCGCTCGGCGCGGAACCGTTCGAGGGCCCGGCGCCCGTCGGGCGCCACCACCACCCCGAAGCCCTCGCGCTCGAGGTTGTAGCGCACCGACTCCGCCAGGGACGCCTCGTCCTCGACGACGAGGATCCGCTCGGCCTCAGTCGGGCTCGGCGGAGACCCCGCCGGGGTGGGACGCGTCGGTGAACTCAACGAACTCCCCCGAGATCAGGAACGAGACCTGCTCGCCGATGTCGACGGCGTTGTCGCCGACGCGCTCGAGCGCCCGCGACACCATGGCCATGTGCATCCCCCAGTCGAGCGCCTGCGGGTCCCCGGCGAGCTTGGCGACCTCGAAGTGCATGTTCCGGTTGAGACGGTCGACCGGGTCGTCCATCGCCGGCAGCTCGAGGCACAGGTCCCGGTCGCGGCGACGCAGGGCGTCCATCGCCGTGCGGACCATCTCCACGACGACGTCGCCCATCTCGGCGATCTGCTGGACGATCGTCGCGTTGCCCGGGAGATCGCGGGTCACCAGGTACACCTTCGCCACGTTCACGGCCTGATCGCCGATCCGCTCCAGGTGCAGGCTCGAATGCATGATCACGGAGACCAGCCGTAGGTCGGCGGCGACCGGCGCCTGCAACGCCAGCAGCGAGATCATCCCCTGGTCCAGGGCCAGATAGAGC
>DATBMU010000037.1:0-3280 GCA_036554665.1 Actinomycetota bacterium | reverse complement strand
GCGGTGGTCCGACGTCCACGGGTCGAACCCGTCGTCGACCCCATCGCCACCCTCCTCGCCGACGAGGCGGCTGTCGAGCGTCTCGCTGGGTCCGGCGGCGTAGAGGAAGTCGATGCGGTCCTGCGCGCCGAAGTGGCTGATCCCCGGATCCTCGAGCGGGTCGGGGTGGATCTCGCGGTACGTGTCGCGGAACCCGAGATCGGTGATCGCGATGCTGACCGGCCACGGAACGGGCTCCTCGATGCCCTCGCGCGTGCCGACGGTGTCCGCCCCGTAGTCCAGGTGCGACGGCTCGTTGTGGTCCCCGGTCAGGAACACCGGATACCCCCGGCCGACGAGGTCCTCCATCAGCCGAAGCGGAACGTCGAGCGCGGACGTCCGCACCTCGTCCTCGGACGCGAGGACCTCGTCGAGCGGCCGGCCGTTCCGCAGCAGCCGAGGGCCGTACCGCACGTAGTCGAGGTGGATGTTGAAGAACGCGACGACCTCGCCCGGTCGCACCTCGATGAACGCGTACCGCCCCTCGGCCCCAGATGGCTCGTGGATCGGGTACTTCGAGAGGATCTGCAGGCTGGTGTTGTGGTACGGGTAGCCGGTGCGCTCCGCCGTCTCCGACAGGCGGTTGTAGGACTCGAGGACGCCCACGACGTCCGCGTCGATCGCCTCGATCACCGCGTCGGTCGTCTCGTCGCCTCCGTACTCGACGTTGTAGACGAAGATCTCGAGCGGGATCGGCGTGCTCGGGTCCGGCGTCGCGATGGTCCCGTCGCCTTCCCTCGGCGGGTCCGAGGTGCAGGCGGCGAGGACGAGGAGCAGCGCCGTCCCGACGATGGCGCCGGTGCCCCTCATGACGTCGCATCGTAGACGCGACCGCGGGACCGCACGCGGGGGTGGGACGATAGGCGCGTGAGCGCCGAGCGGCATCCACGGATCCTGGCGGTCGGCGAAGAGGCGCGCGTCACCCCGATCGAGCTCTTCTTCGATCTCGTCTTCGTCTTCGCGATCACGCAGGTGTCCTCGCTCATGGGCGCCGACCTCTCCGCCCGCGGCATCGTGCGCGGGCTGTTGGTCCTGTCCCTGCTGTGGTGGTGCTGGGTGGGCTACGCGTGGCTCGGCAACGTCGTCCGCGCGGACGAGGGGGTCGGCCGGGTCGCGATGTTCGGGGCGATGACGGCGATGTTCATCGTCGCGCTCACGGTGCCGGAGGCCTTCGACGACCTGGAGGGCGGGCTCAGCGGCCCCGTGGTGATCGCCCTCGGCTACCTCGCCGTCCGCGTCCTGCACCTGACGATCTTCTGGTTCGCGGCCGGCGCCCACGACGATGCGGCGCTCCGTGGCCAGCTGATCCGATGGGCGCCGTCGGTCCTCGGCGGCACGGCCCTGCTCCTCGTCGCCTCGCAGCTCGAGGGGGCGGCGCAGACGTGGGCGTGGGCGGCGGCGCTCGTGGCCGACTACCTCGGCACGATCCTGGCGGGGGCCTCCGGGTGGCGCCTGAACTCGGCCGCGCACTTCGCCGAACGCCACGGGCTGATCGTGATCATCGCGCTCGGGGAGTCGATCGTGGCGATCGGCCTGGGCGTGGTGCACGTGCCGATCTCGATGCCGATCGTCGCGGCGTCGGTCCTCGGGCTGACGCTGGCGGGCGCGATCTGGTGGGCGTATTTCGACGTGGGGTCCCTGATCGCCGAGCGGACCCTGCGTCGATCACAGGGTGAGGCTCGGAACCGGCTCGCCCGTGACGCCTACAGCTACCTGCACCTGCCGATGATCGCGGGCATCGTGCTGATGGCGTTCGGCCTCGAGGAGGTCATGACGCAGGTGGGCGGCGAGCACGGCCACGCGATCACCGAAGCGCTCCCGACGCTCTTCCTCGTGGCGATGTACGGGGGCGTCGCCCTCTTCCTCGTCTCGAACGTGGCGTTCATGTTCCGCGTCGAGCGGATCGTCAAGGTCCGCCGGGTGATCGCCGCCGCCGTGGTGCTCGCGCTTATCCCGGTCGGGATGCTCCTCCCGGCGCTCGGAGCGCTCGCGCTGGTGGTCGCGGCGATGGTGCTGCTCATCGTCGTGGAGTCGATCCGGTTCGCCGAGGCCCGCGAGCGGATCCGTCACGAGGACGATCGAGAGGGTGCCGGCGGGGCCGAGCACCCCTGATCATGCCCGGCCGATCTCAGGTGTTGGCCGGCGCCGTGCTGATGTCGGCCAGGGCCGCGCCCGCGCCGCCCGAGCGCGACAGGTCGCCGAGCGAGACGATCCCGACCGGAGCGCCGCCGGACACGACGGGGAGCCTGCGCACGTCGTGACGCCGCATCAGGTCCAGCGCCTCCGACACCGTCGCGCTCGGTTCCACCGTGGCCGTGACCGGGCTCATGATGTCGCCGGCCGAGATGTCCGATGGATCCCGATCCTCGGCGAGCGAGCGGATCGCGAGGTCGCGGTCGGTCAGGATCCCGCGGATCTCGCCGCCGTCACCCACCACGAGCACGTCGCCGATGTCCTTGCGCTGCATCGTCTTGGCCGCCTCGGCGAGCGAGGCGTCCGGCGTCACGGTCTCCACCGGCGAGGTCATCACCTCGCGGACGGCCCGCAGGTCGACGTCGGTACGGCTCCCGCTCGACCCCTGCGAGCCGGACGCCATCGAGAGCGCGCGGTCGCGCGCCTGGCCGAACGACTCCTTCACGGCCGTGAGCGGCCGCTCTCCCATCTTCGCGCCGGCGACGTAGCCCCCGACGAACGCGGCGATCGTCGTGAAGAACCCCATCCGTGACCTCCTCCTCGACTCGGGTGACGAGTGGTAGCTACCCACTCCGTGGGCTCGCAATCGCCCGCGCTACGGCGGTTGGCTCCCACGCCCGGGTGGGTACTGCACGGAGCGAACGTGCCGCCGACGGATGGAGGGAACGATGGCGAACGACGAGCGGGTGGTGAATGCGCTGGGTGAGTCGGCGCTCACGGGGTGGCGGGGAGCCGTGGGACGGGCGGTCGCGAAGCCCGTGGCCAAGCGGACGCGGTGGTCGGAGGAGGAGATCCGCACCGTGATCGGCCTGCTGATCCTCGTGTACGCCCTGTATCGGGTCCTCGCCCCCGCCGTCCGGGCGGCCCGGCGGGCCTGACGGTTCGGGCGGCCCGCCCTCGGGCAGGATCGCGGCATGGCCACGTACAGGGTCAACCGGAGCGCCGTGCGGAAGGCTCGCAGCCTCATCGACGCCCGCCAGTACGTGCTCGACAGCGACTGGGGCGAGGTGCAGCCGAGCGCCGCCGACGAGAACGCGTACCTCGATTC
>DATBMU010000029.1:0-9802 GCA_036554665.1 Actinomycetota bacterium | reverse complement strand
TACAACGACTGGGGCGGGCCGTCGCTCTACACGGGCGGGACGCGGGTCTCGTTCGAGCGGCCGATGGCGCGCGGCTTCCTCGTCAAACCCGAGCCGGCCGGCCGGATGATGCAGCCGGAGCCGGACCGGGAAGCGATGGGCTATCGGAACTGGGCCCGCCCGCTCGGTCTGTCCGACTGGAGCGGCGCGTCCGGATGGTGGAACTGGGAGCGCCCGTTCACCCGCTGGGCCGAGCGGAGCGGGTACGCCGTCGACGTCGCGGTGAGCTGGGACCTCGAGCAGCACCCCGAGGTCCTGGACGGCCACCGCGCGTTCGTGTGCGCCGGCCACGACGAGTACTGGTCGTGGGGCATGCGCGATGCGCTCGACGCCTTCGTCGCCGGCGGCGGCAACGCCGCGATCTGGTCCGGGAACACGTGCTGCTGGCAGGTGCGGTTCGAGGACGGCCACCGGGCGATGACGAGCTTCAAGTACCTCGCCGACCGCGATCCGGTGCTCGGCACCGCGGAGCAGCACCTCCTGAGCGGTTCCTGGTCCGACCGCCGGATCGGCCGTCCCGAGACGTCCACGTTCGGCCTGACGTTCACGCGGGGCGGGTACTCGCGGTACGGGCTCGGAGCGGCCGACGGCCCTGCGGCGTACGAGGTCCACCGGCCGGAACACTGGGTGTTCGAGGGCACCGGGCTCCGCGCCGGCGACGGGTTCGGCCACGAGGATCGCATCGTGGCCTACGAGTGCGACGGGTGCGCCCTGCGCTCCGACCCGCACGGCTTCCCCGTTCCGACGCACGCGGACGGCGCGCCGCCCGGGCTGGAGGTGCTCGCAACCGCCCCGGCGCACCTGTGGGCGCAGCACGAGCAGCCGTCGCGCTATGCCGAGGAGCCGGGCGACCTGGAGTTCGCGTCGATGGCGGTGTTCGGGGACACGAACCCGGAGCACGTGGCCGAGCTGGCGGACGGGCGCGCGGTGTTCGCCGTCTTCGCCCGGCCCGGCGGGGGGACGGTCGTGAACGCCGGCGTGATCGACTGGGTGCTGGGCCTCGGGGACCCGGTCGTCGAGCGCATCACGCGCAACGTCCTGGACCGGCTCACCGCCTGAGGGGCCGGCTCACCCGACCTTCTGAAGAGGCGCGTACGCGAGCAGCAGCCGCTTCTCCCCCGCGTCCTCGAACCGGACGGTGGCCTCCGCGTCGGATCCGGACCCGCTCACCGTGAGGACGACCCCCTCGCCCCACTTGTCGTGACGCACCGTGTCGCCCGCGCCGATCTGCGGAACCTCGCGACGGCCCTCGACCGCGGCCCGGATCGCGGAGGCCGACCCGCTGCCGCCGATCACGTGCTCGTCCTCCTCGATCGCCCGGACGAGCTCGCCCGGGATCTCGCCGAGGAAGCGGGACGGAGGGTTGTACGAGGTCTGCCCGAAGAGGGTGCGGCTCCACGCGTGCGTGAGGTACAGGCGTTCCCGCGCGCGCGTCACTCCCACGTACATCAGGCGTCGCTCCTCCTCGAGCTCGGATCGATCGCCCATCGAGCGGTAGTGCGGGAAGATCCCGTCCTCGAGGCCGATGACGAACACAACCGGGAACTCGAGGCCCTTCGCGATGTGCAGCGTCATCAGCGTGACGCTCCCGGCCTCCTCGTCGTACTCGTCCTGCTCGCCCACGAGCGACACCTGCTCGAGGAAGTCCGAGAGCGCGCCGTCGGGATCGCGCTGCTCGAACTCGGCGGCGACGCCCCCGAGCTCGCGCAGGTTCTCGATCCGCCCCTCGGCCTCGACCGTGCGCTCCGTCTCGAGCTCGAGCAGGTAACCGGACTCGGTCGCGGCGGCCTCGACCATCCGCTGCGGCCCAGCGCCGGAGTCCATCGCCGCCCGCAACGTGTCGATCACGCCCACGAACCCAGCCACCGCCCCCCGGGCTCGCGCGGCGAGCGCCGGCACCTCGTCGGCACGGCGCGCGGCCTCGAGGAACGGCACCTCCTCGACCGCGGCGAAGCCCTCGAGCGCGGCCACGGTGGCGTCGCCGATCCCTCGCTTGGGGGTGTTGATCACGCGACGGGCGCTGATCAGGTCCTGCGGGTTCACGAGCAGCCGCAGGTACGCGAGGACGTCCTTCACCTCCTTGCGCTGGTAGAAGCGGACACCGCCGATGACGCGGTACGGCGTGCCCGACCGCATGAACACGTCCTCGAGGACGCGGCTCTGGGCGTTCGTCCGGTAGAAGATCGCGAGGTCCGAGTACCGGTACGCCTCCTCCTCGACGAGCCGGTGGGTCTCCTCCGCGACGAACAGCGCCTCCTCGTGCTCGTTGTCGGCGCGGTACCGGACGGCCAGCTCGCCGCCCTCGGTCTCGGTCCACAGGCTCTTGGGCTTGCGCTGGACGTTGTGCTCGATCAGCGCGTTCGCGACCGCGAGGATGCTCGACGTGGAGCGGTAGTTCTGCTCCATCAGGAAGACCTCGGCGTCGGGATAGTCGCGTTCGAAGTCGAGGAGGTTCTGGATCGTGGCGCCGCGCCACGAGTACACGCCCTGGTCGGCGTCGCCCACCACGCACACGTTGCGGTACTTGTCCGCGAGCAGGTTCACGAGCTGGTACTGCGCGCGGTTCGTGTCCTGGTACTCGTCGATCAGGATGTAGCGGAACCGCTCCTGGTAGTGCTCGAGGACCGAGGGATGCTCCCGGAACAACCGCACCGTCTCGGAGATCAGGTCGTCGAAGTCCAATGCGCCCGCGGCGCGCTTGCGCGCTTCGTACCCCTCGTAGACCTTCGCGATCGTCTGCTCATAGGAGTTGCCGGCGGCGCCGGCGAACTCGGACGCGGACAGGACGTGGTCCTTCGCCCGGCCGATCGCCGCCGCCATCGCTCGAGGCGGATAGCGCTTGACGTCGAGGTTCAGATCCCGCAGGACGCTCCCGATCAGCCGCTCCGTGTCGCCGTCGTCGTAGATCGTGAAGCTGCTCGGCAGCCCGAGGTGCCCGTGCTGACGGCGGAGGATCCGCGCGCACGCCGAGTGGAAGGTCAGGATCCACATGCCCTTCGCGATCCTGCCGCCGAGCAGGCCCTCGACCCGCTCGGCCATCTCGCGCGCGGCCTTGTTCGTGAACGTGATCGCGAGGATCGCGAACGGGCTGACCCCGCGCTCCCGGATCAGGAACGCGATGCGGTGGGTGAGCGCACGCGTCTTGCCCGATCCGGCCCCGGCGACGATCAGCACCGGGCCCTCGGTGTGGAGCACGGCCTCGGCCTGGATCGGGTTCAGCTGGTCGAGCAGCGCGGTTCCGGGGGGCATGGGCCCTCATCCTACGGCCGGGTCGCGACGCGCTCGGACGGCCGGTTCCCCGGCCACCTGCGACACTCCACGCATGGCCCGAACGAAGGTCGGGAGCGGCGACGCGCCCACCGGCGTGCAGGAGGCGCCGCCGGCGCCGCGTCGCCGGCGCGGGCGCGCCCTGCGGATCGCCGGGCTCGTCCTCGTCCTCGCCGGCCTGGCGCTCGGCGGGTACGTCTGGTGGCAGCTGTGGGGAACGGGCCTCACGACCGCCGCCGCCCAGGAGGATCTCCGCCCGCGGATCGAACGCCGGGTCGCGACGCGAACGCCGGAGGAGGCGCCGCCGCGCGTCGCCCGGGTGCCCGGCAGCGCCGTCGCGATCCTGCGGATCCCGAAGATCGACGTGGACTACGTCGTGGTCGAGGGGACGGACACCGAGTCGTTGAAGCGCGGCCCGGGCCACTACACCGAGACGGCATACCCGTGGGAGGACTCGGGGGCCGTCGGCATCGCGGGCCACCGCACCACCTACGGGGCGCCCTTCTGGTCGCTCGACGAGCTCCGCGAGGGCGACCGGGTGGTCCTCGCCACCGAGTTCGGGATCTTCACCTATCGCGTCACGAGCACCCGGATCGTGCCGCCCTCGGACGGCTCGGTGCTGGCGCAGACGGACGATCCGACGCTCGTCCTCACCACGTGCCACCCGCGGTTCTCCTCGGCCGAGCGCCTGATCGTCTTCGCCGACCGCGTCGACGCGTAGGCGGTCCTCGGTCCCGGGTGGGGCCGGGTCGAAGGTCCTTGACCCTCCCCCCGGGGGAGACCGCAGGCTGGTCTCGAGCGGGCCGGTGGGGCCCGCCGGAGCCGAGGAGGCGCCGGGTGCAGAACCTGCTCCCGATCGGACGGTTCTCGAAGATGACGCGGCTGTCGGTGAAGGCCCTGCGTCACTACGACGAGCTCGGGCTGCTCGCTCCCGCGGTCGTCGATCCGTTCTCGGGATACCGGTACTACACGTACTCTCAGGCCAATCGCGCTGAGGCGATCAGGATCCTCCGCGGGCTGGACGTGCCGCTCGAGGACGTCCGCGAGCTGCTCGCGTCCGAGGACCCCGAGATCGCGGGCAAGCTCCTGCGGATGCACCGCGGGCGCCTGGAGGAGCGCCTCGAGCGGGACCGGCGGATGCTCGCGTTCATCGAGCGACTGATCGAGCGGAAGGAGGGTGTCATGCCGTACGAGGTGCAGGTGAAGGAGGTTCCCGCGCAGGACGTCGCGATCGTGCGCCGGCGCGCGTCGCTGGCGACGATCGGCAAGGAGATCTCGGAGGGCTTCGCGGAGCTCGGCGAGGCCGTGGGCCGCGCCGGGGTCCCGATGGCCGGTCCACCATTCCTCGTCATGCCTGAGGTGATCGACGAGGAGACCGACGGTGACATCGAGCTGGCGTTCCCGCTCGCGGCGCCGTTCGCCGGGGCCGGCGAGGTGCGGGGGGAGCATGTGCCCGCGACCACGGTCGCCTGGACGGTGCATCGCGGACCGTACGACGAGGTGGGTCCCGCGTACCACACGCTCACGGGATGGATCCAGGAGCACGGTCACGAGATCGCGGGTCCTCCCCGCGAGATCTACCTGACCGACCCGGGCGAGACGCCGGACCCGGCCGACCACCTGACCGAGATCCAGTTCCCGATCCGCTGACCGGCGGTGGGCAGGGCCCGGCCGGCGCGGCCCGGCCGGGTCACTCCCACTCGATCGTGCCGGGAGGCTTTGACGTGACGTCGTACGCGACGCGGTTCACGCCGGGCACCTCGCGGATCACGCGGCTCGCGATCCGGTCGATGACCTCGTGCGGCAGGCGCGCCCAGTCGGCGGTCATCGCGTCCTCGCTCGTCACCACGCGCAGGATCACCGGGTGCTCGTAGGTGCGGTCGTCGCCCATCACGCCGACGCTCCTGACCTGAGCGAGCAGGACGCAGAACGCCTGCCAGGTCTCGCGGTCGAGCCCCG
This sequence comes from Actinomycetota bacterium, assembly GCA_036554665.1. Lineage (GTDB taxonomy): Bacteria > Actinomycetota > UBA4738 > UBA4738 > HRBIN12 > CALGFI01. The sequence goes on along the minus strand of DATBMU010000029.1, from coordinate 4,537 downwards.
CCCGGCGGATCTCCTCGCGCACGACGTGATCGGCGGCCCGTACCACCCGGAGGCTCTCGACCGTGACCTCGCCGACGATCCGCACGGCGAGCCCCGGACCCGGGAAGGGCTGGCGCTGCACGATCTCCTCGGGGAGCCCGAGCTCGGCCCCGACGCTGCGGACCTCGTCCTTGAACAGGTCCCGAAGGGGCTCGACGAGCTCGAGGTCCATCTGCTCCGGCAGGCCGCCGACGTTGTGGTGGCTCTTGATCCTGGCCGCCGTCCGGGAGCCGCTCTCGATCACGTCGGGGTACAGCGTCCCCTGGACGAGGAACCGCGCGTCGCGGTGTTCGCGCGCCACCTCCTCGAAGACGCGGATGAACTCCTCGCCGATCCGCCGGCGCTTGTCCTCGGGATCGGTGACGCCGGCGAGCTTCCCCAGGAACCGATCGGCCGCCTTCACGTGCACGAGCGGGACCCGGAAGTGCCGGCCGAAGGTCTCCTCCACCTGCTCGGGCTCGCCCTCCCGAAGGAGCCCCGTGTCGACGAAGACGCACGTGAGGCCGTCGCCGATCGCCTTGTGGACCAGCAGCGCCGCGACCGCCGAGTCGACGCCGCCCGAAAGCGCGCACAGCGCGCCGGCGTCGCCGACCTGCTCGCGGATCGCGGCCACGCTTCGCTCGATCACGTTCGCCGGCGTCCAGTCCGGGAGCAGGCCGCACCCGTCGTAGAGGAACCGCTTCATGATCGCGGTCCCCTTCGGCGTGTGCGCGACCTCCGGGTGGAACTGGACGGCGAACAGGCCGCGCTCGGGGTCCTCCATCGACGCGATCGGGATCTGCTCGGTGCGCGAGGTCACGCGGAACCCGTCGGGTGCGCGTGTCACCGCGTCCCCGTGGCTCATCCAGACGTGCTCGTCGGCACCGAGGTCCCGCAGGAGGACGCCGGGCTCGCCGACGTGCAGCGCGGTCCCCCCGTACTCGCGCTGTCCCGTCGCGGCGACCTCGCCCCCGAGCGCCCGCGCCATCAGCTGGTGCCCGTAGCAGATCCCGAGCACCGGCACGCCCAGCTCGAACAGCCCGGGGTCCACCGAGGGGGCTCCATCCGCGTACACGGAGGCGGGGCCACCGGACAGGACGATCCCGGCGGGCCGCAGCGCGGCGAGCTCGGCCGCGGACCGGTCGAACGGGACGATCTCGGAGTAGACGTGGCACTCGCGGATCCGGCGCGCGATCAGCTGCGCGTACTGGGCGCCGAGGTCGACCACGAGGACGGGGTTCGGGTGCCCTCGGGTCACGGCGCGCCGTCCCTCAGTGGCCCATCCCCACGCGCTGCGCGGTCTGGTACGTCTTGCCTTCGGTCCGGATCGAGGGCGCGACCACGAGCTCGGCCTTCTGGAACTCGCGGATCGACGCGTAGCCGGTCGTCGCCATCGAGGACGCCAGGGCCCCGAAGAGGTTGAACGTGCCGTCGTTCTCGTGCGCGGGGCCGGTGAGGATCTCCTCGAGCGAGGCGACCTGCTGGGTCTTCACGCGCGCGCCGCGGGGCAGCGTCGGGTGGAACGTGGCCATGCCCCAGTGGTAGCCGTGCCCGGGCGCCTCGTAGGCGCGCGTGAGCGGGGAGCCGATCATCACCGCGTCGGCGCCGCACGCGATCGCCTTCGCGATGTCGCCGCCCGTCCGCATCCCGCCGTCGGCGATCACGTGGCAGTAGCGGCCCGTCTCGCGCAGGTGCTCCATGCGGGCGGCCGCGGCGTCGGCGATCGCCGTCGCCTGCGGGACGCCCACGCCGAGCACCCCGCGCGTCGTGCAGGCGTTCCCGGGGCCGACGCCCACGAGGACGCCCACGGCGCCGGTGCGCATCAGGTGCAGCGCCGTCGTGTACGAGGCGCACCCGCCGACGATCACCGGCAGCTCGAAGGTGCGGATGAACTCCTTCAGGTTGAGCGGCTCGGTGTGCGTCGAGACGTGCTCGGCCGAGACCACGGTGCCCTGGATCACGAGCAGGTCGAGCCCCGCATCCAGCACGAGCTTCGCGTACCGCTCGACCCGCTGGGGCGTGAGCGAGGCGCAGCTCGTCACGCCGCCCTCGGAGATCTGGCGGATCCGCCGGTCGATCAGCTCGTCCTTGATCGGCTCGCGGTACAGGTCCTGCATCCGCCGCGTCGCCTTCTCGTCGGGCAGGGAGGCGATCTCCTCGTAGACGGGCTCCGGATCCTCGTAGCGCGTCCACAGCCCCTCGAGGTTCAGGCATGCGAGCCCGCCGAGCCGGCCGATCTCGATCGCGGTCGCCGGTGAGACCGCGGCGTCCATCGCGCTCGCCATCATCGGCAACCCGAACGTGTAGGCGTCGATCTCCCACGTGATGTCGACGTCGTCCGGGTCGCGGGTCCTGCGCGACGGGACGATCGCGACCTCGTCGAACCCGTACGCGCGCCGCGCCATCTTCGCCTTGCCGATCTCGATCTCCACGCCGATCTCCCTCGTTCCCCGACAGATGCAGCGGCGCCCACCCGATCCCGGGTGGGCGCCGGCGTCACTCCATGCACGGACGGTACCACGCTCCCGTCCGGCGCCCGGGTGGTTGCGAGAACCGAGATCCCGCGAGAGGATCGGGTCACGCCGAGGGCCGTCCGAGGCCACGGACGGCCACGCTTGCGTACCTCACGGTAGGACGCCCGGCGGATTGCCTCGGCGGCGACGGGTCCACCACGATCGGTCCAGCCTCGACCGGAAGGGATGCCCGATGGACGCACCCACGCTTCGACGAGGGCTGTTCGGCTATCGACGCAAGGACGTCCGCGCGATCCTCACGGACCGCGACGTCATGATCGTCCGGGCGTCCAAGGAGGCTCGCGAGGCGGAGGCGAAGGTCGCGGAGCAGGCCGCCGAGCTCGAGCGGACGAGCCGCGAGATCGTCGAGCTGAACACGCGGAACCACGACCTCGAGTCCCGGCTCCGCGAGTCCGCGGAGCGGTTCCGCGCCGTCGAGCGCTCCGGCTCGCCCTCCACGACCGAGGGGCTGACGGACGTGCTCCACGCCGCGGAACGGGCGCTCGCCCGCCTGACCGACGCCGCCCGCCGCAACGCCGAACAGGAGCTCGGGGAGACCGAGCGGGCGCACGAGGAGCTGCGGAGCGAGATCGAGCAGCTGGCCACCTGGCGCGAACGGGTGCTGCCGCTGACCGATGCGATGCTCCGGTCGATCGACCAGGCGCAGGCCGCGACGGCCACGCTCGCCTCCCAGCTCGCCTCGCTCGCGGAGACCCCGGCGCCCCCGCGCACGGAGCGACAGGAGCCTCCCTCCGACGTGATCCGCCTCGGCGAGCCGGAGGACGCGGCGCCCGCAGACGCCAGGGAGGCGACGGCGCCCTCCCCGTGGCCGAGGGACGGGAACCCCCGGGCGAACACCGCGTAGCCGGTCGGGGAAACCTCGACTCGACCGAACGCGGAGCGTGCTCTACCGTTCGCCGGGGGCCGGGTGCGGCTCGGCTCCGCCGTGACCGGTGGGAGGCACGCTGCCGACGATCGCTCCTGAGACGCTGGCGGAGGCCCTGGAGGCCGCCGCGGGTCGCGGCGCCGAGCTGGTCTTCCACGGGTCCGACCGACCGGTCCGCCTCCCGGCGTCCACGCTCCTGAACGAGGCCCGCCGCGGCGCCGGGGCGCTCTCCGCCCTGGGGCTGAACCGTGGCGAGGCCGTCGGCATCCTGGGACCGAACCGCCCGGAGTGGGCTCGGTGGGCGTTCGCGACGTGGCTCGCCGGGGGGGTCGTGGTGCCGCTCCCCTACCACCTGCGGAACGCGGATCGCGCCGCGTCGGCGCATTCGCTCGGATCGCTCCTGCGAGCGGCCGGCTGCCGCGTCGCGCTCGCGGACCCGGGACTGATCGGGTTGCTGCCGCCCGGGTCGGCGATCGGGTGGACGATCGACCTCCCCGCCCGGCCGGGCGCGCTCGCCGCGCCGCGGCCGACCGACCGAGCCGTCGTCCAGTTCACCTCCGGCAGCACCGCGACCCCCAAGGGTGTGGTGCTCTCCCACCGGGCGGTGCTGGCCGGCATCCGGAACCCGGCGTCTGACTCCGGGCTGGAGGAGCACGACCGCGTCCAGCTCTCGTGGCTCCCGTTCTTCCACGACTGGGGGCTGTTCGGCTACCTCGTCTGGTCGATCGTGATGGCGACCGAGACGCACATCCTGCCGACCGAGCGATTCGCGAAGGATCCCTCGGAGTGGCTGCGCCTCGCCGGCAGGGTGCGCGCGTTGATGACCCCGGGTCCGTCCTCGGCCTGGGATGCGGCCCTGCGGACCGCGAGCCGCAGGCCCCACGGGATCGACCTGTCCACGCTTCGCGTCTGCACGCTGGCCGCGGAGGCGATCGAGCCGCGGGTCTTGGACCGGCTCCTGGAGCTGGGAGGGGAGCTCGGCCTCGCCCCCGACGCGCCCAACGGAGCGTACGGTCTGGCCGAGGCGACCCTCGCGGTCACCGTGGGGCCGGCGCAGGAGCGGATCCGCGTCGACACCGTCGATCGATCCGCGGTCGCGTCGACCGGCGTCGCGGCGTCC
>DATBMU010000025.1:0-17859 GCA_036554665.1 Actinomycetota bacterium | reverse complement strand
GGGTGCAGCGGCTGCCCGATCTCGAGCATCGCGTAGTTCGTGGCATCGACCGCGGCCGAGATGGGACGCATCCCCGCAGCGGTGAGCCTGGCCTGCGCGGCGATCGGGGACGGGGCGTCTCGCACGTCGCTGAGGACCCGTCCCAGGTACCGGGGGCACCGTTCGAGATCGAGCACCTCGAGGGTCGCGACGCCGGCGGCCGGCCGGTCGGCCTCGTCCACGCTCGCGTCGGGCGGGACCAACGGGGTCCCGGTCGCCGCCGCCACCTCGCGGGCGATGCCGAGGACGGAGAGGAAGTCCGGCCGGTTGGGCGTCACCTCGATGTCGAGCACGGCGTCGTCGAGGCCGAACGCGTCCACGACGTCGAGCCCGGGCTCCAGGTCCGGCGGCAGGATCAGGATCCCCTCATGCGAAGGGGAGATGCCGAGCTCGTCGGGAGCGCACAACATGCCGTTCGAGACCACGCCTCGGATCTCTCGCGCCCCGAGCGGCTCGGGGAGCGTCGGGATCCGCGACCCCGGGCCGGCGAGCGGCACCAGGTCGCCGGGGGCCATGTTGCGCACGCCCACCACGACCTCCTGCTCCCCCGACCCCGTCGCCACCCGCGCGAGGCACAGCCGGTCGCTGTTCGGGTGATCCCGGACCTCGACCACCCGGGCCACCACCACGCCCGACAGCCCGGCCCACGGCCGCTCGATCGACTCGACCTCGGCGCCCTTGGACGTGAGGAGCTCCGCGAGCGCTTCGGCCGACAGATCCGTCGGACAGAGCTCGCGCAGCCAGGACAGGACGACCTTCACGCGACGCCTTCGAACTGCTCGAGGAAGCGCACGTCGCCCTCGAAGAACAGCCGCAGATCGTTCACGCCGTAGCGCACCATCGCCACGCGCTCGATCCCGAGGCCGAACGCGAAGCCCGTGTAGCGCTCGGCGTCGTAGCCGCAGTTCTCGAGCACCTTCGGGTGCACCATGCCGGCGCCCAGGAGCTCGATCCAGCCGTTCCCGCACACGCGGCAGCCGGCCCCGTCGCAGATGAAGCACGAGACGGCCGCCTGACATCCTGGCTCGACGAACGGGAAGTAGTCGGGTGAGATCCGAACGCGCGTGCGCCCGCCGAACATCTCCCGGGCGAACGCCTCGAGCGTCCCCCGCAGGTCCGCGAACGTGATCCCCTCGTCCACGGCGAGCCCCTCGACCTGATGGAACACGGAGCCGTGCGTCGCGTCCGGGGTCTCCCGCCGGTACACGCGACCGGGCACCACCACCGCGACGGGCGGTGGTTGCGACTCCATCGTGCGGATCTGCACGGCGGAGGTCTCCGTCCGCAGCAGCAGCCCGGGGGCGTCGACGTACAGCGAGTCCTTCATCGTGCGCGCCGGGTGGTCGGTCGGGATGTTCAGCGCCTCGAAGTTGTGCCAGTCGTCCTCGATCTCCGGACCTTCCGCGACGCGGTAGCCCATCCTCGTGAAGATCTCGACGATCCGGTTCTCGACCAGAGAGAGCGGATGCAGCGACCCGGGCCGCGGACGGCGACCGGGCAGCGTGACGTCCACCGCATCCGCCCGCAGGAGCGCCTCGTCCGCCCCCAGCTCGAGCTCGGCCCGCCTCGCGTCCAGCGCCTCGCGGAGCTCCGTGAACGCCTGGTTCGTCAGCCTCCCGAGCTCGCGGCGATCGCCCTCACCGAGCGAGCCGAGCGCGCGCTGGACGTCTCCGATCGGGGATCGCCGACCGAGGATCGCGACCTTGGCCTCCTCGAGGGCCTCCAGCGAGCCGGCCGCGCGGATCGATCCGAGACCCCGCGCCACCTCCTCGTCGAGGATGCGTCGCGCCTGCGTCGGGTCCATGGTCGGGCGAGTCTAGCAAGCGCCCTTCCGCGGTCTTCCGGGTCGCGACGCGATCACGCGGGCGGGCGTTCGACGCCGGCGGGCACGTCGAGGCCGAACGTCAGCCGGTCGCCGTCGACCCGCACGGACGCCGTCCCGCCCTGAGCCGACGCGACGCCGAGCGCGACGAACAGCCCGATCTTGCTCCCGGCGCCGGTGCCCGGGGCGCGGGGTCGGAACAGCCGTTCCGCCTCGGCCTGCGTGAGCTCCGTCCCGCCGCGGGAGACCCCGAGCACGAGACGACCCTCGCGCAGGTCGCCGTCCACGAGCACCGGCCCCTCGTTCGTCCACCACACGAGGGACTCGATGAAGGCCTCCAGGATCGTGCGCAGCCGCTCGGGGTCGACGAACGCCTCCACCGAGCCGCCGCGCCAGTCCACGGCGGGATGGTCGGGATCGCGGGCCAGCGAGTCCGCGATCGCCTGCACGGCCCGTCCGACGTCCACGCGCTCGGGGAACAGGTCCAGGGATCCGGCGGCCAGACGGGCCGCGTCGACGAGCTGGCGCAGGATGCCGTTCAACCGATCGGTGTCGTAGACGATGCCTGCCAGCATCAGCTCACGCTGCTCGGCGGTCATCTGCTCCCAGCGCGTCGACAGCGCGTGGCCGAAGCCCTTCATCGCCGTGAGCGGCGACCGGATGTCGTGGGCGGCCGCCGCGATGATCGTCTCGAGGACCGCCCGCCGGCCCTCGCGCTGCTGCCGCCCCCATTCGAAGAGGCAGACCGTTGCCGCGGCGGCGAGGTTCAGGGACTCCGCCCCGCCCTGGATCGGCACACGCACGGTCGCGTCAGCGAGCCGCGCGACGTCCTCGGTGAGCCCCCACGCCTCGTTGCCGAACAGGAACGCGACCGGATCGGACAGGTCGAGCTCGTACAGGTCGGCCTCGCCGTGGGCGTCCATCGCCAGCACGCGCAGCCCCGCGCCCCGCAGGGCCTCGACGGCGGACGCCGTGCGTTCGCCGCGGACGAGGGGGACGTGGAAGAGCGAGCCCGCCGACGCACGGACCGCCTTCGGGTTGTAGGGGTCGACGGAATCGGAGCTGAACACGACACCATCCGCGCCCACCGCGTCCGCAGACCGCAGGATCGTCCCGGCGTTCCCGGGGTCGCGGACCGCGTGCAACAGGACGACGCAGCGCGCGTCGGTCACGACCCCGTCGAGGCCTACGTCGACGTAGGGGGCGACGCCCACGAGCCGCTGCGGGGTGACCGTCGAGGTGAGCTTGGCCATCACCTCGTCGCTGACCTCGACGAGCTCCACCCCGGCCGCCGCGGCGCGCTCGACGAGCGGGTGAGTGGGGTCGCCGTGGTAGAGGCGGACGAGCCCGGCCGGGGACCCGAGCGCCTCCGACACGCACCGGGCGCCCTCCACGAGGAGGTGACGCTCGTCGTCGCGGAACGGGCGCTTCTTCAGCCTGAGCGCGGCGGCGACCCGTTCGTTGCGCGTCGACGTGATCACGCGATCCTCCGGTCAACGCGTCCGGGCGAGGTCCCCGCGCCGGCGGGGTGCGCCTCGCCCCGCGGCCGTCAGGCCGCGAGCGCGTCCTTCGCCGTCTGCACGAGCTGACCGAACGCCTCGGGGTCGCGGACGGCGAGGTCCGCGAGGATCTTCCGGTCGACCTCGACTCCGGCCTTCTGCAGCCCGTGGATCAGCCGCGAGTACGTGAGGCCGTTCTGCCTCGCGCCCGCCCCGATCCGCGCGATCCACAGGCGGCGGAACTGCCCCTTGCGATCGCGACGGTCCCGGTAGGCGTACTGGCCCGAGTGGAGCAGCTGCTCCTTCGCCACCCGGTAGCGCCGCGAGCGCGAGCCGTAGTACCCCTTCGCCTTCGCGAGCACCGCGCGACGCTTCTTCTTCGCGTGGACCGACCGTTTGACCCGTGCCATGCCCGCCTACTTCCCGAGCAGCCGGCGGATGTTCGTGCGCTCGGCCGTGACCTCGGCCATGCCCTCGACCCGCCGCCGGCGGCTCCCGCTCTTCTTCGTCAACATGTGGTTCCCGGTGGCCTTGCGGTGAAGGACCTTGCCGGTGCGCGTGATCCGGAACCGCTTCGCGCTCGCGCGGTGCGTCTTCTGCTTCATCTCGGTCTCCTACGCGAGCCCCCGCTTCGCGGGGTCTCGCTCCGGGGCCTATCGCTTCGCTACTTGAGGCCCTAGTTCGTGCTTCCGGATGTCTCGCCCTCGAGCCAGCCTCTTCCTACGCCTCTTGTGCCGTCGGTGGCTCCACCTCGTCGGGGGTCGGGGCCGGCATCGGGACCTCGGCCTTGGCCTCCGGCTTCTTCGTCGGCGCGATCACCATCACCATGTTCCGGCCGTCCTGCTTGGGCTGCGACTCGACGACGGCGGTGTCGCCGAGGTCCTCCACGAGCCGGTCCAGGATCTTGCGGCCGAGCTCCGTGTGGGCCATCTCGCGGCCCCGGAACATGATGGTCACCTTGACCCGCGCTCCCGCCGAGAGGAACCGGACGACGTGTCCCTTCTTCGTCGCGTAGTCGTGCCGATCGATCTTCGGCCGGAACTTGATCTCCTTGACCTCGACCCGCGCCTGCTTCTTGCGGGCCTCCTTCTGACGGATGTCGCGCTCGTACTTGAACTTCCCGTAGTCCATGATCCTGGCCACGGGGGGGTTCGCCTGCGGCGCAACCTCCACCAGATCGAGGTCGAGCTCTTCGGCTCGCCGGAGCGCTTCCTGCGTGGAGACGATCCCGATCTGCGAGCCATCCGGACCCACCAGCCGCACCTGCGGCGAGCGGATCCGGTCGTTTATGCGCGGATCAGCCGAGACCCCGCATCACCTCCCTGCCGAACGAAAGGCACCGGCCGTCCGCCGGTGCCGAGGGTGGAGCACGGTGAACAATTCCCGAGGAGTATAGGTGCAGGTCGGGGCCGCTGTCGACGGTCGCTGCCCATGGCCGTTGCCGACGGGCCGCTGCCCTCGGGTGGACATCGGAGCCGCGGGAGCTACAGGGCCCGGACGTTCGCCGCCTGCTTGCCCTTCGGCCCGTCCACGACGTCGAACTCGACCGACTGGCCCTCCGTGAGGGACTTGTAGCCCTCGCCCTCGATCGCGGAGAAGTGGACGAAGACGTCGTCCTGGCCCTCGCGCGAGATGAAGCCGAAGCCCTTCTCGTTGCTGAACCACTTCACGGTGCCCTGCTCTGCCAACGCGTCCTCCCGGTGCCTGAGCGGCGCGGAGCCTAGCACGGGGGTCGCTGCGGCTCAACGCCGTTCGGTCACCAGTCGGGTTCGAGCGGCCGCCCGTAGTCGTCCTCGAGCCGCAGCGTGTCGTCCTCGGTCGTGTACCCGTAGGCGATCTCGAGGACCCGGCCGCGCTGGCTCCCCGAGTTCGAAATCCGATGGGTGGTCTCCGCCGACACCATGAACTCCTCCCCCGGCGAGGCCTCCACGGAGCGGTTGCCGATCTGGACGGTCAGCCCCGCGTCCAGCACGACCCACATCTCGTCCCGCATCTGGTGGAAATGGACGCTCGTCTCCTGGCCGGGCTCCACGGTGATCACGCGGACCGAGCTCGGTTGGTTCAAGGCGTACGTCACCACCTTGCCCCAGGGCTTGTCGACGATCACCGGTCGTCCTTCGGAAGCTGCTCGAGGACCGACGCCGTCTCGATCGCCGCCATCGCCGCGTCCCATCCCTTGTTCCCGTGCTTGCCGCCGGCGCGGTCCATCGCCTGCTCGAGCGTGTCCGTGGTGAGCACCCCGAAGATCACCGGCACTCCCGTCACCTCCGCCGCCGCGCGGATGCCGCTCGCCGCCTGTTCCGCCACGTGATCGAAGTGCGGCGTCTCCCCACGGATCACGGCACCGAGGCAGATCACCGCGTCGTGCCCGCCGGCGGACGCGAGGCGTCGCGCGACGGTCGGGAGCTCGAACGCCCCGGGGACCCAGGCGACGAGGACGTCCTCATCGGCCACGCCGTGGTTCCGCAGGCCGTCGAGCGCGCCCTCGAGGAGCTTGGCCGTCACCAGCTCGTTGAACCTCGACACCACCACCGCGAACCGGCGGCCGTGCGCGCCGAGGTCGCCCCGGATCTCGATCACGGCACCTCGCCGGTCCCGGCCTCGACCGCGCTCTCGACGTCGCCGGCGGCGGGCACCGCCTCGAGGTGGTCCAGGAGGTGACCCAGCTTCTCGCGCTTCGTCCGCAGGTACTCGATGTTCCGCGCGTTCGGGCGGGTCTCCAGCGGGACGCGCTCGACGATCGAGAGCCCGTAGCCCTCGAGCCCCGCGCGTTTGGCGGGGTTGTTCGTCAGCAGGCGCATCGACCGGACGCCCAGGTCCACGAGGATCTGCGCGCCGATGCCGTACTCGCGGGGGTCGGCCCGGAAGCCGAGCTCGACGTTCGCCTCGACCGTGTCGCGCCCCTGCTCCTGGAGCCGGTACGCCCGGAGCTTGTGCGTGAGGCCGATCGCCCGGCCCTCGTGGCCGCGGATGTACAGGACGATGCCGCGGCCCTCCTCGCCGATCCGCTCCAGCGCGCGCTCGAGCTGATCCCCGCAGTCGCACCGCAGCGAGCCGAACACGTCGCCGGTGAGGCACTCCGAGTGCACGCGCACCAAGATCCGCTCTCCGTCGCCGATCTCACCGCGCACGAGCGCCACGTGGACGTTGCCGTCCACGAGGCTCTCGAACGTGGTGGCCGTGAACTCGCCGTGCTCGAGGGGGATCACGGCCTCGGCGGTGCGCTTCACGAGGTGCTCGCGGCGGCGCCGGTACTCGATGAGGTCGGCGATCGAGATCAGCTTGAGACCGTGCGCCCGGGCGACGCGAGCGAGCTCGGGCATCCGGGCCATCGAGCCGTCGGGGTGCAGGACCTCGCAGAGCACGCCCGCCGGGTACAGACCGGCGAGCCGGGCCAGGTCGACGGTCGCCTCGGTGTGTCCCGCGCGGCGGAGCACACCGCCGTCCTGCGCCATCAGCGGGAACACGTGACCCGGCATGCGGATGTCGCCCGGCCGCAGCTGCGGATCCGCGATCGCGCGCACGGTCTCCGCGCGGTCGAACGCGCTCGTGCCCGTGGTGGTCCGTCCCTGGACGTCGATGGAGACCGCGAAGGCGGTCCCATGGCTCTCGTTGTTCTTCGAGACCATGAGCGGGATCCGGAGCTCGTCCAGGCGCTGGCCGGTCACCGGCATGCAGACGATCCCGCGGCCGTTCGTGACCATGAAGTTGATGGCCTCGGGCGTGGCCTTCTCGGCCGCCATGATGAAGTCGCCCTCGTTCTCGCGGTCCGCGTCGTCGACGACGATGACCATCTTCCCGTTCCGGATGTCGGCGACGGCCTCCTCGATCGTCGCGAAGACGGCGCCCTCCTCCCCCGCCCCGCTCATGCGTGCCTCCCCTCCAGCAACGCCTCCACGTACTTCGCGATCACGTCGACCTCCAGGTTCACGGGGTCGCCCACGCCGGCCGACCCGAGCGTCGTCACGTCCATCGTGTGCGGGATCAAGGCGACCGAGAACGTCCCGTCGCCCGTCGCCGCGACCGTGAGGCTGATCCCGTCCACGGAGACCGACCCCTTCTCCACGAGGTAGCGACGCACCCCCGCGGGGGCGCGGACGGTCAGCCACGCCCCGCCGTCCGCCGATCGCTCGATCCCCGTCACCTCGCCCACGCCGTCCACGTGGCCCTGGACCAGGTGGCCGCCGAGCCGGCTCGACAGCGTGAGCGGACGTTCGAGGTTGACCGGGTGGCCCTCGGCGAGCCGCGCGAGGCTCGTGCGACGCAGCGTCTCCTCCGACAGGTCGAACGCCAGATTGTCGGGCGACCGCTCCACCACGGTGAGGCAGACCCCGTTCACCGCCACCGAGGCCCCCACGTCCGAGTCCTCGGTGACGGAGCGGCAGCCGACGGCGAGCCGGCTCGGCCCGATCTCCCGCACGACGCCGCGCTCCTCAACGATCCCGGTGAACATCGGCCTCCACCCGCAGGTCGTCGCCGACGAGGTCGTACGAGCGGATCCGCAGCGGGATCGCGTTCGCGATCGGCGCGAACCCGCGCCCCCCGAGCACGGTCGGCGCCTCGTCCCCCCCGATCAGCTTCGGAGCGAGGTAGACCACGATCGTGTCCACGAGGCCGTCCTCGACGGCCGCGAAGGCGAGCGTCGGCCCCCCCTCCAGGAGCACGCCCTGCACGTCGCGCTTGCCGAGGTCCGCCACGAGCGTCGGCAGGGGCACGACGTCGCTCTCGGGCTCGTAGACCACGACCTCGGCGCCGGCCGAGGCCCACGCATCGCGTCGGGCCGACGGGGCGAGGCCGGTGGTCGCGACCAGCGTCGGCGCCGAGCCGTCGAAGAGGTCGCCGGTCGCCGGCACCCGCCCCCGGGCGTCGACCAGGACGCGGAGCGGCGGGGCTCCCTCGTACCCCGGGTCCCGGACGGTCAACGACGGGTCGTCGACCACGGCGGTGCCCGCCCCGACGACGATCGCGTCCGCCCAGGCCCGCAGCCGATGGACGTCGGCGCGCGCCGCCTCGCCGGTGATCCAGCGCGACGAGCCGTCGTGCGCGGCGACCTTTCCGTCGAGCGAGGCCGCCATCTTCCAGATCACGTACGGGAGCCCGGTGCGGACGTGCTTCGAGAACGCCACGTTCTGCCGCGACGCCTCGTCCGCGAGCACCGCCTCGCGGACCTCGACCCCGCCCGCGCGCAGCTCCTCGAACCCGCGACCGTCGATCACGGGGTTCGGGTCGCGCATCGCGACGACGACGCGGGCGATCCCGGCGTCCAGGATCGCGCGCGTGCAGGGGGGCGTCCGCCCGAAGTGCGTGCAGGGCTCGAGCGACGTGTACAGCGTGGCGCCGCGCGCGGCCGCGCCCGCCTCGTCCAGGGCCACGACCTCCGCGTGGGCGCGACCGGGGCCGAGGTGCCAACCCTCGCCGACGATCCGGCCGTCACCGGCGAGGACCACGGCGCCGACCATCGGGTTCGGGGAGACCCGCCCCCGCCCGCGCTCCGCGAGCGCGATCGCGCGCTCGATGTACGCCTCGTCGGACACGTCGAACTCCGTTCCCGAGGCGAGGGATGCGATGGGTCGGGCACGGCACGGCCGAAGGCCGCGCGTCCCGCCCGTCCTCTCCCATCCCGACTCTCACGGTCGGTCCCGGAATCGCGCCGGGTCCACCCCTGAGCGGCTCCCAGGGGGTCGCGGACTGTCACCGCCGGTGGGGAGTTGCACCCCGCCCCGAAGACAGGCTCTACCTTGCGTTCGAAGTATACGGGCGGCCCGCGGGCCCGGCGAGGGGCATGGGCAAGACGGCCACGGGCGCGGGGGCCACGGCGCAGACCCGGCGGTGGGCTAGGTCGACCGCCGGTCGACCGCGTAGGAGGAGCGCGGCTCGCGCTTGGCGAACTGCTTCATCTCCGTCGCGACGGCCACCGCCTCGCCGTAGTGGGCGAACGCCCGGACCTGCGTGGTGGCGATGCCCACCGACACCCCGACGAGCGGGAGCTTCTGCAGGACGCCCTTGCGGTCCTCCACCTCCACGTACCCGCGCTCGAGGTCCTCCTTCTCGTAGAAGTCGCGGATCTCGCCGTCGAACCGCTCCACGATGCGCTTGGCGACCTCCTCGGCGATGTCGGGCGGGACGACCGCCACGAAGTCGTCGCCCCCGACGTGGCCCACGAACCCGTCCGAGCCCGCGAACTCGACGACCGCGTCCTGGATGATCCGCGCGGTCGCCTGGATCAGCCGGTCGCCGCGCACGAAGCCCTTCTGGTCGTTGTACGCCTTGAAGTTGTCCAGGTCCGAGTACAGGACGGCGAAGGGATGATCCTCGCGCACCATCCGCTCGATCTCCTCCTGGATCCGGATGTTGCCGGGCAGGCCCGTGAGCGGAGACAGGTTCCGCATCTCCTTGGCGCGCCGCAACGTCCCCTTGACCCGCGCCAGCAGCTCGATCGGATCGAACGGCTTGATGATGTAGTCGTCCGCACCGGCGGTGAGCCCGAGCACCTTGTCCGTCGACAGCGCCTTGGCGGTGAGCATGATGATCGAGGTATTGGAGGTCTGCGGGTTGCGCCGGAGCCGCTGCGCCACCTCGAACCCGTCGATCCTCGGCATCATCACGTCGAGCAGGACGAGATCGGGGCGCAACGTCCCGGCCCGCTCGAGCGCCTCCTCCCCGTCCGAGGCGACCGAGACGTCGTAGCCGGCGCTCCGCAGGTTCACCTCGACGAAGCGCGCGATGTCCGGATCGTCGTCGACGACGAGGATCGTCTCCGGCATCAGGCGTCCCTCACGATCGCCTTCAGATCGCGCGCGGCCGACCCGGGATCCGCGGCCTGGAAGATCGCCGACGCCGCGACCAGGACGTTGGCCCCCGCGTCGACGCACCGCCGAGCGTTCTCGAGCTTCACGCCGCCGTCCACCTCCACGTCCGTGCCGAGGCCGAGGCGGTCGAGCTCGCCCCGCACGGCGGCGATCTTCGGAAGCGCCTCGGGGATGAAGGCCTGACCCGCCCAGCCGGGGTGGACGCTCATCACCATCACGTCGTCGATCTCCTCCAGGTGCGGGTAGACCCGCTCGATCGGCGTCTCCGGGCTCACCGTGAGCCCCACGCCCATCCCCATGCCTCGGGCCTTGCGGATCACCGGCGCCGGATCCTCGACCGCCTCGACGTGGACGCTCACGACGTCCAGGCCGGCCTCGGCGAGGTCGTCGAACAGGGCCTCGGGCATCTCGACCATCAGGTGACCGTGCAGGGTTCGGTCCGTGTGAGG
Organism: Actinomycetota bacterium; assembly: GCA_036554665.1. Lineage (GTDB taxonomy): Bacteria > Actinomycetota > UBA4738 > UBA4738 > HRBIN12 > CALGFI01. The sequence goes on along the minus strand of DATBMU010000025.1, from coordinate 7,241 downwards.
CCGCAGCGATGCCACGACGACGGGACCGATCGTGAGCGGCGGGACGAAGTGCGCATCCATGACGTCGATATGGATGACGTCGGCATGCCGATCGACGAGCTTGACCTGCTCGGCGAGGCGGGCGAGGTCGGCCGACAGGATCGAAGCGGACAGCTTGCCCATCGCGGGCGATTCTATGCGGTCCCACCGGGCACCCGGCCGAGCCGGGTTCGATCGGCTACCGATCCCCGGCCGGCGCACCGTCCTCCGAGCGCCGGAACCCGGCCACGAACATCGCGTCGCAGCCGTGCCGGTGCGGCCAGAGCCGGATCCTCGGCGAGGGGCCGTCCGGACCCTCGAGCGCGACCGGCTCGAGGTCCCGCCGGTGCCGCAGGATCGCGTCGCAGGCCGCATCGGTCTCGGCCCGGGGGAACGTGCACACGCTGTAGACGAGCCGCCCGCCGGATCGCAGCAGGTCGGTCACGCGCTCGACGATCGCGACCTGCAGCCGGGCGAGCGGCGACAGCTCCTCGGTGCGGAACCGCCACAGCAGCTCCGGGCGTCGGCGCGCCGACCCGATGCCGGAGCACGGGGCGTCCACGAGGATCCGGTCGAAGGAGCCCTGGACCGCCGGCTCCCGCGCGTCCTGGACGAGCACCCGCCCCGGCAGGCCGAGGCGGTCGAGGTTCGACCGGACCAGTCCCGCTCGCGCGAGCCGGACGTCCGCGGCGACGACCGATCCCCGCGCCCCGACCGCGCAGGCGATCTGCCCGGCCTTGCCCCCCGGCCCGGCGCACGCGTCGAGCACCCGCTCCCCCGGCCGCGGGTCGAGCGCGTCCACGACGAAGGACGAGGCCTGGTCCTGTACCGCGAACCAACCCCGCTCGAACCCGGGGAGCGCGGCGGGCGAACCGGCGGACACGAGCAGCGAGCCGTCGTGGAGCGCGCCGCGCTCGACGACGACGCCCGCCCCCACGAGCGCCGTCTCGAGCTCCTCAAGCCCGACCCGGCAGGGGTTCGCCCGGAGCGTCGTTCTGCCCGGTGTGGCGAGGGCGGCAGCGGCGACCTCCGCCTCGTCCCCGAGGAGCCGGCGGAGCTCCCCCACCGCCCAGGGATCGAGCCCGGTCCGCACGGCGACGTCGTCGTCGCCGTTCCCCTGCGGCGTCCGCGCGCCCTCGACCGACAGCCGTCGGAGCACCGCGTTGGTGAAGCCGCGGTGGCGCCGGTCGGCCAGGCCGACCGTCTCCCCGACGGCGGCGTGCGCGGGGATCCGGGTGTACAGGAGCTGGTAGGCGCCCAGCCGAAGCAGCGAGCGCGCGGCCTTCGGCGCCGTCTCGATCGGCCGCTCGAGGAGCGGGGCGAGGGCGTGGTCGATCGTGATCCGACGGCGCAGCGTGCCGTAGGCGAGCTCGGACGCGAGCGCCGCGTCCCTCCCGGACAGGCCGGCGCGGGCCAGCGCGCGCCCGAGCGCGAGGTTCGAATAGGCGCCCTCGTCCGTCACCCGTCGGACCACGTCGAGGGCGACCGATCGGGCGCTCGGATGCCGGGGCGGGCCGGCCCGGGCGGGGCTCACCCGAGCCGCTCTCCGACCTCGGGTCGCAGGCCGTTCACGAGGTCGGCGCCCGACATCCGCTTGCGGCCCGCCGGGGCGACGTCGACCGGCCGGAACCCGCCCTCGGCGGTCGCGACGACGATGCCCTCACGTCCGACGGCGACGATCCGGCCGGGTTCACCCGTCGCCTCGACCGCCTCCGCCCGGAACACCTTGAGGCGCTCACCCCGGAAGGTGGTCGTGGCCGCGGGGTCCGGGGACAGCGCGCGACACAGGTTCACCAGGAGGCGGGCCGGCTCGGCCCAATCGAGGATCCGGTCGTCAGGCCCGAGCTTCGGCGCGTACGTCGCGAGCGCGCCGTCCTGCGGTCGCGGCGCGATCGGACCCGCCGCCAGCATGCCGACGGTGTCCGCCAGCACGAGCGCGCCGGCGGCGGCCAGCCGCGCGCCGAGCGACCCGGCGTCGTCGTCGGGCAGGACGGGCTCCTCGCGCTGCAGGACGATCGGGCCCGTGTCGAGCCCGGGGTCCATCACGATCGTGGTCACGCCCGTCCGCTCCAGGCCGAGGAGCAGGGCCGTCTGGACCGGGCTCGCGCCGCGGAGCGCCGGCAGGAGCGAGAAGTGCAGGTTGATCGGCGCGATCGTCGGCAGGTGCAGGATCGTGGGCGGCAGCAGCTCGCCGTACGCGACCACGACGAGCACGTCCGGGAGCGACCCAGCGAGACGTCGGAACCCCGGACCCGTCCTGATGGTGTCGACCTCCGCGGGCTCCAACCCGAGCGATCTCGCGGCGTCGGCGACCGGCGTCGGCCGGAGCTCGCTCCCGCGACCGGCGGGCTTCGGCGCGGCCGTCACCACGGTCACGACCTCGTGTGGCGACTCGGCGAGCGCCTCGAGCGAGGGGACGGACCACGCGTCGTTGCCGAGGAAGGCGACGCGGAGCGACCGGGTCCTCCGATCCGAACTCATCTAGCCCTCGGAGCGGCGTTGGAGCTCGAGCTCGCGCAGCTGCCGCATCACGTCGCGCCGGCCCCGGTCGTCGAGCCGGTCGACGTACAGCATGCCGTTCAGATGATCGGCCTCGTGCTGGAAGATGCGGGCGAGCAGCCCCTCGGCCCGGATGTCCACTGGGTCCCCCTCGAGGTCGCTGCCCCGGAGCCGGACGCGCATCGAGCGCACGGTGTCGTGGAACGGCCCCGGGATCGACAGGCACCCCTCCTCCCGGACCTCCTCGCCGTCGAGGTCGGACAGGACCGGGTTCGCGACGAACCCGGTGTTGCCCTCGCGATCGTCGTAGACGAAGCACGCGACGGACAGCCCGACCTGGTTGCCCGCCAGGCCGACCCCCGGAGCGTCGTACATCGTCTCGAACATGTCGGCGGCCAGGACCCGCAGGCGGTCGTCGAACGCCTCGACCGCGCGGCACGGCTCGCGCAGGACGGGGTCGCCGAGCGTCCGGATGGGGATGAGCGTCACGACTCGCTCCTCACAGGTGCGGCTCCGCCTCGACCCGGGTCACGACGCCGCGCTCCGCCAGCCGCCGGACCAGATCCCCGAACGACGGCGCGTCGGCGGGGTCGAGGGCGACCAAGCATACCGTCTGCCCTTCGAGCGCCGAGACCAGGAGGGTCCGATGCGCCGACTTCGCGAGCGCACCCTCCAGCTCCTCGGTGCCCGCGACGCGGAAGACCGGCGCCCCGACCGGGAAGCCGGCCTCGGCCAGCCGGGGCCTCTCGGTCCGCGCGAACCGCTCCGGCCGGCCGGCCACGAGCGCTTGCACCGCATGGTCGTTCGGCCGGCTCGATTGGACGATCACGCGGCCGTTCGGCATCGCCCAGGCCGCCACCTCCGCCCACGCGGTGAGCGCCTGCTCCCGCGCCGACACGCCCGGCCTGCGCTGCGAGGCGTCCGCGTTCAAGATCGCGACGAGGTCCAGCCCGCTCGTCCCGAGATCCTTCACCGCGTCGATCCCGCCGACCAGGATCTCGGCGCTCGCGGGGACGCGCGGCCGGTCGCCCGGAGCGATCCGCGAGACCGGGACGTCCGCCACGCCCTCCGCCCACTCCTCGACCCGCTCGGCGCCGCCGCGCGCCAGCCCGAAGTCCTCCGCTCCGCAGCTCGAGCACCGACCGGGAGCCTCGCACACGGTGCACCGCAGGCTCCCCGCCTCGGCTCGGAGCGTCCCGCCGCAGGACGCGCACGCCGCGGGCTCCCCGCAGGCGCGGCACACCCTCGCGACGCCGTACCCGCGGAGCGGCTCGTAGAGGAAGGCCCGCTTCGCGCCGCGGAGCGCGCGGACGAGCCTCGGCGCCCGCCCCTCCGGACCCGGTGCGACGACCTCCACCGGCGGCCATCGCCGCCGCTTCGGCTCGACGCGCTGGTGCGGCATCGCCTGGGCCGCGAGCGACGGCATCACGGACGCCAGCACGCACACGGCCCCCGAGATCCTCGCGCGCTCGGCGGCAACGTCCCGGGCGTGGAAGTACGGCGCGCGTTCCTCCCGGTGCAGCGCGTGATGCTCGCGCGTCACGTACACGAGCCCCAGGTCCGGGACGGGCGCGAACACCGCCGGCCGGGTCCCCACGACCACCCGGTACCGCCCCCGGCCGATCTCCAACCACATCCGGTACCGAGCCCGCTTGTCCCCGCCGAAGAAGCGCGCGACCCGGTCCCCGAACGCGTCGTCGATCGCCTCGACCGTCGCCGGCACCGGATCCACCTCCGGCACCACCACCACGGCCGACCTCCCCCCCTCCAGCGCAGCCTCCACCGCCTCGACGGCGAGCGCCGCGTCCTCCCCGGGAGCCGTCCGGACAAGGAACGTCCCGGCTCCGCCCGCCAGCGCACCCACCAGCCGCGACCCGTTCGCGTAGCCGTCGAGGAGCGGCGGCCGGCCGGGGGTGCCGACCGGAGCAGGGGCTCTGAGCCGACCGAAGGGAGGCGAAGGAGCGGAGCGCCCCCTGCGGAGGTCTGCACCCCCGGTCACCCCCTCGACCTCTTCGCCGGCCACCCGAGGCGGCGCCGCCCGCCCGATCACCGCTGCGAGCGGCGAGACGTATCGCTCGCGCATCCATCGGTACAGCTGGAGCAGCGGCTCGTCGAAGGAGCGCACCGGCGTGACGAGCTTGTGGATCGCCAGCATCCGTGGGGGGACGTCGTCGGTCGGCCCGAGCACCCAGCCACGGACGAGCTTGCCGTGGAACCGAACCTGCACGAGCGACCCGACGCCCGCCGCGAGCTCGCCGGGCAGCTCGTAGGTGAAGGGCCGGTCCAGCGCGAGGAGCGGCCGGTCGACGCAGACCTCGACGGGACCCGAGAGGTGCTCGCTACTCGAACGCGCGGCGGAGCTCATCCGCCCGGTCGGTCGCCTCCCAGGGGAACTCCTTGCGACCGAAGTGACCGTACGCCGCCGTGTCCTTGTAGATCGGCCGTCGCAGGTCCAGGTCGCGGATGATCGCCGCGGGCCGGAAGTCGAACGCCTCCCACACCAGATCGGTGACCTTGACGGGGTCGACGTGCGTGGTCCCGAAGGCATCGATCGCGAGCGAGACCGGATGCGCCGTGCCGATCGCGTAGGCCACCTGGATCTGGAGCCGGTCGGCCAGCCCGGCCGCGACGAGGTTCTTCGCGACGTACCGGGCCATGTACGCTGCCGACCGGTCGACCTTCGTCGGGTCCTTCCCCGAGAAGCAGCCACCGCCGTGCGGCGCCATCCCCCCGTAGCTGTCGACGATGATCTTGCGGCCGGTGAGCCCCGTGTCCGCCTTCGGGCCGCCGATCTCGAACCGCCCGGTGGGGTTCACGAGCACGCGCACGTCGTCGCCCTCGAGCTCGAACTCGCGCAGGACCGGGTCGATCACCTCGGTCTTCACGTCGGGCGCGAGGAGCGTCTCGACGTCGACCTCCTCGCGATGCTGCGCGCTGATCAGCACCGTGTGGATCCGGCGTGGGGTGCCGTCGAGGTACTCGATCGAGACCTGGCTCTTGCCGTCGGGGCGCAGGTAGGGGATCACGCCCGCCTTGCGCACGTCCGCGAGGCGCTTGGACAGGCGATGCGCCATCGCGATCGGGATCGGCATCAGCTCGTCGGTCTCGCGGCACGCGTAGCCGAACATCATGCCCTGGTCGCCGGCCCCGAGCGTGTCGAGCCGATCGGAGGAATGACCTTCGCGGTGCTCGAGCGCGTCGTCGACGCCGCGCGCGATGTCGACCGACTGCTCCTGGATCGACGTGATGACCCCGCACGTGTGCCCGTCGATGCCGAAGTTCGCGTCCGTGTAACCGATCTCCGTGATCGTGTCGCGCACGACCTGGGGGATGTCGATGTACTCCGACGTGGTGATCTCGCCCGCCACCATGACGAGGCCGGTGGTGACGAGCGTCTCGCACGCCACCCGACCGTCCGGGTCCACGGCGAGGATCGCGTCCAGGACCGCATCGGAGATCTGATCGGCGAGCTTGTCGGGGTGTCCCTCGGTGACCGATTCCGAGGAGAACAGGTAGCCGTGCGTCATGTTCGCGCGAGCATAGCAGCCGCCCCCGACGGCTCCGGGGCCCCCGACGGCTGCGGGGCCCGCGCCGGGGGGATCAGCGGGCCAGGAGCTTGGCGAGGCGATCGCAGATCGCGGCGGCGAGCTCGCGCTTGGTCCACTCGCGCAGCGTCACGTCCTCACCGGTCCGGGACAAGATGGCGGCCCGGTTGGTGTCGGCCCCGAACCCCGTGCCCTCGCGGCCGACCTCGTTGGCGACGAGCAGGTGGACCCGCTTGCGCTCGAGCTTGGCCCGGCCGGCGTCCTCCACCGCGTCGGTCTCGGCCGCGAAGCCGACCAGGACCAGGTCGTCCCGCGTGGCCCCGAGCTCCGAGAGGATGTCGGGCGTCGGGACGAGCCGGATCTCCGGGATCCCGCCCTCCTTCTTGATCTTCGAGGTCGCGGCGCCCTCGGGGCGGAAGTCGGCTACCGCCGCGGCCATCACGACGGCGTCGGCGTCCGCCGCGGCGGCGAGCACCGCGTCGCGCATCTCCTCGGCCGTGGTGACCCGCACGAGCCGTGGGCCGGTCGGCGGCGTCACGGTCCCCGGACCCACGACGAGCGTCACGTCCGCGCCCCGCGCGAACGCCTCCGTGGCCACCTCGAACCCCATCTTCCCCGTCGACCGGTTGCCCAGGAACCGGACGGGGTCGATCGGCTCCCACGTCGGTCCGGCGGTGACGACGACGCGTCGCCCCGCGAGGTCCCGCCCGAGCGAGAGGACCTCGTCGATCGCCTCGAGGATCTGCTCCGGCTCGCTCATCCGCCCGATGCCCTCGTCACCGGCGGCGAGCGAGCCGCGGACCGGCCCCACGATCCGCGCGCCGCGCTCGACGAGCGCCGCGAGCACCTTCTGCGGCACCGAGCAGTTCGCCGTCAGGAACAGGCGCTGCCCGGATTCGATCACCGCCGCCGCCTGGCGCGCGGTACACATCTTACTGCGATAAGTTGTCATCCAGCCGGCCATTCTACCTCACCACTTTCGTACGCTTCTGCCAACACCCGATTCTTGATCTCGCCGTTGTACGTGTTCAAGCCGCGCGCGAGCGCCGGGTCCGCCGCCATCGCGGTCTCCAGCCCTTCGTCGGCAATCGCCTGGATATAGGGCCAGGCGGCGTTCTGATAAGCGTGTGTCGCCGTGCGCGCGATCGCACCCGGCATGTTCGGCACGCAGTAGTGGAT
>DATBMU010000022.1:0-10673 GCA_036554665.1 Actinomycetota bacterium | reverse complement strand
AGGTGCGCACCTGCACCACCACGTCCGCTCCGAACACGTCATCGCGCGACTCGATCCGCGCGCCGTGTGCCACGTACGACTCGTCGGAGAAGCCGGCCGGCTCGCCGGCGTGGCTCTCGACGATGACGTCCATCCCCGCCTTCGACAGCTGCGGCAGCACCGCGGGGACGAGTGCTACCCGGGCCTCTCCGGGGAACGTCTCCCGGGGGACCCCAACGACGATCCTCTGGGTATCCACGCCCCCACGCTGCCACCGACCGCGTGGGGTACTTAGGGAAGGGCGGCCCGCTGCCCGCGGGTCCTCCGGACCACCGCTTCCGCTTCGCGACCTGCGGTTTCGACGCTAGCGGGCGAGCTCCCGGCGCAGCGCCGACAGCGGGAGGGACCCCAGCGACAGGAGGCGGTCGTGGAAGCCCGGCAGCGAGAACGCGTCCCCGTCCCGCTCGGCGGCGGCCGCCCGCTGCTGCTCGATCTCGAACTGTCCGATCTTGTAGGTGAGGGCCTGCCCCGGCAGCGTGATGTAGCGGTCGGTCTCGATCACCGCGTCGACGCGCGCGACCCCGGCAGACTCCAGCAGCTCGATCGCCCGCTCCCGGGACCAGCCGAACGCGTGGATCCCGGTGTCCACGACGAGCCGGGCCGCACGCATGCCCTGCATCTCCAGCATGCCGAGGTGCTCCGCCTCGTCCTCGAACAGCTCCATCTCGTCCGCGAGCCGCTCGCTGTACAGGCCCCAGCCCTCGGCGAACGCCGAGCCGGCCATCAGCCCACCGAAGCGGCGGAGCGCCGGCCGCTCACCCATCTCCTGCTCGAGCGCGATCTGGAAATGATGGCCGGGGTTCGCCTCGTGGTAGGTCGTCGTCGCGAGGTGGTGGAGCGGCTTGCCTTCGAGGTCGCCGGCGTTCACGTAGTAGATGCCCTTACGTGAGCCGTCGGCCGACGGCGGCTGGTAGAAGGCGAACGGCATGTCGGCCTCTCGGAACTCCTCGACCGGCTTCACCTCGCAGTTCTCCGAGGGCATGGTCCCGAACCAGGCCGGCGCCGTGTCCCACCCCCGCTGGACCTGGCGCTCGGCGAGCGCGACGAGCTGCTCCCGCGAGGTCGCGCGGTTGCCGCGCTCGTCCAGCAGCGCGACGGCACCGGCCGCGTCCGGAGCCCCGATCCGCTCGGCGGAAGCTCGCCGCTCGTCCTGGATCTTCCGGAGGTCCGCGACGCCCAGGTCGTGCACGGCGTCTGCCTCGAGCGGTAGGGAGGTCCACGACAGGATCTGGGCGGCGTAGATCTCGTCGCCGCCCGGCAGGGCGGACAGCCCGATCGTCTCGGTCGCCGCCGGGAGGTATCCGCGGAGCGCCTCGAGGTAGCGCGCGAGGGCCGGCATGAAGTGGTCGCGGAGCGCCTCGACCACCCGCGTCCGGCCGGCCTCGTCCTCCTGCGACAACGGCACGAGCGCCGGGGAGCCCTCGAGCGGTGTGGCGAGGAGCCGCTCCACCTGTGCGACCGAGCGCTCGACGACCACGCGCGGCGCGGTCACCCCGGCCTCCACGCCGTCGCGCATCACGTCCACGACCGCCTCGTAGAACGCGGGCGTCGCCGACAGCCGGGCGACGTACCGATCGACCCGCTCGGGTGTGTCGGCGCGCTGCATCGAGGCGAGCTCGCCGATCAGCGCCGCCGGTCCCCAGAGGTGGCTCACCGCGGACAGCCGGTCGACGCGGTGCTCGAGGCCGGCGAGCTCCCGGGCGGCGATCGCCTCGAGGACGTCGAGCGTGGTGCGGAGCGCCTCGTCGTCGAGATCGCGCTCGAGCAGGGCGAGCTCCTCGAGCGCGGAGCGGTGCAGCGTCTCGCGCGCGGCCCGACCGGCCTCGCTCGGATCGGAGAGCCGGTCGTCGTAGCGCTCGTCGCCGACCATCGTCCCCAGCAGCGGCTCGTCCTTCAGCAGCTGCTCCCAGTAACGATCGACGAGGTCGCGGGCGGCGTCGCGTGCGTCGCTCAGTCGGGCCTCCCTCTCGGACGGGCCCATCCTATCGAGGGCGGCGCGGGAGGCGGCCGGCACGGAGCGCGCTCGGTTCTTCCGCCGCGACGGCTCGAGACCCCGCGACCTCGTTCCGATGACCTCGTTGTATCCGCGGGGCCACGAGGCAGGGGGGTCGGGATGAGGCTGGCGCGTTCGCTCGCGCTGGGACTGGTGCTCGTGACGCTCGTCGCGGCGTGCGACGGCTCGCCGGAGACCGCGGCGATCATCGGTCCGGCCGCCGGCGGGGTCGGGCCACCCGCGCCGGTCGAGCCATCGGGACCCGCCGGGCCCGAGCCGCCGACGGTGACGGTCGGCGGGGCGATCGCCCAGGACGATCCGTACCGCGGCCTCGGCACGTGGATCGACATCTACGACGTCGAGGCGTGGCGGCGGCCCGAGGCGACGGTGCGCGCGATGCGCGACCGCGGCGTCCGCACGATCTACCTGCAGACCTCCAACTTCAACCGGGGGCGGCCGTTCGTGCACCCGGAGGAGGTGCCCCGGTTCCTCGACGCGGCCGCCGCGAACGGCATCCGGGTCGTCGCCTGGTACCTGCCAGGGTTCCGGGACGTCCGGACGGACCTGAAGCGCGTGCTCGCGGCGATCCGTCTCACGACGCCGGCCGGGAACCGGTTCGACGCGTTCGCGCTCGACATCGAGTCGCCCGAGGTCCGCCGCCACTGGGCGAGGACCCGCCGGCTCCTCTCGCTGACCACGCGGATCCGCCGGGCGGTCGGCCCCGCGTACCGGCTCGGGGCGATCGTGCCCTCGCCGCGACGGCTCCGCGCGGATCCCTGGTTCTGGCCGAGCTTCCCGTACCGGCGACTCGCGGAGGCGTACGACGTCTTCCTGCCGATGACGTACTTCACGTGGCGCGTGTCCGGCCGCGACGGCGCCTCCTGGTACACCTCGAAGAACATCCTGATCCTGCGGCAGGAGACGGCCGGGTTGAACGTGCCGATCCACGTGATCGGCGGCATCGCCTCCGACGCCAGCGTGCAGGAGACCCGGGGGTTCGTCGACACGATCACGTCCCGCAACGTGATCGGCGCGAGCTACTACACGTTCCCGATGGTCCGCGCCGACCAGTGGAAGGCGCTCCGGGCGATCCGCTGACGGCTCACACCCAGCCGAAGTGCTCGCGGCGCACCGCCGCCTTGACGCCCTCGTCGAGGAAGCTCGCGTCGATCGCGTTCGCGGTCACCCGACGCACGTCGTCGTCGCTGAAGCCGAGATCGCGCCGGCAGACCTCGAGCTCGTGGGTGAGGTCGATGCCGAACAGGCCGGGGTCGTCGGTGTTGATCGTCACGGCCAGCCCCTCGTCGAGCATCCGGCGGGCGGGGTGGTCGGCGATCCGGGCCACGGCGCGGGTGCGGTGGTTTGACGTCGGGCACATCTCGAGCGCCACCCGGCGTTCGCGCGCGAGCGCGGTCACCTGCGGGTCGTGCGCGACGCTCACGCCGTGGCCGAGCCGGCGGACGCTGAGCGCCTCGATCGCCTCCTTCGGGAACGCCGGGCCGGTCGCCTCGCCGTAGTGCGCCGTGAGCGGCAGGCCGGCGTCGCGGAGCGGGGCCAGCACGTCGACGAACCTCGACGGCGGCCAGTCGCGCTCCTCGTCGGCGAGGTCGAACCCCACGAGCTCCTCGCGATGCCGCAGCGCGAAGGCCACCGTCCGCTCGGCCGAGGCCATCCCGTAGCTCCGCGAGACGATCGCGATCAGGCCGACCGCGACGCCGTGCTCTCGCGCGGCGCCCTCGACGCCGCGCACGATCGCGCCGAAGGCCTCATCCCAGTCGAGGTCGTGCGGGCGGCACAGGAAGTCGGGCGAGAAGCGGAGCTCCGCCAGGCGCACGCCGTCGAGCGCGAGGTCCTCCACGGCCTCGGCTGCGATCCGCTCGGTGGCCTCCGGGTCGCGGAAGGCGCCCTGCGCGATGCCGAAGAACGCGAGCACGGCCTCGAGGCTCTCCATCGGCGCCAGGACCTGCGCCCTCGGCGCGAGCTCCTCGGGGGTGGCCTCCGGCAGCGGCTCCCCGGCCTCGCGGGAGAGGTCGATCAGCGTCTGCAGGCGGATCGCGCCCTCGAGGTGGCGGTGCAGGTCGACCTTCGCGACGGTCCTGAGATCCACGCCGCGAGATTCAAGCAGCCGCGGGGCCCGCCGTCGCGGTTCGCGCTCGGAGGCGGGTGCCGAGGCCGCGGCCCGGGTCCGGCTAGCATTGGCCCCCGAACGAGGGGGCCGAGATGCTGCTCGAGGGGAAGAGGCTGCTCGTCACCGGCGTGCTGACGCGCGAGTCGATCGCGTACGCGACGGCTCGGTCGCTCCAGGAGCGCGGCGCCGAGATCGTCCTCACGTCGTTCGGGCGCGCGACGAGCATCACGGAGAAGTCGGCCAAGCGGCTGCCCAGCCCGGTCGACGTCCTGGAGATGGACGCGAACGACCCCTCGCAGATCCAGGCCGTGGCCGATGACCTCACGGCCCGGTGGGGGAGCCTGGACGGGTTCCTGCACGCGATCGCGTTCGCACCGCAGGACGCGCTCGGCGGCAACTTCCTGAACACGCCGTGGGAGAGCGTCGCCACGGCGCTGCAGACGAGCGCGTACTCGCTGAAGGCCCTCGCGACCGGGTTCCTCCCCCTGATGCGCGAGCGTGGCGGCGCGATCGTCTCGCTCACGTTCGACGCGCGGATCGCGTGGCCGGTCTACGACTGGATGGGCGTCGCGAAGGCCTCGCTCGAGTCGATCACGCGCTACCTCGCGCGCGACCTCGGGCCGTACGGGATCCGGCTGAACACCGTCTCCGCCGGGCCGCTCCGCACGATCGCCGGCAAGGGGATCCCGGGGTTCCAGGCGCTCGCCGAGGGCTGGGACGCGCACGCGCCGCTCGGATGGGACCAGTCCGACGCGTCGCCGGTCGCCGACGCGATCGCGTTCCTCCTGTCGGACCTGTCCCGCGGGATCACGGGCGAGATGGTGCACGTCGACGGCGGGTACCACGCGATGGGCTCGGCCCCCGCCGAGCCGGTCCCTGCGGAGCCGGCCACTGCCGAGCCGGCCACCGAGCGCGACTGAGGACCTCGTCCGCCCGGGAACCGCCGGCCCGCCGGCCCGGTCATCCGTGCGCGTGACCGATCACGATCTCCGCCTGCCGATCGACCTGCGCCCGGTGTCGAACGGCGAGTACGACCCACGACCGCTCGCCGACGTGGCGCGCGAAGCGGTCCGGCGCGCCCGGCGCGAGTGCCTGGCGACCGCGGACCGGCTCGCGATGCCGCGGCGGCGGTTCCTTCGGACGCTCGGCGCGGCGGCGATCACCCTGATGGCGCTCGACGCCTGCACGCGCGAAGCGCACCGGGCCGCTCCGCCTCCGGGCTCGCCGACCTCCGAGCCCGGCGGCGGCTACCCGATCCCGCCCGAGGCCGCGACCGAGCCCGAGGCGGCCGAGGAGGCGCTCGGCGGCGAGGGCTTCGTGATGGACGTGCAGGCCCATCTGCTCGAGTACGACCTGAACCCGGTCTTCCACGGCGAGGACTTCTACGCGAGCTTCCCCCAGCGCTACTGCGGGGAGGACGACCCGCGCGTCTGCTTCTCGATCGAGCACTTCCTCGAGGCGTTCTTCATCCGGAGCGATACGAACGTCGCGGTGCTCTCGGCGCTGCCGATCTACCCGGAGGGCTCGCCGCTGTCCCCGGAGATCATGTTCGAGACCCGACGGATCGTGGACGGTCTGTGCCGCGACGAGCGCGTGCTGCTCCACGGGCAGGTGCTGCCGAACATCGGGTCGCTGCCGTCCGTCCTCGACGCGATGCAGGACACCGTCCGCCGGTACCCGATCGTCGCGTGGAAGACCTTCACGCACTTCCCGGACTTCTTCGACCCCGGCGGCGGGGCGTGGTGGCTCGACGACCACGAGGCCGGGCTGCCCGCGGTCGGCGAGCCGTTCATCCGGCGGAGCGTCGAGCTCGGCATCGACACGATCTGCGTCCACAAGGGGTTCAGCGGCGGCAGCCGGTTCTCCTCGCCCGTCGACGTCGGACCTGCGGCGCGCCGCCACCGCGACGTCCGATTCGTCGTCTACCACTCGGGCTACGAGTCCGGCGGGTTCGAGGGGCCGTACACGGCCGCGACGGCGGAGCTCGGCGTGAACCGGCTGATCTCCTCCCTCGAGCGCGCCGGGATCGGGCCGAACGAGAACGTCTACGCCGAGCTCGGCTCGACCTGGTGGACCGTGATGCGAACGCCGGTGCAGGCGGCGCACGTGCTCGGCAAGCTGCTGACGCACGTCGGCCAGGACAACGTCGTGTGGGGGACGGACTGCCTCCTCTACGGCTCGCCGCAGCCGCAGATCCAGGCGCTCCGCGCGTTCCACATCTCGGAGGAGCTCCAGGAGCGGTTCGGCTACCCGGCGCTGACCCGGGACCTGAAGGACAAGATCCTCGGGCTGAACGCGGCGCGCCTGTACCGGATCCCGCCGGTCCCGCCGCGCTGCGACTTCACGCGGCGCGAGCTCGCCGCGATCCGCGAGGAGCTGCGCGACGGCGATCGCGTGCTCGGGCCCTCGACGATGGCGGCCTCGGCCGACGTGCGCGAGCACCATCGGCTGGAGGTCGCGACCGACTACAGCTGATCGGCGGTGAGCTGGTTCGCGTACGGCCCCTTGCCGGCGACGACCCATGCCCCGCACCGAGCGGCGAGCGCGAGGGCGTCCTCGACGTCGTCGCCCCGGCCGAGCGCGAACGTGAGCCCCGCCGCGAACGAGTCGCCGGCGCCGTAGGTGTCGACTACGGGCCCGGGCGGCGGCGGCGTCTCGAAGGTCCCGCTCCGCCCGTCGTCGGTCTCGTAGCGGCCGCCCGCTCGGCCGGCGGTGACGACGACCAGCCGCGGGGGCGTCGAGAGCGCGTCGGGGTCGTAGCGCTCGGCCGGGTCGCGCCCGCTCCCGACGACGGCGTCCAGGGGTACGTCGGTCTCCGCGAGCCGCCCCATCGTGCGGCTCGTCGCGACGAGGACGCGCGCCTGCCGGGCGGCGCGGAGCGCGCCGTCGTCGCCGGCCGTGAAGTACACGGCGTCGGTCTCCTTCAGCTCGTCCCACGGCAGGTGGTCGGCCGCGCACGGCTCGAGGCGCCGGCCGAACGTCGCGATCGTCCGCTCACCCTCGGCGTCGACGAGGGTCATCGCGCGCCGGCTCGGCTCCGCCCGCGTGGCGGCCCGCACCCGCACGCCGAGCCCGGCGAGGTCCCGCTTCGTCCAGAGCGCCCGCGCGTCGTCCCCGAGCGCCGTGAAGAACGTGCACGATCCCGCGAGCCGCGCGAGCTGCACGGCGGCGACGGCGCCACCGCCGCCCGCCTCCTCCCATCCGTCGACCGCGTGGACGATCTCGCCGGCCCGGGGGACCCGCTCGATCTGGCCGAACTCGATCCACTCGGTGTGCCCGGCGACGGCGGTCTTCATCCCGCCCGTATCCTGACCCGTGTGGGGGACGAGCGTCGACTGACGAGCTTCAGCCACGGGGCCGGGTGCGGCTGCAAGCTCGGGCCCTCGGACCTGCAGACGCTGCTCGGCACGCTCTCGCTGCCCGAGGTCACCGAGGAGGTGCTCGTCGCGGCGGACACCGGGGACGACGCGGCGGTCGTCCGGCTGCCCGACGGTCACGCGCTGGTCGCGACGCTGGACTTCTTCACGCCGATCGTCGACGACCCGTACGACTGGGGGCGGATCGCGGCGACGAACGCGCTCTCGGACGTGTACGCGATGGGCGGACGACCGTTCCTCGCGCTCAACATCGTGAGCTGGCCGGTCGACGACCTGCCGCTCGAGATGCTCGGGCGCGTGCTCCAGGGCGGGATCGACGTGGCGTCGAAGGCCGGCGCCGCGGTTCTCGGCGGCCACTCGATCACCGACCCCGAGCCGAAGTTCGGCATGGTGGCGCTCGGCCTCGCCGACCCCGATCGCATCGTGCGGAACTCGACCGCCCGGCCCGGCGCGCGGCTGTTCCTCACGAAGCCGCTCGGCCTGGGCGTCGTCTCGACGGCCGTGAAGCGCGGGGTCGCCGAGGACGGGCTCGTCGCGACGGCCGTCGAGCTGATGACGACGCTGAACGCGGACGCGTCGGAGGCGATGCTCGAGGCCGGCGTCGGCGCCGCAACCGACGTGACCGGGTTCGGCCTGCTGGGGCACCTGCACCGGATGCTGCTCGCGTCCGGGGCGGCCGCGGAGCTCGACGCGGGAGCCGTGCCGGTGCTCGAGGGGGTGCTCGACCTCGCTCGCAGCGACGTCGTCCCGGGCGGGTCGAAGCGGAACCACGCGTACGTCTCGCCGGCCACGGACTGGGGCGAGCTCACGCCGCCCGAGCAGCTCGTGCTCGCCGACGCGCAGACCTCCGGCGGCCTGCTGATCGCGGCCGAGGACGGCGATCGCGTCGCCGGGGAGCTCCGGAGCCGGGCGGTGGCGTTCGCCGAGATCGGGCGCGTGCAGGAAGGGCGGCCCGGATACGTGCGGGTGGACGGCCGGCTCGTGAGCGGTTCGGGGGAATAGCACCGCACTGGTACGGTTTGCACCTGCGATGCTCGAGATCGACCGCGGCTTCTTCGATGAGATGGTGGAGCACGGCCTGGCCGGCTTCCCCAACGAGGCGTGCGGGCTGCTCGCGGGCAAGGAAGGCCGTCCCATCAAGTTCTTCGCGATGACGAACGGCGACGCGAGCCCCGTCACGTACCGGCTCGTTCCCCGGGAGCACCTGCGGGTCATGAACGAGATGGACGACGAGGGGTGGGACCTCCTGGCGATCTTCCACACGCACACGCACTCGGAGGCCTACCCGTCGGCGACGGACCGGGAGCGGGCGCTCTGGCCAGAGGGGACGCAGGCCTCGTTCCCCGACGCGTACTACCTGATCATGTCCCTGTCCGACCGTTCGAACCCGGACCTGCGCGCCTTCAAGGTGGCCGACGGCGGCGAGGTGACCGAGGAGGAGCTGACGATCGGATGAGCGCCCCGGCCTTCACCGAGGAACAGGTCCGCCGGTACGCGCGGCACATCATCCTGCCGGGCATCGGCGGCGACGGGCAGCGACGGCTGCTCGATTCGAAGGTGCTGTGCATCGGCGCCGGGGGGCTCGGCTCGCCGGTCGCGATGTACCTCGCGGCGGCGGGCGTCGGGACGCTCGGCATCCTCGATTTCGACCGCGTGGACGAGTCGAACCTGCAGCGTCAGATCGTCTACTCGACCGCGGACGTCGGGCGTCCGAAGGTCGAGAGCGCCGCTGACCGGCTCCGGGCGATCAACCCGACGATCGAGGTCATCCCGTACGACACGGTCCTGACCTCGCAGAACGCGCTCGAGATCCTCGAGCCGTGGGACGTGGTCGTCGACGGGACGGACAACTTCCCGGTCCGCTACCTCGTGAACGACGCCACGCAGTTCCTCGGGACGCCGCTCGTCTACGGCTCGATCTACCAGTGGGACGGGCAGGCGACCGTGTTCATGCCGGGGCAGGAGGCGCCCTGCTACCGATGCCTGTTCCCGAACCCACCGCCGCCGGGGACGGTGCCCTCGTGCGCCGAGGGCGGGGTGTTCGGCGTGCTGCCCGGCATCGTGGGCTGCATCCAGGCCACCGAGGCGGTCAAGCTGATCACCGGCAAAGGCGAGCCGCTGGTCGGGCGGCTCCTGATCTTCGATGCTCTGCAGATGGACTTCCAGACCGTGCGGATCCGCTGGGACGCCGATTGCCCGGTCTGCGGCAAGGAGCCCACGATCACCGAGCTCATCGACTACGACGCGTTCTGCGGCCTGTCGCCCGGCGAGGCGCCGCCGGAGGCCGAGCACGGCGTTCCGACCCACTGACGCGAGGAGAACCAGCCAGATGCCCGTGAAGGTCAAGCTCCCCACGATCCTCCGCCAGCACGCCGGCGGCGAGCCGCGCGTCGACGCGCAGGGCGCCACCGTCCGTGAGCTGCTCGCGGACCTCGAAGCCAACTACCCGGGCATCACGAAGAACGTGGTCACCGAGGACGGCGGGCTCCATCGGTTCGTGAACGTCTACGTCAACGACGAGGACGTCCGGTACCTCGGCTCGCTCGAGACCGCCGTCACCGAGGGCGACACGGTCTCGATCCTCCCCGCCGTTGCGGGCGGGTAGATGAATGGACCGCAACGATTCACGAACAGCTCCTGACAGCAATCTGGTCAGCAGCGATCCTCGGAGGCCAAGGCACGCGGAAACCGGGCCCTAACGACCGTTGACCTTGCGGGATGCGGATGCTGACTGACCCGTAACGCTAGCGGCTTCGTGTTACAACACCCGGCGATGCGGATCGTCACCTGGAACAGTCAACCGGGCCTTGCCCGAAACTGGGAGACGATCAAGGCGTTCGACGCCGACATCCTCACCATTCAGGAGTGCGAACCCGATGCCAAGGCCTTCGTCGAGGGCAACGTCGGGTGGGCCTGTGAGTGGCAAGCGGGTCGTTATCACAAGGGCGTCGCGGTTCTCGCCCGCGATCCATACAGGATCGCGGGTGTCGAGAAGTCGGGGCCTTGCTACCTCTCATCCATCGTCGAGGGCTCGAGCGACGCTCATCTCCGGTTCGTTGGCTTCTGGGCTATGACGCCGACAGGCCCAGAAGACAGCTATCCGCAACAGGCCAAGGAACTCATCGAGCTGCTTCCC
>DATBMU010000163.1:0-7013 GCA_036554665.1 Actinomycetota bacterium | reverse complement strand
CCGCTGGGATAATCCTCGGGCGATGCGCCACCCCGACGTCCTCGACGCGATCGGCGATACGCCCCTCGTCGGCCTCCCGGCGATGAGCCCGAAGCCCGGGGTCCGGCTGTGGGCCAAGCTCGAGGGCCAGAACCCCACCGGCTCGACGAAGGACCGGATCGCCAAGCGGATGGTCGAGGAGGCCGAGGCGGCCGGGGAGCTCCGTCCCGGAACGACGATCCTCGAGCCGACGTCGGGGAACACCGGGATCGCGCTCGGGCTCGTCGCCCGACGCAAGGGCTACAAGCTCACCGTCGTGATCCCGGACAACGCCAGCGAGGAGCGGATCCGGCTGCTCGAGCTGTTCGGCGCGGAGATCGTGTTCTCGCCCGGTGACCGGGGGACGAACGGCGCGATCGAGGTCGCCCGGCGCCTCGCGAAGGACGATCGGTACTTCATGCCGTTCCAGTACGGGAACCCGGCGAACGTGCACGCGCACGAGGAGGGGACCGGCGAGGAGATCGTGCGCGACCTGCCGGAGGTGACGCACTTCGTGGCCGGCCTCGGCACGGGCGGCACCCTCACCGGCGTCGGCCGCCGCCTGCACCGTCACGATCCGAACGTCAAGGTGATCGCGGCCGAGCCCGAGCTCGGGGAGCTCGTGTACGGCCTCCGCTCGCTCGACGAGGGGTTCGTCCCGCCGATCCTCGACGAGTCCCAGCTCGACCGGAAGTTCCTCGTGAGCTCCTCGGACTCGCTGCGCGCGACGCGCGAGCTGACCGAGCGGGAGGGCATCTTCGCGGGGATCTCCTCGGGCGCCGTGCTCCACGTCGCCCGGCGGGTCGCCGACGAGATCGACGCGGGCGACGTGGTCTGCCTGCTCGCCGACGGGGGATGGAAGTACCTGTCGATCGAGGCGTGGGCGCCCGAGCTCGAGCGGGCGGAGAAGCACGTCGCGGAGTCGTTGTGGTGGTAGCCGCGTGAGCGACCCGCGACCGATCGGCGTCTTCGACTCCGGCGTCGGCGGCCTGACCGTCGTCCGCGCGATCGTCGACCTGTTGCCGCACGAGCCGATCCTGTACCTGGGCGACAACGCCCGCTCGCCCTACGGCCCGCGATCGCCGGAGCAGATCCGCGGGTTCGCCCTCGAGATCGCGGAGGCCCTGATCCGCCGCGACGTGAAGATGCTCGTCGTGGCGTGCAACTCGATCGAGGTGGCCGCGATCGCCGAGGTGACGAACGCCCACGGCGTCCCCGTGGTGGGGGTCATCGAGCCCGGCGTCCGAGCGGCGATCCGCGCGACGCGCAACGGCAGGATCGGCGTGATCGGGACGCAGGCGACGATCGCGAGCGGCGCGTACCGGCGGGCGGTCCAGGCGACCGGCGCGGACGTCCGGCTCGTCGCCGCCGCGTGTCCGGCGTTCGTCGACGCCGTCGAGCGCGGGGACACCTCGAGCCCGGAGCTGCTCGGGCTCGCGCGCGGGTATCTTGAGCCGCTGAGGCAGGAGGACGTCGACGCCCTGATCCTGGGGTGCACGCACTACCCGATGCTCTCGGGACTGATCCAGCTCGTGATGGGGGAGGACGTCGTGCTCGTGTCGTCGGCGGAGGAGACCGCGAAGGACGTGTACTCGGCGCTGCTCGCGTCGCAGCTGCTCCGCGCGGACGGCGCGGAGCCCGAGCACGCGTTCCTCACCACGGGGGATCCGGAGCGGTTCCGCACGATCGCGCATCACTTCCTCGGCCCCGCCCTCGGGGGCGTGCACGAGGTCGCCGTCGGGGTCGTCGAGGTGGCCCCGTGAAGCTCATCGTCCTCGGGTCGAGTGGCACCTGGCCGAACCCCGACACCGCGACGAGCGGGTACCTCGTCCAGCACGACGGCTTCAACCTGTGGGTCGACGCCGGCACCGGGACGCTCGCCAACCTCCAGCACCACATCTCGCTGCCCGAGATCCACGCGATCCTGATCAGCCACGAGCACCCCGACCACTTCGTCGACCTCTACCCCTGCTTCTACGCGTGGCACTACGGGGAGCTCGGCGAGCCCGGCCTGCCGGTGTTCGTACCGACCGACTTCACGCAGAAGCTCGCGGACGTCGTCTCGATCGACTCGCAGGTCGTGATGCGCACGGCGTTCTCGTTCACCGAGGTGGCGCCCGGCGAGGGGTTCGAGGTCGGGCCGTTCACCGTCAAGACGGAGCCGATGGCGCACCTCGGTCTGGCCGCGCTCGGCTTCCGGATCCAGAGCGACGGCACGGCGCTCGCGTACACCGGCGACACGGGGCCGACGCACCACGTCGAGGAGCTGGCTCGCGACGCGGACCTGCTGCTGGCGGAGGCGACGTGGCAGGATCGCGACGACCTCCTGCCGTTCCACCTGTCCTCGCGGCAGGCGGCGGTCCACGCGCGGGAGTCCGGCGCGGCCGAGCTCGTGCTCACCCACATCTGGCCGACCCTGGACAAGGAGATCTCGAAGGCGCAGGCGGCCGAGGAGTTCGACGGCCCGATCGACGCCGCCGCCGAGGGGATGATCTTCGAGGTCCGCGGGTGAGCCCCCGGCCCGACGGCCGCGCCGCCGAGGAGCTCCGGCCGCTCGACGCCGGCCTCGGCTACCAGGACTGGGCCGAGGGCTCCGTGCTGTTCTCGCAGGGCCGGACGCAGGTCCTCGTGGCGGCCTCGGTGAGCGAGGACGCCCCGCGCTGGATCCGCGGGACCGGACGCGGATGGGTCACGGCCGAGTACTCGATGCTCCCGCGCGCGACGGCCGAGCGCACACCCCGCGAGGTTCAGAAGGGACGTCCGAGCGGGCGCACACAGGAGATCCAGCGGCTGATCGGGCGTTCGCTCCGCGCGGTGACGGACCTGTCGAAGCTCGGGGAGCGGACGGTCACCGTCGACTGCGACGTGCTGATCGCCGACGCCGGCACGCGCTGCGCCTCGATCACGGCCGGGTTCATCGCGCTGGCGGTCGCGATCGGCCGGCTCGAGGAGCGCGAGGTCGTGCGGCCGGGCGTGCTCGTCGACACCGTCGCGGCGGTCAGCGTCGGCATGGTGGAGGGCGAGCCGATCCTCGACCTCTCCTACGAGGAGGACGCCGGCGCCGAGGTCGACTGCAACGTCGTGATGACGGGCTCGGGCGCGCTCGTCGAGGTCCAGGGCACGGCGGAGGGCGCGCCGTTCTCGCGCGCGGAGCTCGACGCGCTGCTCGACCTGGCGGGATCGGGGATCAAGCAGCTCACCCAGTTCCAGCGCGACGCGCTCGCGTAGCCGTGGCGTTCCCCGAACGCCTCGCGATCGCGTCGCAGAACCCGCACAAGCTCCGCGAGATCGGGCGGATCTGCGCCGCCTGGCCGGTGGGCTGGGTGACGATCGACACGCACGCGGGCCCGTGGCCCGACGTCGAGGAGCCGCACGACACCTACGTCGAGAACGCGCTCGCGAAGGCGCGCGAGGTTGCCGCCGCGCTCGGCCTGCCGGCGGTCGCCGACGACTCCGGCATCGAGGTGGACGCGCTCGACGGCGCCCCTGGACCGCGTTCGGCGCGCTACGCCGGAGAGCACGCGACGGAGGCCGAGAACCTGGCGGCGCTCCTGCGCGCGCTCGAGGGCGTCCCGGCCGGCGCGCGGACGGCGCGGTACCGCTGTGTGGCAGCGGTCGCGTGGCCGGACGGCCGCGAGCGGTGGTCCGAGGGGACGTGCGAGGGCGCGCTCGAGACGTCCCCGCGCGGCTCCGGCGGGTTCGGCTACGACCCCGCGTTCGTCCCGGCGGGCTCGGATCGGACGATGGCCGAGCTCGGCGAGGCCGAGAAGGATCGGATCAGCCACCGCGGGGTCGCGTTCCGCGCGCTCGGGGCCCGGCTGGCCGCCGACGGGTAGCATCGGCGCTCGTGCGGGTCGTCCACTCCGCCGACCACCTCCGCCACGCGCCGCGGCGCGAGCTCGCCGACGGCCGGGACATCGGGATCTACGAGGTCCCCGAGCGGGCGGAGTCGATCCGCCGGGCGCTCGAGGCCGACGGCGGGTTCGACGTCGTGGGGCCGGCCGAGCACGGGATGGAGCCGATCACCGCCGTGCACGACCCGGCGATGCTCGCGTTCCTCGAGCGGCTCTGGCGCGACTGGCGGGACGCCGGGGAGCGGGCCCCCGAGATCTTCCCCGACACGTTCCCGCTGCCGGCGTACCGGGAGGGGATGGGCGAGGGACGCGAGCCGCGGACGCCGAGGGCGCGGATCGGCCGCTGGTGCTTCGACACCGCGACGCCGATCGTCGAGGGCACGTATCCGGCGGCGCTCGCGGCCGTCGACGTCGCGCTCACCGCGGCCGATCTGGTGCTCGGGGGCGAGGCGGCCGCCTACGGGCTGTGTCGCCCTCCCGGCCATCACGCCGCCCGCGCGATGTTCGGCGGGTATTGCTTCCTGAACAACGCGGCGATCGTCGCGGAGGACGTCGTGCGGCGGACCGGCGAGCCGGTCGCGATCCTGGACGTCGACTACCACCACGGCAACGGCACGCAGCAGATCTTCTATGAGCGCGCCGACGTGCTCTACGTCTCGCTCCACGGCGATCCCGACCGCGCCTACCCGTACTTCTCCGGCTTCGCCGACGAGACCGGCGCGGGTGCCGGGGCCGGGGCGAACCTGAACCTCCCTTTGCGGGCCGGCTGCTCGAACGACGAGTACCTCGCGAGCCTGGACCGCGGGCTCGAGGCGATCGATCGGTCGGGCGCGAGCGCCGTGGTCGTGTCGCTCGGCATCGACACCTACGCGCGCGATCCGATCTGCGACCTGGCGCTCACGACCGAGGCGTACCACGAGGCCGGGCGCCGGGTCGCGGCCCTCGGGCGGCGTGTGGTGGTGCTCCAGGAGGGCGGGTACTTCGTGCCGCACCTCGGCGAGAACGTCCGGAACTGGCTGCGCGGCCTCGACGGCCGGGACCTCGATCCCTCGCGGCTCGACACGCCGGCCTGATCGGACCGGTCTCAGACCTGCAGCTCGGCGCCCTCCGCCGCGAGCTCGCACCGCTCGGGCTCGACGTCCCAGCGAACGAGGACGTCGTCCCGGATCGCCTCGAGCTCGGCGTCGGTGTGCATCGGGTCGTGATGGAACAGCACGACCCGCCCGACCTCCGCGCGCCGCGCGAACACGGCGACGTGCTCGCTGCTCGAGTGGCCGAACCCGAACCGCGTCGCGTACTCCTGCGGCGTGTACTGGCAGTCGTGGATCAAAACGTCCGCGCCCGCCGCGAGGCCGAAGCCGGAGATCCACTCGGTCGGCACCTCGTCCATGTCCATCCCGAGCGCCGGCTCGTGGTCCGTCAGGTACGTGAGGACGCGGCCGTCCGCCTCGATCCGGTAGCCGACCGTCGCACCCTGATGCATGATCTGGTCCGAGCGCACCATGGCGCTGCCGATCCTCCTGCCGTTGACCGGGGCGTCGTCGAACGTGCACCGCGCCGGCACCTCAGACAGGTGGAGCGGGAACAGCGGCGGTGAGAAGTAGGTCGCGACGCGCTCGTCGAGCGAGACGACCGGCGAGGCCGGTCCCCACAGGTGCAGCTCGGTCTCGCGCCGCCAGATCGGCTCGAACGCGCCGAGCCCCTCGATGTGATCCACGTGCAGGTGGGTGAGCAGGAGGTGGATCGGCTCGGCCGTTTCGCCGGCGAGCGCGTGTCCGAGCGCCCGAGCGCCGGTGCCGGCGTCGAGCACGATCAGGGTCCCGTCGTCCAGCCGGACCTCGATGCAGGACGTGTTGCCGCCGTACCGCATCGTCTCGGGCCCGGGCGCGGCGATCGAGCCGCGGCAACCCCAGAACCGGAGCCGCATCAGGTGGGCCGTTCCCAGAAGATCGCGATCGCCCCGACGAGCTCCTCCGTGTGCGCGAGCAGGGGGAAGGCCGTCACGGCGATCGGGCGCAGCACGCCGTCGGCGCTGCGGAGCGTCAGCTTCCCGTGCGCGGTCTCGCGGTGGGTGAAGGCGATCCCGAGCGGCGTCTCGGCCACCGGGAGCAGGTTGCCTTCGTCGTCCGACGGCTGGAACAGCTTCCCGTACTCGTCGGGCGACATCCCGTGACCCTCGACGAATCGCTGGCCGAGCAGGCGCTCGGCCGCCTCGTTGAAGTAGATGACGTTGCCGCCCGCGTCGACGACGAACACCGGCGTCGCCAGGCGCGAGGAGAAGCTCCTCGCGAGGATGAGGATCAGGTGACGTTGAGCCGGCTCGGACACGTCCGACACCCTAGCCCGGATCGCTCGTGCGTTGCGAGTGGGAACCGGAGGCACTCCCGTCCTTCCCCCGTAGGGAGTTCGTCCCACGTCGTCGGAGGCGATCAGCGCCGACGCCGCGCGATGGGACGCGGTGTACGCTACGTCCTTCGCCAACCTCTGACGGAACGCCGACGGCTGAGCTCGCCAGCCCGGGATGGCAGGGAGGCGCCTCTGGTCGCGCCGTCCAGGAACGATCCGTGAACGGCGACATCGGTGTCGCGAAGCAGTGCGCGCTCCTCCGCGGCCACCTCGAGCAGGTCGTCGGTGTCCTCGCTCCGCTCCGCGAGATCGACGAGCCGTTGTACGCGCGGCTCCAGCCGTTGCTCGACCTCGAGGTCACGAAGCTCCGTGATCGCGTGGCCATCGCCGAGACGGCCACCGACCCGTGGGCCGAGGTGCGGGATCTCCGTGAGGACGCCGCGTGCCTGTTCACGGAGTGCCTCGGGTTCCTCGGGGGCGCGGTCGCGCTGAAGGCGAAGCTCGACGACGGCCGCTGCCGGATCGCGAACCACATCGTCGCCGAGGTCCGAACGGCCGGGGAGCTGCCTGGGCACGCGATCTCCGTGCCGGCAGAGCGCGAATACGTCCACGTCCTCTCCAGCCTGATCCGGCTCCGCTTCCCGAGCGAGGGTCTCTGGGACCTGCCGGTCGTCGTCCACGAGCTCGGCCACGCGGTGTGCGATCAGCTGGGTGCGGGAACGGCCCGTCTGGCGGTCGCCGCCGCCGCCGCCGAAGAGCGCGATCCTCCCGATCGGTACCTCCTCGGAAGGTACG
>DATBMU010000135.1:0-5620 GCA_036554665.1 Actinomycetota bacterium | reverse complement strand
GGGTCCGTGCCGTGATCCGGCGGCTCGGGCTGCTCGCGCTCCTCGCGCTCCCGGCCTGCGGGGGCTCGGACGAGGCGCCGCGGGCGGACCCACCGCCGGTGTGCGAGCCGGGGGTGCCCGTCCCCTCCGGCTTCGAGCCGCTCGACACGTTCGAGGAGCCCTACGCGGACCACGTTGGGGTCCGGCTCGGCTTCCGCGACGACGAGCGGCGCGAGCTCCACATCCTGGCCGGCATCCCGGGCGAGTTCGGCGAGGGGACGACCCCCGCCGGCGAGCTCGACCTGACGCAGGGGCGGACCGGCCGGCTGTACGAGGGCGTCGAGGGCGTCTGGATCGTCGTCTGGGAAGAGGACGACCCATGCGACCCGAGGGTCGTGATCGCCAACCGGTTCACGCGCGACGCGTTCCTCGATGCGCTCGTGGACGCGGGCCTGGTTCCGCCGAACGTGGACGCCTGATCGCCCGTCGCTGAACCGTTCACCAGGATCGACGCGCCTCCCCCTCGGCGCAGGAGGGAGGAGGCATGAAGAGGTGGTTCCTGCTCGGCGTCGTGCTGACCGCGCTGCTAACCGCGGCCCCGGCGCAGGCGAAGGTCGTCGGCATCTCCGCGTCGCCGAACCCGGCGACGCTCGGATCGAGCGTGCGCCACACGATCGAGGTCGGCGCCTACGCCCGGCTCGACGTCTGGGTGAGCGCGACCGGGTTCCAGGCGCCCGGCTCCGGGACGCTGCCGTCCGGCACGTGGGCGCTCGAGTGCTGCCCGAGCCAGACGGGCCTGACGCCGGCGTGGCACTACCGCTCGTCCTCGCCGGTCGCGCCGGGCTCCTACCGGTTCGGCGCGGTCGCGAGGGCGCGCGGCACGTTCCTGTCGACGGCGGCGGTGACCGGGATCGTCGCGACCGTGCGCGTCACGATCCGATGAGCCGGCGGTCTGCGGGCGGTCCCGGTCTCCGGTGAAGCCGTTGCTAGCATCGGCGCGTGGGCGTGCTCCGCCGCCATCCCGTCCTGCTGGTCCTCGGCGCCGTCGCGGCCGCCGGGCTGCTCGTGGTGGCCGTCTCGGCGCTCGCGGTCTGGCGCGCGGCGCATACCGACGACGCCAGCCGCATCGACCGGGCAGACGTGATCCTCGTGCTCGGCGCGGCCCAGTACGACGGAGATCCGTCACCGGTCTTCGAGGGACGCCTGCGGCACGCCGCCCTCCTGTACCGCGACGGTCGGGCGTCGACCGTCATGGTCCTCGGCGGTGCGGCACCCGGCGATCGCACGTCCGAGGCGGAGGCGGGCCGGGACTGGCTCATCGCGAACGAGGGCTTGCCCGCCGACGCCGTCGTCGCGTCGCCGGTGGGGGGGACCACGCTCGAGAGCCTGCGCGCGGCGGCGGACTGGATGGCCGGCCGGGACCTCGACTCGGCGTTCCTCGTGTCCGACCCGTGGCACAACCTGCGGGTCAAGCGGATGGCCTCGGACCTCGGGATCGAGGCGTACGCGTCTGCGACGTGGCAGTCGGCCGCCCGGAGCGAGGGGACGCGGCTGGGCGGCTACCTCCGTGAGACCTTCGCGTACCTGGCCTATCGGCTGTTCGGCCGCTGACCGCGGCTCAGGTCACCGTCAGCGTTCCGGTCATCCCGTCGTGGAACCGGCACAGGAACCCGTACTCGCCCGGGTCGAGGTCGATCTCGACGTCCTCGACGTCGAGCGGTGACAGCTCGAGGTCGATGTCCGTGCCCTCGACGGTGAACGTGTGCGGGGTGTTGGCGTTCCCGTTCTTGACGTTGATCTCCTTGCCGGACTTCACGCGGATCTCGGCCGGGTCGAACGCGAAGTTGTTCGCCTGGAGCGTGACCTGGCCGCCGGCGTCGTCCTCGCCCTCCGGGTCGTCCTCGCCGCCATCCGTGTCGCCGTAGCCGGGGGTGTCCTTCCCGTCGTCGCCCGTCGCGCCGGTGGAGCCGGTGGCGGTGGCCCCGGTGGGCGCCGAGACGGCGGGTCCGGTCTCCCCGCCGCCGGAGGCCTCGGAGCCGTCGTCGTTCGCGCACGCGGCGACGAGCGGCAACGCGACGAGCAGGGCGGCCACGAGACGGAACCGAAGGCGGCTGCGGGTCATGTCTTCCTCCCGGTGCGGACGTGTCGACCCCGGTACTACGGCCGAGCGGGCTCGGGGGCTTCCGGGGTCGTCGGAGCTCGACGCTAGTATGCCCGCGTGGCGACCGCTCGCGAGCGAACCGAGGAGATCGAGCGCGACACGCTGTCGTCGCACGCCTCGCTCGCGTCCGCGAGCAAGGGGCGGGAGCGGGCCGAGCCCCAGGATCCGCTTCGGACCTGCTACCAGCGCGACCGGGACCGGATCGTGCAGTCCAAGGCGTTCCGCCGGCTGAAGCACAAGACGCAGGTGTTCCTCGCGCCCGAGGGCGACCACTACCGCGTCCGGCTCACGCACACGCTCGAGGTCTCGCAGATCGCGCGGACCGCGGCCCGCGCGCTCCGGCTCAACGAGGACCTGACCGAGGCGATCGCGCTGGGCCACGACCTCGGGCACACGCCGTTCGGCCACCTCGGCGAGCAGGCGCTCACGCCGTTCCTGGGGCGTCCGTTCCGGCACAACGAGCAGAGCCTGCGGATCGTGGACCATCTCGAGAACGACGGGCGGGGGCTGAACCTCAGCTGGGAGGTGCGCGACGGCATCGTGAACCACACGTGGTCGATGCCGCAGCCCTCGACGGCCGAGGCGCAGATCGTCCGCTTCGCCGACCGCATCGCGTACATCAACCACGACGCGGACGACGCCGTGCGCGCGGGCGTGCTGGAGGAGGGCGAGCTGCCGTCCGAGGCGCTGGAGGTCCTCGGCAGGACGCACTCCGAGCGGATCAACACGCTCGTGACCGATCTCGTCCAGCAGAGCGGCGCCGGGCCCGAGGTCCGGCTCTCCGACGACGTCTTCCGGGCACTCGACGTGATGCGCGACTTCCTGTTCGACCGCGTATACCTCCGGGACGAGGCGCGCGCCGAGCAGGACAAGGCGATCGGCCTCGTCCGGACCCTGTTCGCCCACTACCTCGATCACCCCAACCAGGTGCCCGAGGAGTACCATCGTGCGCCGGGGGACCTACCGACCCGCGTCGCCGACTACATCGCGGGGATGACGGATCGGTTCGCCCTCCGGGTCTACGAACAGCTCTTCCTTCCCCAGGGCTGGTTGCTCTAGGGGAGGACGGGTGGCGGGGCGGATCCGGGACGAGGACATCGAGGCGGTCAAGGAGCGGACCGACATCGCCAAGCTGGTGTCGGGCTACCTCTCGCTCCGGAAGACCGGCCACGACTCGCTGAGCGGGCTCTGCCCCTTCCACACCGAGAAAACCCCGTCGTTCTCGGTGTCGCCGTCCAAGGGCATGTACTACTGCTTCGGCTGTGGGGCCGGGGGGGACGCGATCCGGTTCCTGCGCGAGGTCGAGCACCTCGAGTTCGCCGAGGCCGTCGAGCGCTTGGCCAAGGAGGCCGGCGTCACGCTGCGGTACGAGGGCGACTCGCCCGAGCAGCGGCGCGCGGCCGGCAAGCGTCAGTCGCTCCACCGCGCCAACGAGGAGGCCGCGGCGCTCTACCAGCGCGTGCTCCACGACGGCCGCGAGGGCGAGGACGCCCGCCGGTACCTCGCCGAGCGCGGCATCGACCGGGAGACCTCCGACGCGTTCGGGATCGGGTACGCGCCCGGCTACCCCGACTTCCTGCTCCGGCGGCTCGCGCGCTCGCTCTCGACCGAGGTGCTCGTCGAGGCCGGGCTCGCCGTCCGCGACCGGGACGGCAACGTGCGCGATCGGTTCCGCGGACGCATCACGTTCCCGGTGCACGACCTCGCCGGCCGCGCGGTCGGGATCGGGGCGCGGCTCCTGCCGGGTGAGCGTCCCGGGGGCCGGGAGGAGGGCCCGAAGTACCTGAATTCACCCGAGACCCCCGTCTACCGCAAGGGCGAGGTGCTCTACAACCTCCACCGCGCGAAGGCGGCGATCGCCCGCAGCGGCGAGGTCCACGTCGTCGAGGGCTACACGGACGTCATCGCGATGGCGCAGGCGGGGATCGAGACGGCGGTGGCCACGTGCGGGACGGCGCTCGGCGAGGGGCACTTCCGGCTCGCGTCGCGGTTCGCGCAGCGGATGGTGCTCGCCTTCGACTCGGACGAGGCCGGGGCCCGGGCGGCCGAGCGGGCCTTCCAGTTCCTCGAGACGTACCCGCTCCAGCCGGTGGTCCTGATCCTGCCCGAGGGCCAGGATCCGGCGGACTTCGTCCGGACCAGCGGGGGACCGGCGCTCCGCGACCTCGCCGACCGGGCGGTCCCGCTCGTCGAGTACATGCTCCGGCGGACCGTCGGCCGGCACGACCTGTCCACCGTGGAGGGCCAGAGCGCGGCGGTCGCGGCGGGGATGCCGATGCTCGAGCACCTCGGCGACCCGGTCCGCCAGAGCGAGTACGCCCACCTCCTGGCCGAGCTCACGGGCGTCACGGAGGGCTCCGTCGTCCTCGCGCTCGACCGTCGGCTGACGGGACGGCCGGTGGAGACGGCCACGTCCGCCAAGCGCGTCTCCGCCCAGGAGCGCGTCGAGCGGGAGCTGCTGCGCCTCCTCGCCCGCGACGCCGAGGTGTTCTCGGCGCTGTCCGGTCGCGTCCGGGCGGACCACTTCCTGACGGCGCGCAACCGCGACCTGTTCGCGCTCCTCCTCCAGACCTCGGGCGACGTCGGCGGGTTCGTCGCGCGCGCGCAGGACGAGAAGGAGGTCCAGGCGCTCTCGGCGCTCGCGCTCGAGCCGCTCGACGGCGAGCCCTCGGTCGCGTACGCGGACGACGTCCTCGCGCGGCTGGAGGAGTTCTCCCTCAAGCGCAAGAGCGCCGAGCTCCGCCAACGGCTGCAGAAGATGAACCCCACGACCGATCCGGCGTACGACGGCCTCTTCCAGGAGCTGATCGCGATCGACGGCGATCTCCGGCGCCTGCGCTCGCGCGACGTCACCGTCTGAGCCCCGTGGGCGTCGTCGTTCCTGGCCCGTACACTCTGCGGCATCGCCGACCCCCGGACCGGAGTGAACGCGTGACGGAAGTGGCCCGCGATCTGGGCTTGGAGGAAGCGAAGGAAGCCATCACCGCTCGCGGTCGCGAGCGTGGCTTCGTGACCTCCGAGGACCTCTTCGAGGCCGTCCCGGTCGACGACTTCACGCCCGAGCAGGTCGAGGACTTCCTCTCACAGGTCGAGGAGCACCTCCGGAGCGAGGGCATCGAGGTCATCGAGGTTCCCGGGGACGAGGTCGACGCCACCGCGCAACGCCAGATCGACGTCGACCTGCTGAAGGCGCCGACCAACGACCCGGTCCGGATGTACCTGAAGGAGATCGGGAAGGTCCCGCTGCTCACCGCGGCGCAGGAGATCGATCTCGCGCGGCGGATCGAGGCGGGCGAGTTCTCCACGGAGCTCCGCGACGTGGTCGTCGAGGACGACAAGGTCGACCAGAAGCGCTTCCGCCGCGTCACCGAGTCCGTCGTCGCGATCCGCGACCACCAGGTCGAGAAGTTCGGCAAGGTCGAGGGGATCGGCCGTGACAAGATCGCGAAGTCCTACAAGCCCCGGACGCGCGAGGAGAGC
>DATBMU010000157.1:0-34256 GCA_036554665.1 Actinomycetota bacterium | reverse complement strand
CGGGATCCGGACGAGGCGCTCGAGCTCCTCGACGGAGCGGGGCATGCCCTCGGAGATCGCGGCGCGGAGGTCATCGGCGTTCATCGGGCCCGGACGATACCAGCGGCGCCCGGTGGACCCGCGCCGGGCCTTCGGTCCGGCGATCGCAGGCCGTTCGACGCGGTCGATATCGCCCCGCCTCCGCCACGCTGGCGGCGCGATCGAGGAGGGAGCATGTCGGACATCCAGGTTCGGCACGAGGGCGGCGACCGGTACCGGATCGCGGTGCGCGGCCACGAGATCCGGGTGGACCAGCCCGTGGAGGACGGCGGGGACGACAGCGCGCCGACCCCGACCGAGCTGTTCGTCGCCGGTCTCGCGTCGTGCGTCGCGTTCTACGGCGGGCGCTACCTGACACGCCATGAGCTGCCGGTCGAGGGGTTCGAGGTCGAGTGCTCGTTCGAGCTCGCGTCGGATCGACCCGCCCGGGTGCGGACGATCCACCTGGACGTGCACCTGCCCGACGGGTTCCCCGAGGAGCGGCGCGACGCGCTGATGGCCGTGCTCCGGCGCTGCACCGTTCACAACTCGCTGTCGCTGAAGCCGGACGTCGCGATCGTCTTCGGCGCCGAGCGCCGCGCGGCCTGAGCGGGCTCAGCCGAGCTCGCGCGGGACGACGAAGGACACGAGTCGAACGCGACCGGGCGCGGCGTGCCGCCAGGTCCCGTCGAGCTCGAACGTCGCGAGCCCGCCGGTCGGGAACCGCTGCCGGACGCGCGCCGCTACGTCGCCGAGGTCCGGGCCGGCGAGCCCGATCGCGAGGTCCTGCACCCCCGGGTTGTGCCCGATCAGGAGGACGGACGCGACGTCGTCGGGGACCTCCCGGACGCGGGCGAGCAGCTCGTCGTCGCCCGCCGCGTAGAGGCCGTCCTCGAGACGGACGTCGGCGTCGACCAGCGCGAGGCGCTCGAGCGTCTCGCGCGTCCGTCGGGACGACGAGCACAGGACGAGGTCGGGGCGGACGCCCAGCTCGCGGAGGTGCACGCCGATGCGCTCGGCCGCCCCACGCCCCCGCTTGGACAGCGGCCGATCGTGGTCGGGCCGGGACGGGTCGTCCCAGCTCGACTTCGCGTGACGCAGCAGCAATAGGCGGTGCGTCATCGTGGAAGCCATCGGCCGGACAGGGGCACCGAACCGGACGGTACCCGAACGGTCGCGGGAACCCAAGCCGAGCCGACGTGGTTCGATGGATGCATGGAGGAGGAGCCCGTCCACGACAGCCCGACCCGATGGGTCGCGCGCCACGTGCGCCGGTACGTCGAAACCGATGGCAGGTCCGGACACCGGTGGTCCGGCGTGCACACGTTGCTGCTCACGACGCGCGGCCGCAAGACCGGGAAGCTGCGGCGCACCGCGTTGATCTACGGACGCGACGGCGATCGGCACGTGATCGTCGCGTCCCAGGGCGGCGCGGAGCATCATCCCCAGTGGTACCTGAACCTCGTCGCCGACCCACAGGTAGGGGTCCAGGTCGGGGCCGAGCGGTTCGACGCGACGGCTCGGCCGGCGACGGGCCGAGAGCGCGCCCGACTGTGGCGAGCGATGGTCGAGATCTGGCCGGACTACGAGCGGTACCAGGCGAAGACCGAGCGCGAGATCCCCGTGGTGATGCTCGAGCGGCGCTGAGCGGCGCGTCCTGGGTGCCCTCGGCAGGACTCGAACCTGCGCACCCGGCTCCGGAGGCCGGCGCTCTATCCACTGAGCTACGAGGGCGTTCGCTCCGAGTCTAACAACCGGTCCTCCGCGCCTATGCTGGCCCGCGTGACCTCCGTGCCACCGCTCGTGCTCCTCGTGGACGACGAGCCCGTGCTGCTGCGGATGCTCGAGGTGAACCTGCGCGTCGCCGGGTTCGACGTCTCGACGGCCGGGAGCGGAGCCGCCGCGCTCGCCTCGGCGGCGACGTCGCCGCCCGACGTCGTCGTGCTCGACCTGGGACTCCCCGACCTCGACGGGTGGGAGGTCCTGCGCGAGCTGCGCGGCCTCGACGGCCTCGCCGAGACGCCCGTCGTCGTCCTGTCCGGGACCGACCGGGACGCGGCCGGGGACCCCGGCTACGCTGCTGGCGTGCACGCGTTCCTCACGAAGCCCGTCGAGCCCGCCGACCTCGTCGAGACGCTCCGCCGCGCGACGCGGTCGGACGCCTGACGGCGGCGCGCCGACCGATGATCGAGGAGCGACTGGCCGACCTCCTCCGCGCGGCCCTCGCATCCTCGGGGCTCGAGCTCGACGGCGAACCGCCCCCGATCGAGCTCACGAAGCCCCGGCAGAAGGAGCACGGAGACTTCGCGACGAACCTGGCCCTGACGCTCTCGGCGCGCGTCGGCCGGCCCCCCCGCGAGGTCGCCGAGGCCGTCGTCGCGGCGCTGCCGGACTCGGACCTCGTGGGAGCCGCCGAGGTCGCCGGGCCGGGGTTCATCAATCTGCGGCTCACGGACGGCTGGTTGCACGAGGCGCTCCGCGACGCGGTCGCGCTCGGGCCGCGGTTCGGACGCACGGAGCCGCACGGCCGACGGGTGCAGGTCGAGTTCGTGAGCGCGAACCCGACCGGGCCGCTCACGCTCGGTCACGCGCGGAACGCGGCGATCGGCGACGCGATCGCCCGGCTCCTCGAGGCCACCGGCTGGGACGTCGAGCGCGAGTACTACTTCAACGACGCCGGCGGGCAGATGGACCGCTTCGGGGCGAGCGTGGAAGCACGTTACCTGCAGCTCCTCGGCGCGGACACCGAGGTACCGGAGGACGGCTACCACGGCGACTACGTGGGCGACCTCGCCCGGGAGGTCCTCGCCGACGAGGGGCCGGGCCTCGCGGACCTCCCTCCCGAGCAGCGGCTCGTCCGGCTCCGGGAGGAGGGGGCGCGGCGCGTGCTCGAGGGCATCCGGGGCACGCTCGAGCGCTTCGGCGTCCGCTTCGACGTGTTCATGCACGAGGCCACGCTCGCCGAGCGAGGCGAGATCGAGGCCGCGATCGAGCGGCTGCGGGCCGCCGGCTACGCCTACGACGACGACGGGGCGGTGTGGTTCCGCTCCACCGCGTTCGGCGACGACAAGGACCGTGTGGTGATCCGCTCGAACGGTGTGCACACGTACTTCGGGGCCGATTGCGCCTACGTGATCGACAAGTTCGCGCGGGGGTTCGACCACGTCCTCTACGTCTGGGGCGCCGATCATCACGGGGACGTCGCCCGGGTCCGCGGCGCCGCCCAGGCGCTCGGGTACGAGCCGACCGCCGTCGAGATCGTGCTGTATCAGTGGGTGTCGTTCCTCCGAGAGGGCGAGCCCGTCCCGATGAGCAAGCGCGCCGGGACGTTCATCGCGCTCGACGAGCTGATCGACGAGGTGGGGACCGACGCGGCGCGGTTCCACCTGCTGATGTTCAGCAACGACGCGTCGATGAGCTTCGACATCGAGGCCGTGAAGCGCCAGTCGATGGACAACCCCGTCTACTACGTCCAGTACGGGCACGCGCGGATCGCGTCGATCCTGCGCAAGGCGGCCGAACGCGGCGTCGAGCTCCGACCGATCGCTGAGGCCGACCTCGGGGCGCTCACGCACGAGAGCGAGCGGGATCTGCTCCGCGCGATCGCCGACGTCCCCGGCGAGATCGCCCGCGCGGCGGAGCTGCGGTCGCCGCATCGGCTCACCCACGCGGCGCAGGACCTCGCGTCGCGGTTCCACCGCTTCTACACGGACCTCCCGGTCCTGTCGGAGGACGACCGGCCGACCCAGGCGCGCCTGTGGCTGTGCGTCGCCACGAAGCAGGTGATCGCGAACCTGCTCGGGCTGCTCGGCGTCTCGGCCCCCGAGTCGATGGAGCGGGAGGATGGCTGACGCGGGACGCGCGGCCGGGATCCTCGTGCGGCCGGCCCGACCGCGGGACGCCCGGTCCTTCCTCGACGCGTACCGCGAGGTCGCGGCCGAACGACGGTTCATCCAGACCGAGCGCGTCGGGCGGTCCCGGGGCTTCTACCGTCGCCGCTTCCGTCGATCCTGGGACGAGCGGGCCGCCCACCTGGTGGCGCTCGAGGGCGATCGTGTGGTGGGGAGCCTGTCGATCCGTCGCGACGACCATCCGGCCACCGCGCACGTCGCGACGCTCGGCATGTTCGTGATCGCGAGCCACCGCGGGCGCCGGATCGGGACCGCGCTGATGGAGGAGGCGCTGCGGTGGGCCCGCCGGTTCGACGTCGAGCGGATCGAGCTGACGGTCTACCCGCACAACGAGGCGGCGATCGCCCTGTACCGGCGGTTCGGGTTCGTCCAGGAGGGGCGCCTCGTCCGCCACGCGAAGAAGTCCTACGGTTACGAGGACGAGATACTCATGGCCGTCCAGCTGGAGGAGGAGCCGGAGGGAACGTGAGCGAGCGGAGCCTGCGGGTGGGGATGCTCGGCTGCGGCACGGTGGGGGCCGCCGTCGTCCGGCTGCTCGAGGAGCACCGGGACGACATCGCCCGGCGGGCCGGGTGCCGGCTGGACGTCGCGAAGGTGGCCGTTCGTGACCCCGCGAAGCCGCGCGACGTGCCGCTCGACCCCTCGACGTTCGTCGCCGATCCGATGGCGGTGATCGACGACCCCGACATCGACATCGTCTGCGAGCTGATCGGCGGCGTGGAGCCGGCGGGCTCGCTGGTCCTGGCCGCGTTCGACCGGGACAAGCCGGTGGTCACCGCGAACAAGGAGCTGCTCGCAGTGCGAGGCCGTGAGCTGTTCGACGCCTCCGACGCGAAGGGGCTCGACCTCTACTTCGAGGCTGCCGTCGGCGGCGGGATCCCGCTGATCCGGCCGATGAAGGAGTCGCTCACCGGCGAGCGTCTTCACCGCGTGATCGGGATCGTGAACGGCACCACGAACCTGATCCTCACGAAGATGTCCGAGGAGGGGCGCGACTACGACGACGTGCTGGGTGAGGCCCAACGCCTCGGCTACGCGGAGGCCGATCCCGCCGCCGACGTCGAGGGCCACGACGCCGCGGCCAAGTGCGCGATCCTGGCCTCGATCGCGTTCAACGCGCGCGTGGTCGGCGACGACGTGTACCGCGAGGGGATCACGGGGGTCCGGATCGAGGACATCGAGCACGCGCGCCGTCTCGGGTACGTGGTGAAGCTGCTCGCGATCGCCGAGATGGGGCAGGATGAGCGCATCGCGGTCCGCGTGCATCCGGCGATGATCCCCGCCGCGCATCCGCTCGCGAGCGTGCGCGATGCGTTCAACGCCGTATTCGTCGAAGGGCCGAACGTCGGCGAGCTGATGTTCTACGGTCGCGGCGCGGGCGGCGCCCCGACGGCGACGGCCGTGGTCGGCGATCTGGTCACGGTCGCCCGCAACCTGCTCGCCGGGGCTCGCGGCGTCGGGTGCACCTGCTTCCACGAGCGCACGATCCGCCCGATGGCCGAGATGAGCGGCCAGTACTACATCCTGCTCCGCGTGGACGACCGCCCGGGCGTTCTCGCGGAGATCGCGGGCGTGTTCGGTCGTAACGAGGTGTCGATCAAGAGCGTCTGGCAGGAGGGGACCGGTCGCGACGCGCAGCTCGTGTTCATCACGCACCGGGCGATGGAGGGGTCGTTCCAGCGGGCGGTGTCCGAGCTCCGCGCCGTCCCCCGGGTCGAAGAGGTGCGGAGCGTGGTGCGGGTCGAGGGGGAGGGACCGTGAGCGCGCGGCCCTGGCGCGGCGTGATCGAGGAGTACCGCGACCGCCTGCCCGTGAGCGAGGGCACACCCGTCGTGACGCTGTGCGAGGGGGGGACGCCGCTCGTGCGCTCCGACTCGCTCTCCGCGGAGACCGCGTGCGAGGTCTGGCTGAAGTACGAAGGCGCGAACCCCACCGCCTCGTTCAAGGACCGGGGGATGACGCTCGCGATCAGCAAGGCGCTCGAGGAGGGCTCCAAGGCCGTCGTGTGCGCCTCGACGGGCAACACGAGCGCGAGCGCCGCCGCGTACGCGGCGAAGGCCGGGCTCACGTGCGCCGTCCTCGTCCCGAAGGGGAAGGTCGCGCTCGGCAAGATGGCGGCGACGCTCGTGCACGGCGCGCGCGTCCTCGAGGTCGAGGGGAACTTCGACGCCTCGCTCGGGCTCGCGCAGGGGCTCGCCGACCGGTACCCGGTCACGCTGGTCAACTCCGTGAACCCGTTCCGGCTGCAGGGCCAGAAGACCTGCGCGTTCGAGATCGTGGACGCGCTCGGCCGGGCGCCGGACCTCCACTGCGTCCCGGTCGGCAACGCCGGGAACATCTCGAGCCACTGGATCGGCTACTCGGAGTACCTGACCGACGGCGTGATCCACGAGCCGCCGCGCCTGTTCGGCTTCCAGGCCGCCGGCGCCGCCCCGCTCGTCCGCGGCGAGCCGGTGGCCGAGCCGCAGACGATCGCGACCGCGATCCGGATCGGCAACCCGGCCTCCTGGGACCTGGCGATGGC
This sequence comes from Actinomycetota bacterium, assembly GCA_036554665.1. Classification (GTDB taxonomy): domain Bacteria; phylum Actinomycetota; class UBA4738; order UBA4738; family HRBIN12; genus CALGFI01. Next base: position 27,803 of record DATBMU010000157.1, on the reverse strand, counting down.
CGCCGCGAAGGGCTCGGAGGGCGGCATCCGCGCCGTGACGGACCGCGAGATCCTCGCCGCGTACCGCCGGGTCGCGCACGAGGGCCTCTTCGCGGAGCCGGCATCGGCCGCGAGCGTGGCCGGGCTGCTCCGGCTCGCGTCGGACGGCGAGCTGCAGGTCGGCGCGACCGTGGTCTGCATCCTCACCGGGCACGGCCTGAAGGACCCGGAGTGGGCGATCGCCGGCGCGGCCCACCCGCCCTCGGTCCCGGCCGACCCCGCCGCCGTCGCGGCGGAGCTCGGGCTCTAGGCGCGGGGGATGCGGCTCGTCGCGCGGGTCCCCGCGACCTCGGCGAACCTCGGTCCCGGCTTCGATTGCTTCGGCCTCGCGCTCGACCTGTGCAACGAGGTCGCGATCGACACCGACGCCGAGCCGGGCGTGTCCTGGGAGGGCGAGGGCGCCGGCGAGCTCCCCACGGACGGCTCCGACCGGGTGAGCCGGGCGATCGCGCGGGTCGCCGAGGCGGCTGGCATCCGCGTGCCGCGGTTCGCCCTGCGGGGGAGGAACCGGATCCCGCTCGCGAGCGGTCTGGGCTCGAGCGCCGCGGCCGCGGTCGCCGGTGTCGCGCTCGGCGGAGCGCTCGTCGGCGAGAGCCGGGCCGATCCGGTGGCCACGTTCGCCGTGGCAGCCGAGCTCGAGGGCCATCCGGACAACGCCGCGCCGGCGGTGTTCGGCGGGTTCACGATCGTGGCGGGTGACCTCGTCGAGCGGCTGGACCCGCATCCGGGCCTGCGGCCGGTGGTCCTGATCCCCGAGGGCGTGCGCGTCTCGACGGAGGCGGCTCGGCGCGCGCTCGCGGACCCCGTCGCCCGCGAGGACGCGGTCTTCAACGTCGCGCATGCCGCGCTGACGATGGCGCGGATCCTGCGGGACCCCGACCGCCTCGGGCCCGCGATGCGCGACCGGTTGCACGAGGACGCTCGCCTGGCCCTGGTGCCGGAGGTGCGGCCCGTGTTCGACCGTCTGCGCGGAGACGACGTCCCCGTCTGCGTCTCCGGATCAGGCCCCGCGCTGCTCGCGTTCGAGCGCGACGCGCGGCCGGTCCCGGACCCCGGCTCTGGGTGGCGGGTGCTGCGGCTCGCGGTGCGCGCCGAGGGCGTGCAGGTCACGACCGGGTGAAGGTGGCCGCGACGCGTGACGATGGGGAAGCGATGTCGTTGAACGGCTCCGGTGCCGAACCTAGACTCCCCGGCGAGCCTCGATGAGCGCGGACCCGAATGGACGGGAGGCCGACCCCCGGCCGGGGTCCGAGCGGCCCGAGCGCGTCGCCACCCCCGTCCTCGTCACCGATCTGGCGAGCAAGACGCTCGCGGTCAAGGAAGGCGACACATTCCTGTACTCCGATCTCGAGGGCAACCTCGACCACGGCGGCGACTTCGGCCTCGGCCTGTACGCCAAGGACACGCGGTACCTGTCGCATTTCCGGATGACGATCAACGGCCGCGATCCGGTGCTCCTGTCTTCCTCGTCCGAGCGCGGCTACATGTCGCACGTCGACCTGACGAACCCGGACCTGTACGACGGCGACACCCTCGTGGTCCCGCAGCAGACGCTGAACATCCGCCGGATCCGGGCGATCAACGGGCGCCTGTTCGAGCGGATCCGGGTGAAGAACTACAACCCGTTCCCGGTCTCGCTCGACCTCGAGTTCCACCTGGGGGCCGACTTCGCCGACATCTTCGAGGTGCGCGGCATGGCCCGGGAGTCGACCGAGGTGCCGCGCCCGCCGCGAGTGCACGAGTCGACGGTCGAGTTCGAGTACGAGGGGCGGGATCGGATCCGCCGCATCACGCGGATCGAGTTCGGCGGCAGGCCGGACCGGATCGACGTCGACGGGATCGTGGCGACGGCGGTGTTCCGGATGCCGCTCGGGCCCTATCAGACCAAGCTGGTCGGGCTCTCGATCGACCCCATGACCGCGGACGCGCAGCCGTCGTCCGTGGATTTCGACCACGCGGTGCACGAGCTCCGTCGTTCCTACGAGGAGTGGGAGCGCGAGTCGACCGAGATCGTCACCGACAACGAGCTGTTCAACCAGCTGCTCGCGCGCAGCCGTCGCGATCTCCGGGCGCTGTACACGCAGACGGACGGCGGGGCCGTCCTCGCCGCGGGGATCCCGTGGTACGTCACGGTGTTCGGCCGGGATTCGCTGATCGCGTCCCACCAGCTGCTGCTCGTCAACCCGCGGCCGGCGCGGGAGGCGCTCGAGCTGCTCGCGGCCAAGCAGGGGACCGAGGTCGACGACTGGCGCGACGAGCAGCCCGGGAAGATCCTGCACGAGATCCGCCAGGGCGAGCTCGCGCGGGCGGGGGTCGTCCCGCACACCCCGTACTACGGCTCGGTCGACTCGACGCCCTGGTTCGTGATCCTGTTCGGGATGCACCTGCGGTGGACGGGCGACGTCGGGTTCGCGGAGAAGCTCCTGCCGGCGGCCGAGGCGGCGCTCGAGTGGATCGACCGGTACGGCGACCTGGACGGCGACGGCTTCGTCGAGTACCTGTGCCGCTCGCCGCGCGGGATCCGCAACCAGGGCTGGAAGGACTCGCACGACTCGGTGGTCCACGCGGACGGGCACCTCGCCGAGCCGCCCGTCGCGCTCGCGGAGGTCCAGGCGTACGTGTACCTCGCGAAGCTGCGGATGGCGGACGTGTACCGATCCCTCGGCAGGCCGGACGATGCGAACCGTCTCGAGGCCGCCGCGGCGGAGCTGAAGCGGCGGTACAACGAGGCGTTCTGGATCGAGGACGAGCAGTTCTACGCGGAGGCGCTCGACGCGGACAAGCGGCAGGTCCGCACGGTCACCTCCAACCCCGGGCACGGGCTCTACTGCGGGATCGTCGACGAGGACAAGGCGGTGCCGCTCGCCAAGCGGCTGCTCGCGCCGGACATGTTCTCGGGCTGGGGGATCCGCACGATGAGCAAGGCGGCGTCCGCCTACAACCCGATGAGCTACCACAACGGCTCCGTGTGGCCGCACGACAACGCGCTGATCGCTGCCGGGCTCAAGCGCTACGGGTTCGCGCGGTCGACGAACCGGGTGGCGACCGCCCTGTTCGACGCGGCGGTGCAGGCCGATTACCTGCGGCTCCCCGAGCTCTTCTGCGGCTTCACGCGCCGCACGCCGAACCGCCCGGTCAGCTACCCGATCGCGTGCTCACCGCAGGCCTGGGCCGCCGGCTCCCCGTACCTGATGCTGCAGGCGATCCTCGGGATCTCGGCGCGGGCGCACGAGAACCTCCTCACGGTGAACCTCCCGCACCTGCCGACGTGGCTGAACACGGTCGAGGTGAGGAACCTCGCGGTCGGGGACAGCCGGATCAGCGTGGTGTTCCGCCGCGAGGGCGAGATCACGTCCTTCTCGCTGCTCTCGCGCGAGGGGAGCGTCCGCGTCGTGATGGAGGAATAGCGGCGACCGGCCTAGGCGCGCACGATCACGGGCGTGCCCAGCCGCAGGAGCGGCTTCAGCCGGTCAAGCACGAGCTCGGAGGCGCGGAGGCAGCCGGCGCTCGCGGACCGACCGATCGACGACGGCGCGTTCGTCCCGTGGATCGCGAGCTGGTCGCCGCCGGTCCATCCGGCCGGCAGCCTCGGCTGGATCCCCGAGATCCCGAACGCGTACGTCCCGAGCACGCCGCCGCCCGGGAACGCGACCCGGTCCGTCACGAAGTAGCGACCGGTCGGGGTCGGCGAGCCCGGCGCCCCCGTCGCGACCGGCGCGCGGAACAGCACGCGGTCGCCACGACGCACGGTGATCCGGTGCTCCGACAGGTCCGCCGTGACGCGGATGCGCGTCCACGAGATGTCCAGCCCGCGCAGGGCGATCCAGCCCGAGACGTGGTCGGCGGTGTACGGCACGTCGACGAGGCCGAACCGCCCGTCGAGGCTCACGCGCCGGACCCACGCGACCGTCGAGGTCCCGTAGAAGCGCGAGCCGGCCGGCATCGCGCCGACGACCCGGCCGCCGCCGGGTCGGGCGGTGATCGGCATCGCCTGCTCGATCTCGACGAGCCGGACGCGCTCGGGACGCGGGCGTTCGGCGGCCGGGCGCGCGAGCGCCGGTTGGGAACTCCCGGCCCCGCGTTCGCCGAGGAGCGCGGCCCGGGCCGGCGCGTCCGAGAACGCCGCGAGCGCGCCGAGCGTCGCCACGACGAGCACCGCGACCCTCGTTCGACGACCGGCAGCCATACCGCCGGTATCGGTGCCCTGCGGGCGATGGTTCAGGCGGTCCGATCCGTCGTGGCCGGACGGCGTCCCCCGCCGCTCACGACGTGCTCACCCGTCCGGGGGACCGTCCGTGCCTACCGCACGCAGGGGCCCGTCCCGACCTCCGTCGTGGTGCCGGTCGCCCGGTCGAGGTGCGGTCGCACGTCGCCCGCCGCGATCGCGTAGCCGACGCCGTCCTCCGACGAGGAGGCCGCGAAGACGACCCCGGCCACGGCGCCGTCGGAAAGGACGAACGGGCCGCCCGAGTTCCCCGGCCGGACGAGGGTCTGGAGCTCCAGGACGGCGCGCTCGGTCTCGCCGCCTCCGTAGATGTCGCGGCCGACGGCGAGGATCGGCCGGAGGACCGCCGCCCGTTGCGCGTCGAGCGGGCCGCCGTCCGGGAAGCCCAGGACCGCGCCCGTGTCCCCGCGCTCGGCGTCCGAGGTGGCGAGGGGGAGCACGGGCCCGAGCGGGGCCTCGACGAACAGCACCGCCACGTCGAGCTCGGGATCGAACAGCACGGTCGTCGCGTGCTCGCTCGCGCCGGCGCGGGTCTCGACGATCGGGTCGTCGATGCCGGCCACGACGTGGGCGTTCGTCACGACGTACCCCTCGGCCGCCACGAACCCGGACCCCTCCTGGACGTGGTCGCACGCCTGGCCGTAGACCATGACGGTGCTCCGGGCGGCCGCGTCGAACGCGGCCTGGGCCTCCGCGCCGCTCGGCGGCTCGACCGGCGCCGCGGGGACCGGCGGGATGCCGGAGAAGACGTCGGGGAACCCGAACCGGTCGAACAGCGCCCCCGCCTCCGCGAGCAGGGACGGGGGTTCCGGCAGCGCGCCGTCGAGGGTCCGCACCACGGCGGACCCGCGGATCTGCCTCGCCACGCCGGGGAACGGGCCGTTGACGAGGTTGAGGGCGATGAACCAGACCGCGAGCAGCGAGGCGACGACCGCCACGACCGAGCCGCCGACCGCATCGGCGGGCGCGAACCGCGTGGCCCGCGTGCGCTCGCGCACCCGATGGCCGACGAACCACCCGGCCCCGTCGCCGGCCGCCGCGAAGAGGATCAGCGTGGCCGCGGCGATCGCCGCCCGGGCGCCGGTGTCGTCGGCGAGGCCGGCGAGCGGGGGGGCGACGAGCGCGCCGACGACGAGCCCGAGGAGCAATCCCCCGAACGCGAGGGTCTGCAGCATGAGCCCGCGGCGGTATCCGGAGATGCCGGCGAGGGCGATCAGGCAGAGCAGGACGACGTCGAGCACGTTCACGGCCGCCCGTATCGTCCCACGGCCGGCGCGCGAGCCCGGGTGGCCGTCGGCCCACGGCTAGACTGGAAGGCCGTGGTCACGATCGCCCACATCTCGGACCCGCACGTCGGCTCCCCCTATTTCGTCCCGAACCTGATGAACCGCGTGATCGTGGAGCTGAACGAGCTGGCGCCGGACGTGGTCATCTGCAGCGGCGACCTCACGAACGAGGGCTATCGGCAGGAGTTCAAGAACTGGGTGGCCTACGCGCAGCGGATCGAGGCTCCGATCTTCACGGTGCCCGGGAACCACGACGCGCGGAACGTCGGGTACCTCCACTTCGAGGAGCTGATCGGTGAGCGGCACTGGGCCGCCGACGTCCGAGGGGCCAGGATCGTGGGCGTCGACTCCAGCGAGCCGGACATCAACGAGGGGCAGGTCGGGCGCGAGCGGTACGAGTGGATCCGCGAGCGCTTCGAAGTCCCCGCCGAGCTGAAGGTCTTCGTGCTGCACCACCACCTGCTGCCGATCCCGGGCACCGGGCGCGAGCGGAGCACCGTGATGGACGCGGGCGACCTGCTCGAGGAGCTGATCAGCGCCGGCGTGAACATCGTGCTCTCCGGGCACAAGCACGTCCCGTACGTCTGGCGGCTCGAGGACCTGTACGTGGCGAACGCCGGAACGGTCGCGTCGCTCCGCGTGCGGGGATACACGAAGCCCTGCTACAACGTGCTCGAGTTCGAGGGCGACGACGTGAAGATCACGCGGCGGTACCCGTTCGGCGGCGGGAGCGTGATCGCGCACTTCTCCCTGTCGACCGGCGAGCAGTACCTGCGCGAGCTCGAGCCGCCGGTGCAGCAGCGGACGGCCGTCGCTCAGAGCCAGCAAGGGGAGTAGCCCCCGCCCGTCCCGATCCACGACCGAGGAGGCGTCGTGAGGGTCCTCGTCCTCGTCGACGGTGAGCACTACCCACCCGTGACCCGGTGGGGGATCGACGTGGCGCGAGACCGCGGGCTCGAGCCCGTGGCCGCGCTGCTGGTGGGCGGCCTCGAGAAGCTCGACCCGGGCGCGCCGCCCGACCTCGGCGTCCCGCTGCGGACCGTGACCGGCGACCCGATGGCCGCCCTGGCCGCGTCGATCGACGAGCTCGCGCCCGCCGGGCTGGACGGCGTCCTGGATCTGTCGGACGAGCCGGTCCTCGGCTACCGGGAGCGGATGGAGCTCGCCGCGATCGCGCTCGCCCGCGGCCTGCCGTACCTCGGAGGCGACTTCCGGCTCGACCCGCCGATCGAGGGCCCGGCGCTCGCGGCAGCGACCCTGGCGGTGATCGGCACGGGCAAGCGGACCGGCAAGACCGCGATCGCCGGCGAGGTCGCGAGGACGGCCGCGGCGACGGGCCGGGACCCGATCGTCGTCGCGATGGGTCGCGGCGGCCCGCCCGAGCCGCAGGTCGCCGAGGCCGGTACCGTCACGCTCGATCGGCTCCTCGAGCTCGTCCGGGCCGGGCAGCACGCGGCCTCGGACTACCTCGAGGACGCGGTGACGACGGGCGTGACCACGATCGGCGCTCGCCGGGCGGGCGGCGGGCTCGCCGGGCGGCCGGTCGCGACCAACGTGCGCGAGGCGGCCGAGCTCGCGGCCGCGCGCGACCCCGGGCTGGTCGTGCTCGAGGGCAGCGGATCGGCGGTGCCCTCCGTCCCGTGGGACGCCGGGATCCTCGTCGTGCCGGCCTCGGCGCCCCTGGAGTACGTGGCGGGCTACCTCGGCCCGTTCCGACTCTTGCTATCGGACCTGGTCGTTGCTACCATGGCCGACAGCCCTGCCGGGCTCGAGAACCTCCCTGCCCTCAGATCCCACGTTCGGCGACTGCATGGTGATGCCCGGCTCATCGTGACGGACTTCCATCCACAGCCGCTCGGCGACGTCGAGGGCAAGGACGTGTTCTTCACCACCACGGCACCGGGGCCGGCCGCCGCGAGGCAGGCCGGGATCTTGGAGCGGAACCACGGCTGCCGGGTGGTCGGGTGGAGCGCCAGCCTCGCGGATCGAGCGGAGCTGGCGCGAGAGCTGGACGGCGCCGGAGGGTATCAGGTGCTGCTCACCGAGCTGAAAGCCGCGGCGGTCGACGTAGCCTGCGAACGGGCCCTGGCCCGAGGTGCGCAGGTCGTGTTCGTCGACAACCGGGCCGTGGTGCTCGAGGGCGAGCCGGATCTCGGCGACGCGGTGCGATGGACGATCGAGCTCGCGGTGGAGCGGAAGGCTCGCAGATGACCCAGCAGGACCCGGCGTCCGGTCCCCGGAAGGACCGACCGCACATCCTCATCGTCGACGGCCTGTCGGGGCTGCCGTACTCGAAGGGGCTGCGCGCCTCCGAGGTGATGGTGACCGGGCTGTCGCCCTACCGTGCCTACCAGGTCGCCGAGGCCGTCGAGGAGCGCCTGGTCGCGCGCGGGGCCCCCTCCGTCACGAGCGAGGAGCTGGACTCGCTCACGCTCTCGGTGATCGAGGAGCTCGCCGGCGAGCGGTACGCGGACAACTACCGGCGCTGGCGCGAGGTGGCGGCGCTCGACGTCCCGATCGTGATCCTGATCGGCGGCGCGACCGGCGTGGGGAAGTCCACGATCGCGACCCAGCTCGCGACCCGGCTCGGGATCGTCCGCGTCGTCGCGACCGACGCGGTGCGCGAGGTGATGCGCGCGGTGTTCTCGCGCGAGCTGATGCCCTCGCTGCACGCGTCCTCGTTCGAGGCCGGCGAGACGCTGCGGGAGCCGCCGTCGCGGGACGCGCTCACCGTGGGGTTCCGGGAGCAGACGGCGGCGGTCTCGGTCGGCGTGAACGCGCTGCTGGACCGCGCGGCGATGGAGGGCACGAGCCTGATCATCGAGGGCGCACACGTCGTGCCCGGGTTCCTGGACCCGAGCGCCTGGGCCGACCGGGTCCTCGCCGTCACGGTGATCGTGACGGTGGACGAGGAGGACGCGCACCGGAGCCACTTCGCGGCTCGGGCGGCCGATCACGCCGGGCGGTCGGCCGATCGATACCTGCAGCAGTTCGAGAACATCCGGCGCGTCCAGCGCTACATCAAGGGCCAGGCTCTGAGCCACGGCGTGCCCGTGATCCCGAACTTCAACTTCGACCGGTCGCTGGCGGCGATCATCGACCTGGTCATGGAGCGCGCCACCGAGCGCGCCCGGGGGCACCGGACCCGCGTCGGGAGCGCGACCGAAGGAGGGAGCGGATGAAGCTGTTCCTCGACACCGCGAACATCGACGAGATCCGCGAGATCAACGGCTGGGGCGTGCTCGGCGGCGTCACGACGAACCCCTCGCTCGTCGCGAAGGAGGCCGACGACCCGGATCGCGTCTGGAAGGAGATCCTCGCGGAGGTCGACGGGCCGATCTCGCTCGAGACGACGGAGCTCGAGGCCGACCCGATGTACGAGCAGGGGCTGCAGCTCGCGCAGATGGCGCCCAACGCGGTCGTCAAGGTCCCGATGACCCCGGACGGCCTGTCGGCCGGGAAGCGGCTCGTCGCGGACGGGATCCGCATCAACGTGACGCTGGTGTTCTCACCGGCGCAGGCGATCCTGGCGGCCGAGGTCGGCGCGTACATCGTGTCGCCGTTCCTCGGACGGATCGACGACGTGGCGTCGGACGGGATGGAGGCGCTCCGTCGGATCTGTGAGATCTACGAGATCCAGGGCTACGAGACGAGCGTGCTGGCGGCGTCGCTCCGCCACCCGATGCACGTCGTGGAATCCGCGCTCGCGGGAGCCGACATCGCGACGATGCCGTACGCGGTGTTCACGCAGCTCGTGAAGCACCCGCTCACCGACATCGGTTTGGACAAGTTCCTCCAGGACTGGAAGGGCCTCCAGGAGGGACTGGGGAAAGGAGCCTGAGTGGCCACCATGGAGAAGAGCGCCCTCGAGGGCAAGGTCGCGGCCGAGCTGCATCAGATCGCGTCGGACCTCGGGATCGAGGGTCACAAGAGCCTGAAGAAGGCCGACCTGATCGAACGGATCCTGACGCGCGCGAACGGTGAGCCCGCGAGGGCGCGCGCGCCGGAGCCCCCGGCGACGGCCGAGGAGCGGGCGACCGAGCCGGCGGGCAACGGCGAGGCGAGCGCCGCGGTGCGCGAGGCACCCTCCGGCAACGGCGGCGCGCGACCGCAGGAGCGCCGCGACGAGCGTCCGCAGCCCGAACGCTTCGAGCGGCGGGACGACCGCCGTGAGGGCGGAGGTCCCGGCGGACCGGGTCGGGACCGCGACGGCGGCCGCCGTCGGCCCTCCCGCGAGGAGCGTCGCCGGCAGCGCGAGGAGCGCCGCCAGCGAGAGGTGGAGATGCGCGAGGAGGAGATCGCGAGCGCCCCGACGGCGACGGGCCTCCTCGACATCCTGCCCGAGGGCTACGGGTTCCTGCGCACCTCCGGGTTCCTCCCGGGGCAGCAGGACATCTACGTGTCGCTCTCGCAGGTGCGCCGGTTCATGCTGCGCAAGGGGGACACCGTCACCGGGACGGTGCGGCAGCCCAAGGACAACGAGAAGTACTTCGCGCTGCTGCAGATCGACACGGTGAACGAGCTGGACCCCGAGACCGCGAAGGCGCGGCCGAACTTCGAGAAGCTCACCCCGCTGTTCCCGCACGAGCGGTTCCGTCTGGAGACGGGTCCGACCGACGTGACCGGCCGGATCATCGACATGGTCGCGCCGATCGGCAAGGGCCAGCGGGGGATGGTCGTGTCGCCGCCGAAGGCGGGCAAGACGACGGTCCTGAAGAACATCGCGAACGGGATCATCTCGTCCAGCCCGGAGACGCACGTGATCATCCTGCTGGTCGACGAGCGGCCGGAGGAGGTCACCGACTGGCAGCGCACGGTCACCCCGGCCGAGGTCGTCTACTCGACGTTCGACAAGCCGCCGGACCAGCACATCCAGGTGACCGAGCTCGTGCTGGAGCGGGCCAAGCGCCTGGCCGAGATGGGCAAGGACGTCGCGATCATCCTCGACTCGATCACCCGGCTCGCCCGCGCGTACAACCTCGCCGCCCCGGCCTCGGGCAAGATCCTGTCGGGCGGCATCGACTCGACGGCCCTGTATCCGCCCCGCCGGTTCTTCGGCGCGGCGCGGAACATCGAGGAGGGCGGCTCGCTCACGATCATCGCGAGCGCGCTCGTCGAGACCGGCTCCCGCATGGACGAGGGGATCTTCGAGGAGTTCAAGGGCACGGGGAACATGGAGATCCGCCTCGACCGCCAGATGGCCGAGAAGCGGCTGTTCCCGGCGATCAACGTCGAGGCGTCGAGCACGCGGAAGGAGGAGCTGCTCCTGCCGACCGAGGAGCTCGCGCTCGTCTGGCGCCTGCGTCGGGTGCTCCACGCGCTCGAGCCGGGCGCGGCCCTGGAGCTGTTGACCGACAAGATCCGCCAGACGAAGTCCAACGAGCAGTTCCTGAAGGAGATCGCGAAGGCCCCGGCCTCGTAGAGTGCAACCACCGGCGCCTCGAGGAGCGCGAGCGCGGTAGGCGCAACGCAGCGCCCGCTTCGCCAGCGAAGCGGGCGATGAGAGGAGAGAGATGAAGCAGGGCATCCACCCCGAGTACCAGATCGCCACCGTCCACTGCTCCTGCGGGAACACGTTCCAGACCCGGAGCACGAGGTCGGAGCTCCGCGTGGAGATCTGCTCGAACTGCCACCCGTTCTACACGGGCAAGCAGAAGCTGGTCGACACGGGGGGCCGGGTCGAGCGGTTCCAGCGGCGGTACGCGAAGCAGCAGGAGCAGCAGAAGGCCGCCGCCGGCGCTCGCGCCGCCACACGTCCGGCGCCGGTCGAGTCGGCCGAGCCGGCGCCCGGGTCCGAGCAGTCCTGACCCGGCGGCACGGGTGAGCGACCCGACCACGAGACCGAACCACTTCTACGGCGGCCAGGCGGTCGTCGAGGGCGTGATGATGCGCGGCCGCGAGGTCTGGGCCGTCGCGGTCCGCAGGCCGAGCGGCGACATCCACATCGAGTCGCACGACATCGACTCGGTGGTGAAGCGGCACCCGGTCCTCGGCAAGCCGTTCCTGCGCGGTGTGATCGCGCTCGGACAGGCGCTCGCGATCGGGTTCCGCGCGCTGTCGATCTCGGCGCGCGAGTCGGCGCCGGAGGACGAGCGGCTCACGTCCGGACAGATGGGGCTGTCGATGGCGCTCGCCGGCGTGCTGTTCATCGGGCTGTTCATCGTGCTGCCGGCGGCGACGTTCGGCTGGGTGGGCCGGCACATCGACTCCGGGTTGCTCGTGAACATCCTCGAGGGGCTGTTCCGCGTGGCGCTGTTCCTCGGCTACCTCCTGCTGATCGGCCGGTCGAAGGACATCCGGCGGGTGTTCGCCTACCACGGGGCGGAGCACAAGACGATCGCGGCGTACGAGCACGACGAGCCGCTGGTCCCCGACCGCGTGGACCGCTACTCCACGCTCCACGTCCGCTGCGGGACGAACTTCCTGCTGCTCGTGATGGTCATCACGATCTTCGTGTTCGCGCTCTTCGGCGACCCCGGGATCTGGTGGCGGATCGGCTCGCGCATCGTGGCGATCCCGATCATCGCGGGGCTCGCGTTCGAGCTCCTGCGGCTCGGGGCGCGCTTCCCGGACTCGCGTCCGATGCGCGCGGTGATGTTGCCGGGGCTGTGGCTGCAGAAGATCACGACGAAGCCGCCCGACCGCGACCAGATCGAGGTCGCGATCATGTCCTTCAACGAGGTCCTGCGGCGCGAGGCGGAGACGAAGGCCGCGCCCGAGCAGGACGCGTCGCCGGGCTGACGCCGCTCCGTCCCGATCCCGGAGCGGGTGCTTGCATCCGGCCGCTCCACGTGTAGCGTCCTTGGCGTTCCCCGAGCGTCCGAGGAGGCTTCCCCATGGCCGCCACCAGGCTCGACCATCCCGTCCTCATGTCTACCGACCAGATCCGACGGCGCGAGTTCGTCACGGCGCGTCGCGGCTACGACGCGGACCAGGTCCGCGCCTTCCTCGAGGAGATCGCGAGCCAGATGGACGTGATGGCCTCGATGATCCGGGAGTCCAGGATGGAGGCGGACGCCGCCGTCCGGGCGGGCTCCCAGCCCCAGGCCGACCCGTACGAACGCCTCGCCGCGCGCGTCTCGTCCGTGATCCGTGAGGCCGACGAGACGGCCGAGCGCCTGCGGATCGAGGGCAGCCGCGAGGCGGAGCGCATGATGCTCGAGGCGCGCACCCAGGCGGACCAGATCCGCACCGACGCCCAGGCCAAGGCCGAGCAGGCTCGCGCCGAGGCCCAGCACGCGCTGCTCGAGGCCCGCGAGCAGGCGGACCGGACGATCTCGGGGCTGTCGGCGCGCCGGGAGGCCGTGGTCGATCAGCTCGCCCAGATGCAGGAGCGGCTCCTCGGCGTCGCGCGCGACCTCGAGGCGGCGATCGTGACCCCGATCGACGAACCGATCGAGGGCACCGGCGACGCGGAGACCGACGCCATCGGCGACGCGGAGACCGAGGCGGTCGTCGAGGCGGAGACGGAGGGCGTCGCCGAAGCGGACGAGACGCCGGAGGCGTCGGACGAGATCGTCGACGTCCGCTCCGAGGAGGAGCCCGTGCCGGCGAACGCCGCCGTGCCGCTGATCGTCGCCGACCAGATCCTCGAGGGCGGGCTGGACGATCCCTCCTACGAGGAGCTGTGGGAGGGCACCGAGACGATCCCGCTCGAGGTGCCCGACATCCCGCCCCTCGACCTGTCCTGGGGCGACGAGGACGACGACGGCCTGAGCGCGTCGACCTAGCTCGCCTCCGCAGCGGCGCCGCGGCTCCCGCCCGCGATAATCGAGGGCATGGATCTGGATGCCCGTCTCGCCGAGGTCGAGGCCCGCTACGAGCAAGTGCAGGCCGAGATGGCCACGCCCGAGGCGGCGACCGACCCCGAGCGGCTGCGCCGCCTGGGTCGCGACTTCGCCGACCTCCAGGAGATCGTCGTGCCGTACCGGCGGCTCCGCGAGGCGCGCCGGGCGGCGGAGGAGGCGCGAGCGCTCGTCAAGCAGGAGCGCGACCCCGAGATGGCGGCGTTCCTCCGCGAGGAGGCCGAGGCCGCCGACACGGAGGCGGCCGAGCTGACCTCCCGCCTGGAAGAGCTGCTCGTCCCGAAGGACCCGAACGACGACAAGAACGTGGTCGTCGAGATCCGCGCCGGTGCGGGGGGCGAGGAGGCCGCCCTGTGGGCCGGTGAGCTCTTCGAGCTGTACCGCCATTACGCCGAGCGCCGGCGGTGGAGGACGGACGTGCTCTCGGCCTCGCCGTCGAGCCTCGGGGGGTTCGACAAGGTGGCGCTCGAGGTCAAGGGCCGGGGCGCCTACTCGCGCCTGAAGCACGAGTCGGGCGTCCACCGCGTCCAGCGGGTCCCGGTGACCGAGTCCTCCGGCCGCAAGCACACGTCGACCGCGACGGTGGCGGTGCTCCCCGAGGCCGAGGACGTCGAGGTCGACATCCGGCCCGAGGACCTGCAGATCGACGTGTACCGATCCTCGGGGCCCGGCGGACAGTCCGTGAACACGACCGACTCGGCCGTGCGGATCACCCACAAGCCGACCGGGATCGTCGTCGCGTGCCAGGAGGAGCGGTCGCAGCTGCAGAACCGCGAGAAGGCGATGCGGTACCTGCGGACCCGCCTGCTCGTCCGGGCGCAGGAGGAGGCCGCCGCGAAGGAGGCGGCAACCCGCCGGTCGCAGGTGGGGACGGGTGAGCGCGCCGAGAAGATCCGCACCTACAACTTCCCCGAGAACCGCGTGACCGATCACCGCGTGAAGCTCACGTCGCACCGGCTGCAGGACGTCCTGGCGGGCGACATCGACGAGTTCGTCGACGCCCTGCTCGCCGCCGAGCGCGCGGCGCAGCTCGCCGGCGGGGACGGCGGCGGCTGACCGTGCGCCCGACCGAGGTGGTGCGCCGAGCCGCCGACTACCTGGAACGCCACGGGGTCGAGGGTCCGGCGGCGAACGCCGAGCGCCTCCTGTTGCACGTCCTGCGCACCGATCGAGCGGGGCTGTACGCGCGCACCGAGGGCCTCGACGCCCGCGAGGCGCGCGCGTTCGGCCGCGCGCTGTGTCAGCGGTGCGCGGGGACGCCGCTGCAGCACCTCACGGGCGAGCAGGCGTTCCGCCGGCTCCGGTTGGAGGTGCGGCCGGGCGTGTTCGTGCCGCGACCCGAGACGGAGGTGCTCGTCGAGCACGCGCTGCGATCGCTCGAGGGCGAAGACCCGGTCGTGGTCGACGTGGGCACCGGCACCGGAGCGATCGCGCTCGCGATCAAGGACGAGCGCCCGGACGCGAACGTGTACGCGATCGACGTGTCGTCCGACGCCGTCGCGCTCGCGCGCGAGAACGCTCACCGGCTAGGGCTCGACGTCCGCGTCCTCGAGGGCCCGATGTTCGAGCCGCTGCCCGAGCAGCTGCGCGGCTGGGTCGACCTCGTCGTCAGCAACCCGCCGTATGTGACGCCGGAGGAGTACCTCGACCTGCCGGCGGAGGTGCGCGCCGATCCGGAGGCGGCGCTGCTCGGCGGCGTCGACGTGATCGAGCGCCTCGCCGTCGAGGCCGGGCGGTGGCTCCGCGACGGCGGTGCCCTCGCGGTCGAGATCGGCGCCCGGCAGGGCGATGCCGTCGCGAGTGCGCTGTCGAAGGGGTACGCGGACGTCCGGGTGGAGCCGGACCTCACCGGGCGCGACCGGATCGTGCTCGCGCGCCGGCCGTGACCGACGCGATCGAGGAAGCGGCGCTCGCCGCGCTCGGCGGGGGACTCGTGGTGCTCCCCACGGACACCGTCCACGGGATCGGGACGCGGCCGGACGACGCGTCGGCGACCGGGCGGCTGTTCGCGGCCAAGCACCGTCTCCGCGACCTCGAGCTGCCCGTGCTCGTGCCCTCGGCCGCATCGGCGCGCGAGATCGCGAGGTTCGACGAGCGGGCGGAGCGGCTGGCGTCGCGGTTCTGGGCGGGCCCCCTGACGATCGTGCTCCCGAGGACCGCGGGGAGCCGGGATTGGGACCTCGGCGGGGACCCGTCGACGATCGGCGTGCGCATGCCGCACCATCCGCTCACCCTGGCCGTCCTCGCGAGGACGGGGCCGCTCGCGGTCTCGAGCGCGAACCGCTCCGGCGCGCCGACGCCGGGGTCGTGCGAGGGCCTCGTGGAGACGTTCGGCGACGCGGTCGCCGTGTACGTCTGCCAGGACGAGCCGGTCGAGGGGACCGCGTCGACCGTCGTCGATCTCGCGCACGGGGAGCCGCGGATCCTGCGCCACGGCGCCCTGGCGGAAGAGCTGGTGCTCGCCGCGGCGGCCGACGCGAGCTAGCGACGGGCGCGCGGCTCCGCGGCTGGAGCCGCGTGTACACTCCCGCTCTCATGGCCTCCATCCTGGTGGTTTGCACCGGCAACGTGTGTCGGTCGCCGGTCGCCGAGGGGTTCCTGTGCTCCGCGGTCCGCCGCCGGTTCGCCGAGCGGGCCCCCACCGTCGAGTCCGTGGGGACGTTCGGATGGGAGGGCTCGCCGGCCTCGCCCGAATCCGTCGCGGCCGCCCTCGAGCTCGGGATCGACATCGCGGGTCACCGCGCCCGCCGCCTGGAGGCCGAGCATCTCGAGGGCACCGGCCTCGTCCTCGCGATGGCGTCCGAGCACCGCACCGCGGTGGTCCGGCTGGCGCCCGAGACGGCGGCCCGGACGTTCACCCTGAAGGAGCTCGTCCGTCTGCTCGAGGCTCTCCCGGTCGCCTCGGGTGACGCGGATCCCGTCGCGGCCCTCGCGGTGCGCGCCGCCGAGGCCGACGCGCTGCGCCGGAACGGGTTCGAGGGTGATCCGGAGGACGAGGACATCGCGGATCCGCTCGGGCTCCCGATCGAGACGTACCGCGCCGTCGCCGCGGAGCTGGAGGAGTGGTGCGGCCGCCTGACGGATGGCCTGTTCGGCCGCGCGCACGCTCGCGCGTCGGCCGAGGGGGAGTGACGTGCGCGTCTCGATCGCGAGCGATCACGCCGGGTACCTCCTGAAGGAGGCGCTCAAGGCGTTCCTCGAGGGAGAGGGGCACGAGGTGCTGGACTTCGGGACCGACTCGGAGGAGACGGTCGACTACCCGGACCTCTGCGCGGCGGCGGCGCGCGCGGTCGTCGACGGCCGGAGCGAGCGGGGGATCGTCCTCGGAGGTTCGGGGCAGGGCGAGCAGCTCGTCGCGAACAAGGTCCGCGGCGTGCGGGCCGCGCTCTGCAACGACCTGCATCTCGCGGAGCTCTCGCGACGGCACAACGACGCGAACGTGCTCGCGATCGGCGGCCGGATCGTGGCGGCGCCGCTCGCGCAGGAGATCGTGCGGGTGTGGCTCGCGACCCCGTTCGACGGGGGCCGCCACGCCCGGAGGCTGGAGCAGGTCGCCGAGATCGAACGGGGAGAGCGCTGAGATGAAGGACTTCGTCGCGGACTGGGACTCGTTGGTCGCGACCGACCCGGACGTGGCCGAGGCGATCGTCGGCGAGCTTCGACGCGAGCGCTCGACCCTGCGCCTGATCGCGTCGGAGAACTACTCCAGCCCGGCGGTGCTCGCCGCCCTCGCGTCGACGATGAACAACAAATACGCGGAGGGCTATCCCGGGCGGCGCTACTACGGAGGCTGTGAGTTCGTCGACGTCGTGGAGACGCTCGCGATCGACCGGGCGAAGGCGCTCTTCGGCGCGGAGCACGCCAACGTGCAACCGCACGCGGGCGCGCAGGCCAACCTGGCGGTGCTCGGCGCCTTCCTGCAGCCTCGATCCGACGACCGGGTGCTCGCGCTCGTGCTCTCGCACGGCGGCCACCTGACGCACGGATCGCCGGTGAACGTCTCGGGGATGTGGTTCGACTTCATCGGCTACGAGGTCGACCGCGAGACGGAGCAGCTCGACTACGACCGGATCCGGGACCTCGCGAAGGAGCATCGACCGAAGGTCGTCCTCGCCGGCTACACGGCCTACCCGCGCGTGATCGACTGGGCCGCCTTCCGGAGCATCGCGGACGAGGTCGGCGCGATCATGTGGGCCGACGCGTCGCACTTCGTCGGGCTGTGCGCCGGCGGTGCCTACCCGAGCCCGGTCCCGTTCGCCGACGTGGTGACGTTCACGACGCACAAGACGCTGCGTGGTCCGCGGGGCGCGGTGATCCTCTGCCGCGAGGAGCACGCGAAGGCGATCGACAAGGCCGTGTTCCCGATGATGCAGGGGGGGCCGCTCGAGCACGTGATCGCGGCGAAGGCGGTCGCGTTCAAGGAGGCGATGAGCCCGGACTTCGCGGCGTACGCGGCGAGGGTGGTGCGGAGCGCGAGGGCGCTCGGCCAGGGGCTCGCGGACGAGGGCGTCCGCCTCGTCTCGGGCGGGACGGACTCGCACCTGGTCCTGTGCGACCTTCGGCCGATCGGGATCGGCGGTCGGGACGCGGAGGCGGTGTGCGACGCGATCGGCGTCGCGATCAACAAGAACAGCATCCCGTTCGACCCGAGGCCGCCGCTCGACCCCTCCGGGATCCGGGTGGGCACGCCCGGTCCGGCCACCCTCGGGATGGACGAGCCGGAGATGAAGGAGGTCGCCAGCATCGTCGGCGAGGCGCTGCGTCACCCGAACGACGACCGGGTGATCTCGGCCTGTCGCGCCCGGGTCGCCGAGCTCGCGGCCCGCTTCCCCGTCTACCCGGGCTGAAGGCCCTCCCGCCGCCCAGGAGGCGGTAGCATCGGCCGAAGGCGTGCGCGCGTACCTCCTCATCGCCGTGGTGTCGGCCGGCGTGACCTTCGCGGCCACGCCGGTCGTTCGACGGCTGTCGCTGCGCCTGGGGTGGATCGACCGCCCGTCGGACCGCAAGGTCCACCCGGTGCCGACGCCGACGGCAGGAGGGCTCGCGATCTACCTCGGCGTCCTCGCCGGGCTGGTCGTCGTCCGGTTCGTCCCGTTCCTGCAGGGGCTGTACGAGACGAGCTCGGATCTGGACGCCGTGGCGATCGCCGGCACGCTCGCGGTCGTGATCGGCGTCGTCGACGACACGCGGGGCGTCTCCGCGCTCGGCAAGCTGACCGGCCAGGTGCTCGTCGCCGGCGTCGTCGTGCTGCTCGGCGTGCAGCTCCTGTACTTCTACTTCCCGGGCCAGGGGGTCCTCTCGCTGTCCTCGGATCTCGCGGTTCCCCTCACGGTCCTGTGGATCGTCGCGATCATGAACGCGGTGAACCTGATCGACGGCCTGGACGGTCTGGCGGCCGGGATCGTGGCCATCGCGGCGGCCGCGTTCTTCACGTACATGGTCTGGCCGGACGCGGGCGAGCAGGTCCAGGCGTCGACCACGGCCGTCCTGTCCGCGATCGCCGGCGCGGCGGCGATCGGGTTCCTGCCCTGGAACTTCCACCCGGCGCGGATCTTCATGGGCGACTCGGGGTCCCTGCTGCTCGGGTTGGTGTTGGCGGTCGCCACGATCTCGGGGGTCGGGCGCGAGCTCGAGGGCCCCAGGCCGGGCGATCTGGCCGTGATCGCGATCCCCGTGTTGCTGCCGCTGCTCGTGCTCGCCGTCCCGTTCCTCGACGTCCTCCTCGCGATCGTCCGGCGGATGCGCCGGGGGATCGGGATCTCCCACGCCGACAAGGAGCACATCCACCACCGCCTCATGGACATCGGCCACTCGCATCGCCAGGCCGTGCTGCTCATGTACGCGTGGTCCGCCCTGATCTCAGGCTGTGCGCTGGCCGTCGCGTTCATCGACGGACAGCTGCTGCCGGCCGGGATCGTCCTGGTCGCGCTGGTCGTGGCGATCGTCCTGCCGAGGCTGATCCGCGATCGCACGCCGCGCGGGAGCGATCGCCCGGCCCCCGTTGCCGTCAACGGCGGCCGCGCCCGGCATCGGCGGCGGCGCCCGCCGCGGGCGGTCGTCCCCGAACGGCGTCCCGGACCGCCGGCACCTCGCGCGGACGACGCCGACGCGGATGCGGGCGAGGCACCCGCGCGCGCCGGCGATGCGCCCTGACGACACCCCTCGCGCGTGAGCGCGACGCATCCGCGCGCCTTGTCCAGCCCGTACAAGCCGGGTGAAGGAAGATGTCGGGCGGGCCGGGTCGGGCGCGCTCGCGGGGCGGGTGATAATCCCAGGTCGGTGGGGCATAATCCGGGCGCCTGAGCCGGGATCGGCCGGGGGTACGTCGGCAGCGAAGGGGGCGACGTGGCGGAGGTCGACGTTCGGCTCGAACGTGTGACCAAGGAATTCGGCGAGATGGTCGCCGTCGACGATCTGTCGCTGGACATCGCGGAGGGCGAGTTCTTCAGCATGCTCGGCCCCTCCGGGTGCGGCAAGACGACCACGCTCCGAATGATCGGAGGGTTCGAGGAGCCCTCCCGCGGGACGATCTTCCTGGGGGGACGAGACGTCACCGACCTCCCGCCCTACAAGCGCGACGTGAACACGGTCTTCCAGTCCTACGCCCTGTTCCCGCACCTGAACGTGTTCGACAACGTGGCGTTCGGGCTCCGCCGCCGGAAGGTGGCGGGCGAGCAGATCCAGTCGCGCGTGGACGAGGCGCTTCGCCTCGTCGACCTCACGGGGTTCGAGAAGCGGCGTCCGGCGCAGATGTCCGGCGGCCAGCAGCAGCGCGTGGCGCTCGCGCGAGCGCTCGTGAACCACCCGAAGGTCCTCCTGCTCGACGAGCCGCTCGGCGCGCTCGACCTCAAGCTGCGCAAGCAGATGCAGCTGGAGCTGAAGCGGATCCAGCAGGAGGTCGGGATCACCTTCATCTACGTGACGCACGACCAGGAAGAGGCGATGACGATGTCCGATCGCCTCGCGGTCATGCGGCTGGGGAAGATCGAGCAGATCGGACCGCCCGAGGAGGTGTACGAGAGCCCTCAGACGCAGTTCGTCGCCGGGTTCCTCGGCGCGTCCAACCTCCTCGACGGCGAGCTGAAGGAGCGGTCCAACGGCACCTCGACCGTCCTCCTCGCGGGCGGCGACCTCGTTCACCTGCCGACCGACCGGGCTCCGTTCCAGGCCGGTGCGGCGGTCAAGGTGGGCGTCCGGCCCGAGAAGATCACGATCGCGGCCGACGATGGCTCGCCCGTCCGTGCCGGCTGGAACTCCATCACCGGGCTGCTCCGGATGTCCACCTACATCGGCGTGAGCCACCAGTACAAGGTCGAGGGCCCCGGCGGGCACGAGCTCACGGTCTGGGTCCAGAACCTCGGCGCCGAGGCCGCCCCGCGGCCCGGCGAACGCGTCCGCCTCTCGTGGCAGCCCGAGCACACGTTCGTGGTGCTGCCCCAGGAGGGCCTCTCCATGGAGGAGGAAGAGGAATGAGCCAGCGGGACGATCGGCGGATCGACGATCTGCGGATGAACGAGCTGATGCGCCGACGCCTGACCCGGCGGAGCGTCCTGAAGGGCGCCGGGATCGGTGTGGCCGGGTTCAGCCTCGCTTCGTTCCTCGCGGCGTGCGGCGGCGGCGACGGGGGCGGCACCGGCGGAGGGGGCGGCACGGGGGGCGACGGCGCGTTCGACATCGCGGAGATCTACGCGGGCGAGCCCGGCTCGACGGTGAACTTCGCGAACTGGCCCTTCTACCTCGACCAGGCCAAGGACGAGAACGGCGACGTCTACAACCCGTCGCTCGCGCGGTTCGAGGAGCAGTCCGGCATCAGCGTCAACTACCAGGACGTCATCAACAGCAACGAGGAGTTCTTCGGGCGGCTCCGCCCGCTGTTCGAGGCCGGGGACGATCCCGGCTGGGACATCATCGTGATCACGAACGGTCGCATCCTGACCGCGCTGGTCGCGAACGACTGGGTGTACCCGCTCGACCCGTCGAGGCGGCCGAACTTCGACGCGAACGCCGCGCCCTGGGCGCGGGACCCGTTCTTCGATCCCCAGAACACGAACGGGATGGCGTGGCAGTCCGGCATCACGGGCATCGGCTACAACCCGAGCATGGTCAACGGCGAGATCGCGACGCTCCAGGACCTGGCCGATCCGGCCAAGGTCGGCCAGAGCTCGGTCGGGATGCTGACGTACGACATGCCGGACTTCGTGATGATCAACCTCGGGATCGACCCGACCACGTCCGGACCGGACGAGTGGCGCGAGGCGGCGGCCTGGCTCCAGATGCAGAAGGACGCCGGCGTGGTCCGCGGGTACTACGGCAACGAGTACCTGGATGAGCTGCGGGCCGGGAACCTCTCCGCGGCGATGGGGTGGTCCGGCGACGTGATCTACGGGTCGATCTGGCTCGGCTTCGAGAACCAGTTCGTCTTCCCTGAGGACGGGGCGCTGCTCTGGGTCGACAGCATGCTGATCCCGGCCGGGGCGCAGAACCCGGTCGGCGCGATGGCCGTGATGGACTACTACTACGACCCCGAGGCCGCGACGATGGTGGCCGAGTGGGTGCAGTACATGTCGCCCGTCCCGGCGACCCAGGAGCTGATGCTCCGCGACGCGGACCAGGCCGAGGAGGACGGGGACAAGGGTCTCGCGAACAAGCTCCGCGCCTCCGCGGAGAGCCCGTACCTGTATCCCGACGAGGCGTTCCTCTCCCGCACTTCCTTCGGTCGCCCGCTGACCACGGACGAGGAGGTCGAGGAGTGGGACTCGATCTTCCTGCCGATCTCGCAGGGCTGACCGAGGGCGACGCGGGTGGGGGAGCCGGGCGCGGTCATCGAGGAGGCGGGGTCGGGCGACTCCGACGATCGCCGGTCGCTCGGCACGCGGCGCCGGCTCGTCCCGTACGGTCTGCTCGGGCCGGCGGCGCTCTACCTCGCGATCTTCTTCCTGCTGCCGCTCGGCCTGATGATCTACACGTCGCTGCAGAGCGGCGGCCTGCTCTCGGGCGGGTTGAGCTTCACGTGGGAGTTCCAGAACTACGTCGACGTCCTCACGGGGTACCAGACCCAGTTCCTCCGGTCGATCGTGTACTCGATCATCGTGACGTTCGTCGCGCTCCTGCTCGCCTACCCGATGACCTACTGGATCGCGTTCTACGGCGGGCGATGGAAGTCCTCGCTCCTGCTGCTGATCCTCCTGCCGTTCTTCGTCTCGTTCGTGATCCGGACCGTGCAGTGGAAGTTCATCCTCGGTGACAACGGACCCGTCCTCGGGCTGTTCAAGAGCATCGGCCTGCTGCCCGAGGACTTCCGCGTGCTCGCGACGCCGCTCGCGGTGATCGCCGGGATCACGTACAACTTCCTGCCGTTCACCGCCCTGCCGCTCTACGTGTCGCTCGAACGGATCGACAAGCGCCTCGTCGAGGCCGCCAAGGACCTCTACTCCACCCGGTGGCAGGCGTTCCGCGAGGTGGTCTGGCCGCTGTCCCTGCCCGGCGTGTTCGCGGCGTTCCTGCTCACGTTCGTGCCGGCGACCGGCGACTACGTCAACGCGTCACTGCTCGGCGGACCGGGCACGACGATGATCGGCAACATCATCCAGACGAAGTTCCTCACGGAAGCCGACTATCCGGAGGCCGCGGCGCTCTCGGTGGTCCTGATGGTCGCGATGGTCATCCTGGCGACGATCTACGCGAGGATCCTCGGAACCGAGGAAGCGACCCGGGCGGCGGCGGCGACATGAGCGCGGTCGCGACACAGGCGCGGCCCGTCGCACGCGATCTCCCTCCGGCCAACCCGCCACGCCGCCGGTGGACGCGGTTCATCCTGCCCACGTACACGATCGTGATGATCCTGTACCTCGCGAGCCCGATCTTCGTGATGATCCTGTACAGCTTCAACGACATCCCCGGGGTGCGCCCCGCCCAGACGCCCCGGTTCTGGGGCTTCACCACGGCCTGGTGGCAGAACGCGTTCGGCATCGCCGGCCTCCCCGAGGCCTTCAAGAACTCCCTGCTGATCGCGCCGATCTCCGCGGCCGTCGCGACGGCGCTCGGGACGCTGCTCGGCCTCGCGCTGGGGCGCTACCGGTTCCGGGGGCTCCGGTTGACCGACTTCGTGATCTTCCTGGCGATCGCGGTGCCCGAGATCGTGCTCGGGTCCTCGCTGCTGTCGATGTACGTGCTCGCGAACGCGCCGCTCGGCTTCACCACGATCCTTCTCTCGCACATCGGGTTCTCGATCGCGTTCGTCGCCGTGACGGTCCGGGCGCGCGTCCAGGGCCTGGACCGATCGCTCGAGGAGGCGGCGCAGGACCTGTTCGCGACCCCGGTCACCGGGTTCTTCAAGGTCACGCTCCCGCTGATCGCGCCGGCGATCCTGGCGGGGTTCCTGCTCGCGTTCGTGCTGTCGCTGGACGACTTCGTGATCACGAACTTCACCGCCGGCCAGACGAACACGTTCCCGGTGTGGGTCTACGGCGCGCAGCGGCTCGGGATCCCTCCCCAGGTGAACGTGATGGGCACGATCCTGTTCACGGCGGGGATCCTCGCGGCGGCGGTCAACGTGCTGGTCCAGCGCCGTCGCACCTGAGCGGCCCGCACCCCCCCGAAGCGGCCGGACGACTTCGTGAAACCGTTCACAAGCGGCCCGAATCTGGCCATCTACCTGCGGAAACGCGTTTGACGGCCGGAAGCGGGCGCGGATATACTGCCGCGTCCCATGGCCGGTCGCGGGGATGCGTGGAGCGGGATGGGCACGGCCTGGGCCCTGACCGGAACGCTCATCGCGGGCATCCTCGTCTGGGGCGGGGTCGGATACCTCATCGACCGGCTGGTCGGGTGGCGGTGGCTCTTCCTGCCGATCGGCATGGTGGTCGGCGTGTCGGCCTCGATCTACCTGGTGTACCTGCGGTACGGGAGGGATGACCACGAGGCCTGAGCGCGAGATGGTCCGCAGAGCCCTGCTCCCCGGGGCCGTCGGCGTCGTCGTGGCGTTCGGCCTCGGCTACGCGATCGGCGGCGCGGAGGCGGCGCTGTCCGCCGGCCTCGGCGCGGCGGTCGTGCTCGCGAACTTCGCGGTCCACGGGCTGTCGCTCGCCTGGGCGTCCACGGTCTCCATCTCGGCGGTGCACGGGGTTGCGCTCGGCGGCGTCGTCGTGCGGCTCGGCGTGATCCTCGGGCTCCTGTTCCTGCTGGATCAGACCGCCTGGTTCTCGCCGCTCGCGTTCGGGCTCGCCGTGATCCCGGGGACGCTCGCGCTCCTCGCCTACGAGGCGAAGCTCGCGCTCGGAGGGATGGGCGCGGCGCTCCAGATCCCGGCCGATCCGGCCGCGGCCGCGGCGGCGGAGCAGCTCGCCGCGAGGGAGTCCTAGGTGCTCACGATCGCCGGGATCCTCGCCTTCACGAAGCCGCCCGAGGGCTTCGAGGCGCCCGGCACCGAGATCTTCGAGACCCCCTGCCTGTTCGGCTCCGGCGACGCGTGCTTCAACCGGGTCTCGGCGCTGATGATCCTCGCCGGGTTGATCGTGATCGCGCTCTTCGCGATCGCGTTCGCCCGCCCCAAGATCGTCCCGCGCGGGCTCCAGAACGTGATGGAGGCGGTCGTGGAGTTCGTCCGCACCGGGATCGCGCAGGAGGTGATGGGCCCTGCGGGACTGCCGTGGGTCCCGTTCCTGACCACGATGTTCGTGTTCATCTTCGTGAACAACATCTTCGGGATCCTGCCGTTCGTGAATTTCCCGACGACGTCGCGGATGGCGATCCCGCTCATCCTCGCGTTGCTCGTCTACGTGCTCTTCATCGTCGCCGGCATCCGCGCGCAGGGGCTGCGCTACTTCAAGAGCGCCCTCATCCTCCCCGGGGTCCCGGCGGCGCTGCACATCCTGCTCGTGCCGATCGAGTTCATCTCGACGTTCCTGGTCCGACCGCTCACCCTGTCGGTCCGTCTCGCGGCCAACATGATCGCCGGCCACTTGATCCTCACGCTGTTCTTCCTGGGCAGCGCGTACCTCGCGTGGCAGCCCGCGACGCTGCCGCTCGCGATCCCGACGTTCGCCCTGGCGATCTTCCTGGTCGCGTTCGAGGTGCTCGTCGCGGTGCTGCAGGCCTACATCTTCACGATCCTCGCCGCCGTCTACATCGGGGGCGCGATCCA
The DNA here is from genome assembly GCA_036554665.1 of Actinomycetota bacterium. Taxonomy (GTDB): domain Bacteria; phylum Actinomycetota; class UBA4738; order UBA4738; family HRBIN12; genus CALGFI01. The sequence goes on along the minus strand of DATBMU010000157.1, from coordinate 2,306 downwards.
CCCGGACCACTAGGAGGAGGGAACGGATGCTTCGTCAACTGATCGGCGTCCTCGCGCAGGTCGAGGGCGACGTGGGCACGATCGGCAAGGGCCTCGTGTACGGCCTCGGCGCGATCGGGCCGGGCATCGGCATCGGCTTCCTCGTCGGCAAGTCCGTCGAGGCGATGGCCCGTCAGCCCGAGGCGGCCGGCATGGTCCGGACCACGATGTTCCTCGGCATCGCGTTCGTCGAGGCGCTCGCGCTGTTCGGCTTCGTCCTGTCGTTCATCATCTGAAGGAGCGGACGTGATCCATCTTCTGGTGCTGGCTCAAGAGACCGTGGAGCACGCGGAGGAAGCGCCGAACCCGATCCTGCCCGAGTGGGTCGAGCTGATCGTGGGCGGCATCGTCTTCCTGATCGTGTTCGCGGTGATCGCGAAGTTCGCGTTCCCGCAGCTGGGCAAGATGCTCACCGCGCGCACCGAGAAGATCCAGGGCGACCTCGAGAAGGCCGAGGAGTCCCGGCGCTCCGCCGAGCAGGAGCTGGCCGAGTACCGGCAGCAGCTCGCCGGCGCCCGGGAGGAGTCCAACCGCATCATCGAGGAGGCCCGCCGGACCGCGGACCAGCTCCGGAAGGACCTGCAGACGCGCGCGGAGGAGGAGGCCCAGGCCACCGTCGCGCGCGCGCAGGAGGAGATCCGCGCCGAGCGCGACCGCGTCTTCCAGGAGCTCCGGGCTCAGGTCGGGCAGATCGCCGTCGAGCTTGCCGGGCGCGTCGTGGGCAAGAGCCTGGACGCGGAGACCCACGAGCGCCTGATCGACGACTACATCGACCAGGTCGCGGGGGACGGGCGGAACTGACGTGACCGATCGCGCGGCGCTCGTCGACGGCTACGCGGAGGCGATGTTCCTGGTCGCGGAGGCCGAGGGCGAGCTCGAGGCCGTGGAGTCGCAGCTCTACGCGTTCGCGAAGCTGCTCGAGCGCGAGGGCCGGGTCCGCGAGGCCCTGCACGACCCCGCGCTGCCGGCCGAGAACAAGCGTGGGTTGATCCGGGACGCGCTCGGCGAGCGGGCGAACCCGATCGCCGTGAACCTCCTGGGCTTCCTCGTCGACCAGGGTCACGCGCGCGACATCGACACGATCGTGGAGCGCCTGGCCGGCGTCGCCGCCGAGCGGCGCTCGCGCGCGCTGGCCGAGGTCCGCAGCGCCGTGCCGCTGGACGAGGCGCAGCGCACGCGGCTGGCCGAGGCCCTGTCGCGGGCCACCGGGCGCCAGGTCGAGATCCGGGTCGTCGTGGACCCGAGCGTGATCGGCGGCGTGGTCGCGCGGATCGGCGACGAGATCTTCGACGGCTCGGTGGCGAGCCGTCTGGACGAGGCGCGACAGCAGCTGGGCGCCTGAGCGGGGAGCGAGCGAGCCGATGGCACTGGACGAACTGAGCTTCGACCCGAAGGACATCACCGAAGCGCTGCGGCGCAACGTCGAGAGCTGGACGCCCTCGGTCGAGCGCGAGGAGGTCGGGCGCGTCGTCCTGGCCGGCGACGGGATCGCCCGCGTGAAGGGCTTGCCGAACGCGATGGCGAACGAGCTGCTCGAGTTCCCTGGCGGAGTGCTGGGCCTCGCGTTCAACCTCGACGAGGACGAGATCGGCTGCATCATCCTCGGCGAGTCCGAGCACATCGAGGAGGGCGCGCTCGTCAAGCAGACCGGCAAGATCCTCTCGGTGCCCGTCGGCGACGGGTTCCTCGGGCGCGTGATCGACCCGCTCGGCACCCCGATCGACGGCAAGGGACCGATCGCCGAGCAGGCCCGCCGCAACCTGGAGGTCCAGGCGGCCAACGTGGTCGACCGCCAGCCGGTGAAGGAGCCCCTGCAGACCGGGATCACGGCGATCGACGCGATGACGCCGATCGGGCGCGGCCAGCGCGAGCTCATCATCGGCGACCGGCAGACCGGCAAGACCGCGATCGCGATCGACGCGATCATCGCGCAGCGCGACAACTGGGCGAGCGGCGACCCCAAGAAGCAGGTCCGGTGCATCTACGTCGCCGTCGGGCAGAAGGCGTCCACCATCGCCGCGGTCAAGGGCACCCTCGAAGCCCAGGGCGCGATGGAGTACACGACGATCGTCGCGTCCCCGGCGTCGGACCCGGCCGGGTTCAAGTACCTGGCCCCGTACGCCGGCTCGGCGATCGGCCAGCACTGGATGTACGCCGGAAAGCACGTCCTGATCGTCTTCGACGACCTGTCCAAGCAGGCTGAGGCCTACCGCGCGATCTCGCTGCTGCTGCGCCGCCCGCCGGGCCGCGAGGCGTACCCGGGGGAC
>DATBMU010000138.1:0-7556 GCA_036554665.1 Actinomycetota bacterium | reverse complement strand
GATCCGCACGGCGATGTCGGAGCCGGTCCAGCGCATCGTCGCGGCCGCACGCCGGACGCTCGCCGAGGCACCGCCCGAGCTCACGCACGACGTCCTGGAGACGGGCATGTTCCTGACCGGGGGCGGCGGTCTCCTCCGCGGCCTGGACCTCCTGCTCTCGCAGGAGTGCGAGGTTCCGGTGCACCTGACCGAGCGGCCGCTCGAGACGGTCGTGCTCGGCGCGGGCGCCATGCTCGAGTACCTCGACGACTACCGGAGCTCCTTCCAGCTCACCCGGCGGCGCTAGCCACGCGCTAGCTGTCGAGGAACCGCTCGATCGTGAGGTTCACCAGGTGGCCGAGCTGGTACACGCCGAACGCGAGCACTGCGGCCCCGATCACCACGAGGATCACCACCCCGATGAACCCCTGGAGCCGGTCGCGCCACGTGGGGCCGCGCGTGGCGACGCGCAGGTACGTGTAGCCGGGGCCGGGTGCCTCCGCAGCGAGCGAGGATGGCTCCCCTCCGTCGGCGGCGGGCGCTCCCGAGAAGCCGACGGCGGCCGGTCCCTGGTCGCCGCCGCGCATCGTCGCCAGGTACACGGCGCCCCCGACGAGTACCGACACGCCGATGACGATCAGGTAGGCCATCGATGACACGGACCGCAGCGTACCCCGGGCGGTTCCGTCGGAACCCGAACGCGCTCGTACTATCGGCGCGTGCGCTGGCTCCGTCGTGCGTGGCTGCTGGTCCCGATCGCCGCGATCGTCCTCGTGGCGGGGACCGTGTACCTGCCGTACTACTCGATCGGTCCGGGGCCCGCGCGCCCCGTCGGACCGCTGATCGACTTCGACGGCCACGCGCGCTACGAATCCGAGGGGGACTTCGTCCTCACGTCGATCCACTACCAACGGCTCACGCCGCTCGGGGCGTTCCAGGCCTGGCTCGACCCCGACCTGTCCGTCGTGTCGAGGTCGTTCTTGTTCCGGCCGGGAGAGACCGCCGAGGAAGAGGAGGCACGGTCGACCTCGCAGATGGACCAGAGCAAGCTCGCCGCCGCGGCGGTCGTGCTCGGCGAGCTCACGGACTACCCGGAGGACCACGGCGACGGCGTGCTGATCGAGGGCGTGCAGGAGGGGTGCGCGGCGGACGGGGAGCTGTTCCCCGGAGACCTCGTGCACGCGATCGACGGCGCCGACGTCGACGAGGTGGCCGATGCCCGCCGCGCGATCCGCGCCGTGCCCGCGGGCGAGCAGCTCACGTTCGACGTCACGGTGGACGGCGAGCCCGAGTCCGTGACGCTCGTCCGCGAGCCCTGCGGCGGCAGCGCGCGGCCGCTCGTGGGTGTCTCGCTGATCGAGAGCTTCCCGTTCGACGTCCGGATCTCGAGCGGATCGATCGGGGGCCCGTCCGCGGGGCTCGCCTGGGCGCTCGGGCTCTACGACCTGATGACGCCCGGCGACCTCGCGTCCGGCCGCACGATCGCGGTGACGGGGCAGCTCGGCGTGGACGGCACCGTGTACCCGATCGGAGGGCCCGGCGAGAAGGTGGTGGCCGCAGCGGATGCGGGAGCGAGCGTTTTGATCCTGCCGGACGACAACCTCGCCGAGGCGCGGGCCGTGGGGGATCGCGACGTCGAGCTCGTGCCGGTCGGGTCGTTCCTCGAGGCGTTGACCTACCTGCAGGGCAACGCTTGACGGCGAGGCCGCGTTCGCAGGGCCCGATGATAGGCTGGCCGCGACTTCCGACCGAGTGAGGGGCATGGTCACACGCATCCCCACCGCAGGGACGGGGCGCCGACGGCTCCTCGTGATCGTCGTCGCGGTCCTGGCCGGGATCGTCCTCGCGTTCACCGCGCTGTCCGGGTTCTTCATCGACGTGCTCTGGTTCCGCGAGGTCGGGTTCACGGAGGTGTTCTGGACGGTCCTGGGCACCAAGGTCGTCCTCGGCCTGGTCTTCGGGATCGCGTTCTTCGCCCTGCTCTTCGCGAACCTGTGGATCGTGCGCCGGATCACGCCCCGGTACAGCCCCCTCACGCCGGAGCAGGAGATCATCGAGCGCTACCGGATGCAGTTCGAGCCGTACGCCTGGTGGCTGCTCCCGCTGTTCGCCGCGGTGATCGCGGTCTTCGTCGGGCTCGGCGTCACGACGCAGTGGCGGACGTTCCTGCTCTGGCGGAACTCCTCCGGCGTGACCTTCGGCACCACGGAGCCGCTGTTCGACCGGGACGTCGGCTTCTACGTCTTCTCGCTGCCGTGGCTGGAGTTCGTGCAGGGGTGGCTCTTCTCGGCCCTCGTCGGCGTGCTGCTGATCACGACGCTCGCGCACTACCTGTGGGGCGGGATCCGGCCGAACGCGCCCGGCATCGGCGAGAAGGTGTCGCCGCAGGTGAAGGCGCACCTGTCGGTCCTGCTCGGGCTCATCATGCTGACGAAGGCCTGGGGGTACTACCTCGGCCAGTTCGACCTGCTGTCCTCGACCCGGGGCGTCGTGTTCGGCGCGTCGTACACCGACGTGAACGCCCAGCTGCCGGCGCTGCGGATCCTGATCTTCATCGCGATCGCGTGCGCCGTGCTCTTCCTCGTGAACATCCGGTTGCGCGGCTGGGCCCTGCCCGTGATCGCCGTCGGGCTCCTCGCCTTGGTCTCGATCACCGCGGGAGCCGCGTACCCGGCGTTCGTCCAGCGGTTCCGGGTCGACCCGCAGGAGCTTCAGCGCGAGAGGGAGTACATCGACGCGAACATCGCGGCCACGCAGCTCGCGTTCGGGCTCGATCGGATCCAGAGCACGCCCGTCACGCAGGGCGGCGGGGTCGTGACGGGCACCGATGTCGAGGACAACGACGCCACGATCTCGAACATCCGCCTGTGGCGCCCCGACATCCTCAACGACAACTACACGTCGCTCCAGCGGTTCCGCGCGTACTACGCGTTCAACGACATCGACGTGGACCGGTACGTCCTGGACGGGCAGCGACGCGTCGTCATGTTCTCGGCCCGCGAGGTGAGCCAGGCGGAGATCCCCGAGGGCGGCCGGACGTGGCAGAACACGCACCTCGTGTACACGCACGGGTTCGGAGCGGTGGCGTCTCAGGTGAACTCGGCGACCGTAGAGGGGCAGCCGGTGTTCACGCTGCGGGACATCCCGCCCACCGGCGATCCGCTCCTGGAGGGCAACGGCCAGCGCGTGTACTACGGCGAGGGAGCCGTCGGCAACGCGTCCTTCGTCGTCGTCAATTCCGGCGCCGAGGAGCTCGACTACCAGGGGACCGGCACGGAGGATGAGCGCTTCGTGCCCGCGCCGCCCTACGAGGGCGACGGCGGCATCCCGATCGGCGGGTTCTTCCAGCGGGCGCTGTTCGCGTGGCGGTTCCGCGACGTGAACCTGCTGATCTCCGATCTCGTGCAGGACGACAGCCGCATCATGCTCTACCGCGATCTCGCCGAGCGGGTGCCGAAGGCCGCGCCGTTCCTCCAGTTCGACGCGGACCCGTACGCCGCCGTGGTCGACGGCAAGCTGGTCTGGATCTGGGACGCATACACCACCACGAGCCAGTACCCGTACTCGGAGCCGGTGGAACTCGGTGAGGTCACCTCCGGGCCCGCACAGGAAGGCGCGCCGAGCCTCACCGGCTCCGTCAACTACATCCGCAACTCGGTCAAGGTGGTCGTCGACGCGTACACCGGCTCGATGACGTTCTACACGAGGGAGTCGGACGACCCGATCATCCAGGTGTGGAGCCGGGCGTTCCCCGAGATGTTCACCGACTACGAGGAGGCCCCCCCCGAGCTGCTCTCGCACTTCCGCTACCCGGAGAACCTCTTCCAGATCCAGGCGGAGCGGTACACGAACTACCACGTGACCGACCCGCAGGTCTTCTATGGCAAGCAGGACTTCTGGGCGCTACCGGTGGACCCCACGGTGTCGACCGAGTCCTCCCAGTTCCTGATGCGCCCGTACTACGTGCTGATGAAGCTCCCGGGTGAGACCGAGGAGTCATTCGTCCTGATCCTGCCGTTCACGCCGCAGGGCCGGCAGAACTTGGTCGCCTGGATGGCCGCGAAGTCCGATCCCGGTGAAGGCTACGGCAACATCGTGGCGTTCGAGTTCCCCGCCGGGCTGAACGTCGACGGTCCCACACAGGTGTTCTCGCGCATCAACCAGGACGCTGAGTTCTCGGCCGAGCGGACGCTCCTCGGGCAGGGAGGCTCCAGCGTGCGCTTCGGGGATTTCCTGGTGATCCCGGTCGGAGACTCGCTGCTCTACGTCCAGCCGGTGTATGTGGAGTCGAACCAGCCGAACGCGATCCCGGAGCTCCGCCGCGTGGTGGTCGTGAACGGCGAGGAGATCGGGCTCGGCTCGACCCTCCAGCAGGCGTTGGCGGACTCGCTCGGCGAGGCACCGCCTCCGCCGGACGGCGAGGGGGAGCCCCCGCCGGAGGGGACGCCGGAAGAGCAGATCGCCGCGCTCCTGCAGGAGGCCGAGGACCACTTCGCGGCCGCCGAAGCGGCGCTGCGCGCGGGCGACCTCGCCACGTACCAGGCCGAGACCGAGCTCGCCCGGGCGGCGATCGAGGAGGCGCTCGCGCTGATCGGCGCGGGGGCCGGCGCTTCGCCGCCCCCCAGCGTGTCGCCGACCCCCAGCCCCTCGGGCTGACCTGCGCGCGCGACCCCACCGGCACGCCCGCGCCGAGCCGTTCGGCCCCCGCAGCGGCGGCAGACCGCTCCGTACGCTGGCCCCGCCACCCCTGCGAAGGGAGACCGCGATGGCCGGCGTCCCGCCGAACATGACCGACTACGAGGCCACGCGCCGGACGTTCCGGCTCGAGGTCCCCGAACGCTTCAACTTCGCCCGCGACGTCGTCGACGCGCGCGCCGCGTCGTCGCCAGGCACCCTCGCCCTGCTCGCGGCGGGTCCGGGCGGCGCGATCACCGAGCGGTACACGTTCGCCGACCTCTCCCGGGCCTCGAACCGCGCCGCGAACGCGCTCGCCGCCCACGGCGTTGGCCGCGGCGACCCGGTCTTCGTCATGCTGCCGCGGATCCCCGCGTGGCACGTCGCGCTCCTCGCGTGCATCAAGCTCGGAGCCGTGCCGATGCCCGGCACGCCGCTGCTCACGGCCCGCGACATCGCGTACCGCATCGGCGCGGCCGAGGCGGTCGCGGCGATCACCGACGCGGAGGGAGCCCGCAAGCTCGACGAGGCGCGCGCCGACTGCGCGAGCCTGAAGACCACGATCTGCGTCGGCGGGGATCGTCCCGACGCCGGGTGGCTCGCGTGGGACGAGCTCCTCGAGCGCGGCTCCGACCTCGCTCCGGACGCGGAGCCGACGCGATCCGACGACCCGATGCTGCTGTACTTCACCTCGGGCACGACCGGATACCCGAAGATGGTCCTGCACACGCAGGCCTCCTACGGGATCGGGCACGAGATCACCGCGCGGTTCTGGCAGGATCTGCACCCGGGCGACCTGCACTGGACCTTCTCGGACACCGGGTGGGCGAAGGCGGCGTGGGGGCTCCTGTTCGGGCAGTTCCGACTGGGCGCCGCCGTGTTCCTATGGGATCAGCGCGGCAAGCCCGACCTCCGTCGCATGCTGTCGCTGCTCGGCGAGCACCGCATCACGACGTTCTGCGCGCCGCCGACGGTGTTCCGCGCCCTCGTGCTCGACGACCTGTCGCGGTTCGACTGGTCCTCGCTCCGCCACGTGGTCTCGGCGGGCGAGCCGCTGAACCCCGAGGTGATGCGGGCGTGGCGCGAGCCGACCGGTCTGCGGATCCACGACGGCTACGGTCAGACGGAGACCGTCAACCTGGTCGCGAACTACCGGTGCCTGCCGATCCGCGAGGGCTCGATGGGCAAGCCCACGCCCGGCTTCGACGTGCGGATCGTCGACGACGCCGGCGCCGTCCTTCCGCCCGGCGAGACCGGCCACATCGGCGTCCGCATCGCGCCCGGCCGTCCGGTCGGCCTCTTCCGCGAGTACCACCGCGATCCCCGCGCCACCGCGGCCAGCCGGATCGGCGACTTCTACGACACGGGAGACCTGGCATCGTGCGACGAGGACGGGTACCTGTGGTTCGTGGGTCGCGCCGACGACGTCATCACCTCGAGCGCCTACCGGATCGGCCCGTTCGAGGTCGAGTCCGCGCTCGTCGAGCATCGCGCCGTGGCGGAGGCGGCGGTCGTCGGCAAGCCCGACGAGCTCCGCGGCGAGATCGTGAAGGCGTACGTCGCCCTGAAGCCCGGCTACGAGCCGAGCGACTCGCTCGCGCGGGAGCTCCAGGCGCACGTGAAGCGCCTGACGGCCCCGTACAAGTACCCGCGCGAGGTCGAGTTCGTGGACGAGCTCCCCAAGACGGTGAGCGGCAAGATCCGGCGCGTCGAGCTCCGCGAGCGCGCGCGGACCGACGCCTGAGGAACCCCGGGACGCTCTCGAGGCGTCGAAGCCCGATCACGGCCCCCGACGGACGGGGTCGAGACCGGAGGAGGCGCCGATGCTCCGACGAACGTTCCTCGTGGCCGTCGCGACGCTCGTGTCGTTCGTGTTGCTCACCGGTCCCGCGCTCGCTTGCGGCGGCCTCGTGAACGCGAACGGGAGCGTGACGCTCGTGCGGACCACCACGCTTGCCGCGTATCACGACGGCATCGAGCACTACGTCACGTCGTTCGAGTTCGCCGGCGGCGAGGGGGAGTTCGGCTCGATCGTCCCGCTGCCGGGGGTCCCGACGAGGGTCATCCGAGCCGGGGACTGGACGCTCCAGCGCCTCGTGCTCGAGACGCAGCCGCCGCTCGAGCGCGCGGTCGCCTTCGACGGCGCGGCGCTCGCGGGCGCGGAGGCGACCGTGATCCTCGAGACCGAGATCGACGCGCTCGACGTCGTCGTGCTCGAGGGCGGCGGCACGGCGGTGGGGAACTGGGCGCGGGAGCACGGCTTCTTCCTGCCGCCGGACGCCCCCGAGGTGCTCGACTTCTACGCCGAGCGAAGCCCGATCTTCATGGCGGTGCGGTTCGACGCGACCCGGGCGAAGGAGCAGGGCCTCTCGGCGGGGGACGGGACTCCGGTGCACGTGGTGATCCCCACCCAGAACCCGTGGGTGCCGCTGCGGATCCTCGGCCTCGGCGCCGGCGCCGTCGCGCCGGTCGAGGCCGACGTCTACCTGCTCACCGACCGGGAGCCGTCGCTACTGCCGGCCGCCGTGTCGCCGAGCGGCGCCGCCTTCCTCGAGGGCCGGGGGATCCGGCCCGGCCTCGTGCTCGAGCGCAGCGAGCGCGCCTCCTCGAGCCTGATGGCCGACCTCCGGTCCGACAAGGGGATGCGGTGGTTGCCGGCCGACGGGATGTGGCTCTCGTACCTCCGCCTGAACGCGAACGCCGGCGACCTGACCTACGACCTCGCCGTCGACGCGAGCGGCCAGGGGCGGCCGTCCCTCGTGGCGGCGGGCCTGGGACGCGAGACGGCCTCGCCCGGCCTCACGACCTCGACAGGTTCCCCTGTCCTGTGGGTGGCGATCGCGCTGCTGGCGCTCCTCGTCGTCGTCGGCTCGTGGGAGCGTCGACGCGGCGGCCGTCCGGCG
>DATBMU010000076.1:0-5631 GCA_036554665.1 Actinomycetota bacterium | reverse complement strand
TCTGACGCGGCTCGAGCGCGTCCCGCCCGTCGGTGAGCAGGTTCCTCGGCGGGTGCGCTCCGTGAGCACCGCCCCCAGCGGCCTCGAGGGCGAGGGCTTCCCGGTCCGTCGGGCGTTCGCCGGCGTCGACCTCACCGACCTCGACCCGTTCGTCCACATGGACCAGATGGGCGAGGTGGAGTACGCACCCGGCGAGCCCAAGGGGACGCCGTGGCACCCGCACCGCGGGTTCGAGACCGTCACCTACATGATCGACGGCATCTTCGAGCACCAGGACTCCAACGGCGGCGGCGGCGTGATCACGAACGGCGACACGCAGTGGATGACGGCGGGCGCCGGCATCCTGCACATCGAGAAGCCGCCGGAGCACCTGGTCGCGAGCGGCGGGCTGTTCCACGGGACACAACTCTGGGTGAACCTGCCGAGCGCCGAGAAGTGGGCGCCGCCCCGGTACCAGGACCTGCGGGCGAACGAGGTCTCGCTGCTCGCCTCCTCCGACGCCGGCGCGCTCGTGCGCGTGATCGCCGGCGACCTCGGGGGCCACCGCGGGCCCGGCCAGACGTACACGCCGATGACGTACGTGCACGCGACGCTCGCGCCGGGCGCGAAGCTCGACCTGCCATGGCGCGCCGATTTCAACGCGCTCGCCTACGTGCTCGCGGGTGCGGGAACGGTGGGCGCCGAACGCCACCCGATCGCCACCGGACAGCTCGCGGTCTTCGGGCCGGGCGACGCACTCACGATCGACGCGGCGGGGACGCAGGAGTCGCGCTTCCCCGCGTTCGAGGTGCTCGTGCTCGGCGGCCGCCCGATCCGCGAGCCGGTTGCGTGGTACGGCCCGTTCGTGATGAACACGAAGGCCGAGCTGCTGCAGGCGTTCGAGGACTACCAGGCCGGCCGGCTCGGCGCGATCCCGGCAGCGCACCACACGCCCGACCACATCGTCGAGTCCGAACCGGTCGACCCGGACGCGTAGGCGGCGTTCGCCGGCCTCAGTCCGGGAGCGCCTTGATCTCCGAGGCCGTCAGGCGGCGACTCTTGGGCGACAGCCGGAGGCCGATCATCCCGAGTGGAGCGGTGGTCCAGGTGCCGTCCTTCAGCACCTCGACGCTGAGCATCCCGTCCGCCGACTCCCCGATCCGGAGCGTCTTGCCGAGCTCCGTCCGAACGAAGTCCTTCATCCACGCAGTCTACCTGCGCGAGCGGCTCAGCGTTCGTGGGCGAGGAGCTCCTCGATGACGGCGTCGTCCTCGAGGAGGAAGTGGAACCGGATCACGTCGTCGAGGCAGAAGGCCGGCGCGTCGGGCTCGGGGCTGCGGTCCTCGGCCGTGAGCCAGGGGATGCCGAGCTCCAGGCCCTCGTCCGTACCGGCCGGCTCGACGCCGGCGGCGATCAGCAGCGCCACGGTCTTGCGGCTCGCGGGCTTGCTGACCTCCTCCAGGCACTCGGGGCACGTGAAGGCGAAGGCGCCGCGGTCGCCGGTGGTCTCGAGGAACAGCGAGATCGCCGCCGCCCCCATGTCCACCTCTCCGCAGGTTGGGCATTTCGTCCTGATCGTCGTCATGGCAACCTCTGTATCGGCGGCGAGGCGGCCGAGGCCGAGTCGAAACGGCCACGACGGGGCTACTCGCCGCGGGTGGTTTCGACGGGCACGAGGCTCCCCGAGATCGGGTAGCGGGCCTGCCGCGGCGCCGGCTACCAGCCGTTCCGGTGGATCTGCTCCGCGAGCGGGCGGCGTGGCCTGGTGGCCCCCGAGCCGCTCGGACGCTCGTCTTCCGCGCGGAACCCGAACCCCATGATCCCGATCGGCCGCAGGTGCGCCGGCACGCCGAACCGGTCCAGGAGCTCGCGCTCCCCGTGGCTGATGCCGAAGAACCAGCCCCCCAGCCCCTCGTCCACCGCCGCGAGGAGCATCAGCATCGAGGCCATCGCGGCGTCGATGTCCCAGAAGCGGACCGGCCAGCTCGCGGCCTCGTCCATGCCGAACGCGATCTTGTCGGGCTCGGAGTACCGCTCGGTGTAGCGCGTGGCGTCGGGCAGGGGGATCACGAGCACCGTCGGGCCCACGGCCACGTCCTCGAGATCCCAGCCGAACTCGGGGTCGCGGGTGATGTCCCAGAACTCGGCCACGGTCCCGGGCTCGTCGAGCACCAACAGCTCGAGACCCTGGGAGAAGCCGGCGGACGGGGCCCGGCGACCGACGTCGGCGATCCGGTCGATCGTCTCCCTCGGGACCGGCCGCTGGTCGAATCGGCGGACCATGCGGCGACGGCGTACGACCTCACGGAACTCCACGGGGGCACCCTACCGGGGACGCGCCGGCCCCAGATGTGAGAAACCGCCGGAACCCGAGGGTCCCAGCGGTCTCTCGCGACGGAGACTAGGGCCGGGGTGCGCGAGCGGTCAAGCCGGATCGGCGGTTCTTGTCACTCTTTCTCTCGCACGGGGCGTGCGTCGCCCCACGGCAGACGTCGCGAGCGCCCTCGTCTGGAGGGCGCGACCCGATCCTTGAACGCTACGGCGAGGGGAACTCGGTGGTGGGTCGGTCGATCAGACCGGACACCGCGACCCCGAACGCGCCGATCGCGATGATCGTCACGAGGACGACCAGCGTGAGGATCAGGCCGTACTCCGCGGACACGGCGCCGGCCTCGAGTCGGACCAGGAACGACAGCCGCACCAACAGGTCGTTGACCTCGTTCATGCGCCAACGGTAGGGACTTCGACCCGGTTTGCCCATCGGTCTTCCGGGGGCCGGAAGCGAGCGCCCCCCGAGCACCCCCGGTCGGCGTCGAGCCCTCGGGCCGGCCCAGACCGAGCGCCTCCCCGCCCGGTCGAAGGGCGTAGGACGTACGCTCCCGCCGTGGCGCACCGGCTCCTGCTCGACGTCTCGAGCCTGATGTATCGGGCGTTCTTCGCGATGGGCGACACCGTGCGGACGCCCGCGGGCCGGCCGTCGGGCGCGCTGCACGGGTACCTCGACATGGTGGTGCGCCTGATCGTCTCGCGCCGGCCCGACGAGGTCGTGCACGCCTACGACCACGAGTGGCGTCCGGTCGCGCGCACCGACCTCTACGCGGGGTACAAGTCGAACCGCCCGCCCGATCCGGAGGGGCTCCCGGAGCAGTTCACGATGCTGCGCCAGGTCCTCGACCTCACCGGCATGGCCCAGGCGCAGACCCGAGGCTGGGAGGCCGAGGACGCGATCGCCGGCCTGTGCCTCGAGTCGGGCGACGACGACCGCGTGGAGATCGTGAGCGGGGACCGCGACCTGATCCAGCTCGTCCGCGACCCGGTCGTGCGCCTGCTGTTCACCGTGCGCGGCGTGACGGAGCTGCTCGAGCTCGACGAGGCGGCCGTGCTCGAGCGCTACGGCGTGCCCGCCGGGCGATACGCGGACTTCGCGATCCTGCGCGGCGATCCGAGCGACGACCTCCCCGGGGTCCGCGGCGTCGGCGAGAAGACGGCACGCGCACTCGTCCTCACGTACGGCTCGCTCGACGACCTGCTCGCGGACGCCGCGTCCGAGACGCCCCGTGCCGGGCCGCTCTCCGGGAAGCCCGCGCTGCGGTCCCGCGTCCGGGACTCGGCCGAGTACCTCGCGGCGATGCAGCGGCTCGTCCCCGTGAACACGACGGCCCCGCTCGACCGATGGCGAGGCGAGCGCGACGACGCCGGGCTCGAGGAGCTCGGCGAGGAGCTCGCCGTGCGCGGTCCGCTCAAGCGACTGCGCGCCGCGCTCGACCTCGCCCCGGGGGCTCCCGGCTAGCGGATCTGCCCGCGGATCTCGCCGGCCGGGAACGCCGCCGTGTGCACGTTCACGTACGTCACGCCCGCCTGCATCGCCGCGACGAACTCGGCGAATTCACCGGGCGCGATCCCTTGCGCCGCAGGGCCGACGACCTTGGCGGCGTCGATCGTCCCGGTGATCGTGGCCGACGTCCCGGTCGGGCACGCGGGCTGCCCCCCGCCGCCGCACAGGAACGCGATCACGCCGGCCGCCACGGCCGGCTGACCGAGGTGGATGTGCGCCACCGCCGCGTCCCCGGTGAGCCCCGAGTACCGGAGCGAGAACGAGACCGAGTCTCCCGCCGGTGACAGCTCCGCCGAGAAGGTCCCGCGTCCGGCGACGGACAGGGCGGGCACCTCCTCGTAGCCCGACGGGCGTGCGCTGAAGCGCTTCCCGTCGTCCGCCGTGGCCTGCACGCCGCCCACCGCGATCGCGGTGAGGAGCAGCGCGACGATCATGACGACACGCGTGCGCATGGCGTCCTCCCTTCCCTCTGGCCTTCCCTCTGGCCTTCCCTCTGGCCTGCGCCGGGGTTCGCCGTACGGCCGTGTCGCGACGAGGTACTACGGCCGGGGTCGGCGGTCGGCTCGCCGGCGGCGGACGGGGATGGGAGCGGCGTTAGCCGAGCAGGTCGCGGCCCATCGCGAGCCGGTACTCCTCGTTGAACCAGTAGAGGAACCGGTCCTGCCGCGGGTAGATACCCGTCGTGAACGAGCGCGATCCGACGCCGGTCTGCGCCCGCGCGCACACCTCCCAGTCCTGCCGGGAGATCAGGTCCCAGAACTCGACGACCGGCTGGGGTCGGAACGCCTCGGGATCGGCGATCACCTCGGGCCGGAACAGGAACTCCGAGACCACCTGCGTGTGACTCGGGCCCTTCGGGTACCCGATGTAGTACATGACGCAGTCCGGGTGCAGGTTCAGCATCAGGTTCGGGAACTCGTACGAGCCGTAGTACATCGAGTAGTCCTCGCTCGCGAGATCCGGGAGCTTCGGCAGGTCGCTCCGGCCGGAGACCGTGAAGCTGGTCGCCCCGTCCATCATCTTGTTGCCGTCGTCGCGGGTCTCCTCGTCCCACACCTCGCCGAACCGGAACAGCGGGACGACCTGCACGAGCTCCGGGTGGATGCTCGGGCAGTGCAGGCACTCGTTGTAGTTCTCGACGACGATCTTCCAGTTCGCCTCGACCTCGTACACGAGCCGCACGCCGATCCGCAGGTCCTGCATCCGGTAGCGCTCGAAGGCCGTGATGCTCTCGGCCCCGTCGGTGAGCGCCTCCATGAGCGGCCGCGGCTCGCGCGCGAGGTTCACGAACACGAAGCCGGCGTACTCCCCGACGGCGAAGCCGTGCAGCGGGTACCGCTCGCGGTCGAAGAACTCGTCCTCCTTGACGTTCGGCGTGCCGAGCAGCCGGCCGTTCAGGTCGTAGGTCCAGGCGTGGTAGGGGCACCGGAACGCCTTGCGGACGTTGCCGGCGGCCTCGTCGTCGAGGAACTTCGTCCCGCGGTGCGAGCAGACGTTGTAGAAGCCGCGCAGCTCGCCGTCGTCGTTGCGCACCAGGAAGATCGACTCGCCGGCCAGGTCCTTCACCACGAAGTCGCCGGGGTTCGCGACCTCCTCGGAGCGGCCGATCGTGACCCAATCGCCCCACCAGATCCGCTCGCGCTCCTCGTCGTAGGCCTCGCGGCTCGTGTACTCGTGGCCGGCGAGCGTCGGCCGGGGACGCCAGTCGCGCTCGTCGTAACGGAGGTGCTCGCGGTCGCGTTCGGTCTGCATCGTGGGCTCCTTGAACGGCGGTTCAACCTCCACGAGAGGATACGCCGCCCGGGGATCGGGAGGGA
>DATBMU010000043.1:0-12003 GCA_036554665.1 Actinomycetota bacterium | reverse complement strand
CGACGTGTGCTCCCACACCACCGGGCACGCCGAGGTCCTCGAGGTCGAGTTCGACCCGCAGGTCGTGTCGTTCGACCAGCTGCTCGAGGTGTTCTGGGCGATGCACGACCCGACGCAGGTGAACCGCCAGGGCCCCGACGTCGGCGATCAGTACCGCAGCGCGATCTTCACGCACTCGCCGGAGCAGCAGCGCGCGGCGGAGGCCTCCCGCGAGCGCGCGCAGGCGCGGTTCGACCGGCCGATCTCGACGTAGATCGCGCCGGCGCCCGTCTTCTGGCCGGCGGAGGACGACCACCAGCGCTACTACGACAAGAACGGGCACGAGCCGTACTGCCACGCGGTGCCGTGGGCCACGCTGCGCGAGCTCGGGCTCGACCGCGCGAAGGCCTGACCGAGGATCCTCAGCCGACCGGGTCCGCCTCCAGGGCCCGGTCGGCCTTCGCCGCGAAGACGAAGTCCCCCTCCTGCAGCCCCCCGATCTTGTGCGTGAAGACGGTGAGCGCGACCCGTCCCCACGCGAGCTCGATGTCGGGATGGTGCCCGACGTCCTCGGCGAGCTCGCCGACTCGATTCGTGAAGTCGAGCGCCTGCCGGAAGTCCTTGAACCGGTACTCCTTGCGGAGATGGTGGTCCTCGACGACCTCCCAGCCGTTGCCGAGATCGGCGAGGTAGGGCTCGATCTCCTCGTGCGTGTACGGCGGGACGCCGCCCCGGCACGGCACGCACTCCATCGATGCGAGATCGCGTGGCATCAGCGCCTCCCTTCCTCGAGCCGCGCCCGGACGATCCGGTCGGCGGCGGCGCCGGTCGAGATCTGCTCGGCGTCGGCCAGCCGGAACACCTCCGTCAACGTGTCGCCGATCGCCGCGACGCGTTCGTCGCGACGCGCCTCGTCCTCGCCGAGCATCTCGAGCGAGGCGAGGTGGATGATCCCGCCCGCGTTCACGACGAAGTCCGGCGCGTAGAGGATCCCCCGCTCGGCGAGGCGCTCCGCATCGTCGGGCTCGGCGAGCTGGTTGTTCGCGGCGCCGGCCACGACGCGGCACCGGAGCCGGGGGATCGTCTCGGCCGACAGCACGCCCCCGGTCGCGCACGGCGAGAACACGTCGCACGCCGTGTCGATCGCATCGTCCGGCGAGACGGTCTCGCCACCGAGCTCGGCCGCGAGCTCCTTGGCCCGGACCTCGTGGACGTCCGAGAGGATCGGGCGCGCCCCGACCCCGGCCAGCCGTCGGGCGAGCGGCGCGCCGACCGCGCCGACCCCCTGCACGAGCACCGACCGGTCCGCCAGGTCGGGTGAGCCGAAGGCGTGCGCCACGCTCGCGCGGATCCCGGCGAAGACGCCGTCGGCCGTCGCCGGCGCCGAGGTGCCCGAGCCGCCGTTCGCCTCGGTGCGGCCGAAGACGGTGGAGCAGCGCTCGCTCACGACGTCCATGTCGGGCGAGGCCGTGTTCATGTCGCACGCCGTCCAGTAGGTGCCGTGGAGCGACTCGACGAGGTCCCCGTAGCGCAGCAGCAACGTCCGGCGCGCCTCACCGCTCGGGATCTCGGGCACGGCCAGCACCGCCTTGCCGCCGCCGAGCGGGAGCCCGGCCACGGCGTTCTTGCTGGTCATCGCGCTCGCGAGCCGGATCCCGTCCGCGAGCGCCTCGTGCGGTGAGCCGTACACCTTCATCCTCGTCCCGCCCGAGGCCGGTCCGAGCACCGTCGAGTGGACGCAGACGAACATCCACGTCTGCGTGGGCCAGTCGTAGCGGACGGCGACCTCCTCGCCGTCCCAGGCGAGCAGCAGGTCCTCGAACACGCGCTACTCGGTCGTGCGGACCGCCGTGCTCGCCTGCTTCTTCGCCTTCTTGGCCGCGCGCTTCTCCTTGATCGACTTCTGCGCGGTCTTCTTGTTGTGCTTCTCGCCCTTGTCCTTCGCGTGCGCCACGGGTGACCTCCGTTCGCCGAGACGGATGCCCCATTATCGCGCGCCGGCCCTCCCGCGGGCGCGCCTACGCGAGGTCGGCGAAGGCCGCCCGGATGTCCTTGCGGATCCCCGTGACGAACGGCACCTCGACCTTCGTGAAGCGCCGCGCCTCGGCCTCGCGGAGCCGGCGGATGCAGTCGACGATGCGATCGAGCTCGTCCGACTCGAACGCGAGGATCCACTCCCAGTCGTTGATGCCGAACGCGCTCGTCGTGTTGGCCAGGACGTCGGGGTACTCGCGCCCGATCGAGCCGTGCTCGCGGAGCAGACTCGAGCGCTCCTCGGGCGGCAGCAGGTACCACTCGGGCGTCCGGACGAACGGATACACGCAGGCGTAGCGCTTGGGTGGCTCGCCCTTCACGAACGCGGGGGCGTGGTCGGCGGTGAACTCCGCCGGCTTCACGACGCCCATGAAGGTCCAAGAGAGCTCGAGGCGGCGGCCGGCCTCGGTCTTCCCGAACGCGACGAGGGCGTCCTGCATCGCGTCCGGGGTCGGGCCGATCAGCCAGAGCATCAGGTCGGTGTCGGCGCGGAACCCGGCGGTGGAGTACAGGCCCCGGACGCTCACCGCGGCGTCCCAACCCTTGACGAGGTGCTCCACCTCCCGGGCGGCGTCGTCCAGGTCCAGCTCGCGGAACCCGGCGGACGCCCGGAAGCACGGATACAACGCGTACACGGTCTCGCTCATCGCACTCGCTCCGTTCGGATCCGGCGGCCGGTGAGGTGGGCGAGCACCGCGCCGGCGCCCTCCTCCGCGCTCCGGACGGTATCGGCGATCCCGATGCCCCGGTACGCGTTGCCGACGACGACGATACCCGCCGGGAGCGATCGCTCGATCGCCGCGACCCGGTCCAGGTGACCGACCTCGTACTGCGGCATCGACCGCGGCCATCGCACTACCGCGTGCGCCGCGGGGAGCTCGGGGAGCGGAAGGACGGCGGCGAGATGCCGGCCCACGGCCTCGACGATGTCCTCGTCACGGGCGTCGAGCACGTCCTCCGCGCCGGCGCCGCCGACGAAGCACCGCAGCACCGCACGCGAGCCGAAGGCCGGGTCCGGCCACTTGCGCGACAGGAACGTCGCGGCGGTCATCGGCGCCTTGCCGGCCGGGACGACGAAGCCCGCGGTCTCCGGCAGCCCGTCCGCCGTCCCGTCCGGGTAGACGAGGAGGGCCACGGCCGTCGAGACGTACGCGATCTCGGAGAGTCGAGCGGCCGCGCCCGGGGACACCTCGGCGAGGAGCCGGGCGGCGGCAGGCGCCGGCGTGGCGAGGACGATCGAGCTCGCGGGCAGCTCGCCGTCGCCGGTCCGCACGACGTACGCCGGTCCCTCGGCACCGATCGAGGCCGCCGCCGAGGCCGTCCGAACGCGCTCCGTCGCGACCGCCGAGACGAGCGCGTCGACGAGCGCTGTCATCCCTCGCTCCGGCTTGAGGAACATCGGCCCCGCCTTGTCCGAAGCGGCGAGCGCCGCCTTGGCTCCACGGATCAGGCTGCCGAAGTCCCGCTCCCAGCCCGCGAGCTCGGGGAACGTGCTCCGCACGCCCAATCGGTCCACGTCGCCGGCGAACAGCCCGCCGAGCAGCGGCGCGACCAGCACCTCGGCCACCTCGTCGCCGAGCCGGCGGCGCACGAGCGCGCCGATCGACTCGTCCTCGTCGCCCGCCCGCGGCTTGCGGACGAGGTCGCTGAGCGCGCGCAGGCGCGCCGCTCGGGGGAGTCCCCGCCACCGAACGAGCTCGTCGATGTCGGCCGGCACGCCGAGGGCAGTCGACGGCATCGGCACGAGCCCACGCTCCGTCCAGACGAGGGCCCCCGTCGCCCCGGGCGCCGCGAGCTCGAGCCCGAGCCGGCCGGCCAGATCGGCGGCCCACGGCTTGCGGGCGACGAAGGAGTCCGGTCCGGCCTCGAGGTCCAGGTTCCCGACCCGGACCGAGCGCAGGCGCCCGCCGGGACGCTCGTCCGCCTCGAGGACCGTCACGTCGAGCGACGGCTCGGCCGCCAGCAGGGCGTGCGCGGCCGAGAGTCCCGCCACGCCGGCCCCGACGACGACGACGCGGTCGGTCATGCGGACGCGGCGAGGTGGTCCCGGACCACGGCGGCCAGCACCTCGACGAAGGCCGGGTCCGCGTTCGGCATCTCGGTGCGCACGAGCCGGATCCCCGCCTGCTCCGCGATGGCGCGCGCCTCGATGTCGAGGTCGTACAGCGTCTCGAGGTGATCGGCGACGAAGCCCGCCGAGCACACCGCGACGGCCGGGTGCCCGCCCTCCGCGAGCCGCGCGATCACGTCCTCGATCGGGGGGCCCCACCAGGGATCGGCGGTCCGGCCCGCGCTCTGCCACGCGATCGTGTGGTGCGCGAGGCCCAGCTCCTCGGCCACGAGGTCGGCGGTCGCCTGCAGTCCGTCCCGGTACCGGCAGGACGCCTCGCACGCGTCGCAGTGCTTGCAGCGCTGGGTCGCGTCGGCGAGCGTCCGCACGGGGAGGCTGTGGGCCGAGAAGACGACCGCCGCCTTCTCGCGTTCGGCGGGACCGAGCAGGCCGAGCGCGTGGGCGACGCGCCCGGCGAGCAGGTCAACGAAGGCCGGATGGTCGTGGTAGCTCCGCACGAACGTGAACGCCGGCGGACCGTCGCCGGCGGCGGCGCTCGCCCGCGCGACGTACGTCTCGACCGACATCCCCGACCAGTGCGGCGCCATCACGATGCCGACCGCGCGCTCGACGCCGTCGGCGCGCATCGCCTCGACGGTGTCCGCGATGAACGGCGGCGAGTGCTTCATCCCGAGGTACGAGCGGAAGGTGCCCTCCCCCGTCGCGTTCAGCGCGCGCTCGAGACCGTCCGCCTGCTCCCTTGTGACGTCCAGGAGCGGGAAGCGGTTGCCGATCGCCGCGTACCGCTGGCGGAGCTCCTCGAGGTGCTCGGGGCTCGGCGGGCGCCCGCCGCGGATGTCCGTGTAGTACCGCTCGATGTCGTCGGGCCCGCTCGCGGTCCCGTACGCCATCACGAGGATCCCGATCGGGTCGTTCACGCGCCGCTCCGCTCGGTGCGCTCGGGCACGAGGTCAACGAGCCGCTGGAGGTGCTCGACCCGTGTGCCGGGCAGGGCGCCGTGCCCGAGGTTGAACACGTGGCCGTCGCGCCGGCCGGCGCGCTCGAGCACGTCGAGCGCCTTGCGCTCCACCGCTTCCCACGTGGCCGTGCAGGTCGCCGGGTCGAGGTTCCCCTGGATCGCGCGGTCGGTCCCGATCCGCTCCCACGCGGCATCGAGCGGGGTCCGCCAGTCGACGCCGATCGCGTCGCCGCCGGCCTCGCGCATCGACGAGAGCAGCTCGCCCGTGCCGACGCCGAAGTGGATCGACGGCACGCCGAGCCCCTCGAACACGGGCTTCACGTACGGCGATACCGAGCGCTCGTAGTCGTCACGGTCGAGCGCGCCGACCCACGAGTCGAAGACCTGCACCACCTGCGCGCCCGCCTCCACCTGCGCACGCAGGTGCGCGCGGACGATCGCGGCGAGGCGCTCCATCAGCTCGGCCCAGACGGCGGGATCGGCGTGCATGAGCGCCTTCGTGCGGACGTGGTCGCGCGACGGCCCGCCCTCGATCAGGTAGCTCGCGAGCGTGAACGGCGCGCCGGCGAACCCGATCAGCGGCACGTCCAGCTCCTTGCGGAGCAGGCGGATCGTCTCCAGGAGGTACGGCTCGTCCGCCTCGGGCTCGAGCGGTCGGAGCCGTTCGAGGTCACCGGAGGAGCGGATCGGCTCGTCGACCCGCGGCCCCGCTCCCGGCTCGATCCGCACGCCCACCCCGATCGCCGCGAGCGGCACCATGATGTCGCTGAACACGATCGCCGCGTCCAGCGCCATCCGGCGGAGCGGCTGGAGCGTGATCTCGACCGCGAGCTCGGGCTCCCGGCACGCCTCGAGGATGTCGCGGTCGCCCCGGAGCGCACGGTACTCCGGCAGGTAGCGCCCCGCCTGGCGCATGAACCAGACCGGAGTGCGGTCCACGGGCTCGCGCCGGAGCGCGCGCAGGAGCCGGTCGTTCATCGCCCCAGGATACGGTGGGCACCCTCGGCGGACGCTGGCACCGAAGTGGCGTTGACATGGCATCACTGATGGTGCCATCATGGCGCCATGGACCTCACCGAGTACGTCGAGAGCATCCGCCACCAGGTCGAGATCGCCGCCGAGGCCGGAGGGGAGGAAGCCCGCGCGCTCGCGGAGCGTTTGATGGCGCCGGTGGAAGCCGCCACCCGGCTCGCGCTGCAGGATGCGCTGACCGCCGCGGCGGAGGAGATCACCGTGGAACTCGCCCCCGGCTCCGTCGAGGTGCGGCTGCGCGGCCGCGACCCGGAGTTCGTGGTGACACCGCCGCCCGTGGACAACCTCGAGGATCGGATGGAGGTCGCGCCTCCGGCTCCCGTCGAGGGCGACGAGGGCGCGCAGTCCCGGATCAACCTGCGGATGCCGGAGCACCTGAAGGCCCGGATCGAGCGAGCGGCCGGCGACGAGGGGCTCTCCGTCAACGCCTGGCTCGTGCGGGCGGCCGCCGCGGCGGTCGAGCGGACCGGCCCGCCCCACGGTCGGGCCCGGCGGGCGCCGCAGGGAGCCCAGCGCTACACGGGCTGGGTGCGGTAGCGGGGTGCGTCGAGCGATGCCCGCAGCGCGGACCGATAGAACGACAGGAGGAACGTCGATGTCCACCTTCGAGACGCCCCATCCGATCTCCGTCAGCGTGGAGATCGACATGGGGGACATCCAGATCGTCGCCGGTGATCGCACGGACTGCGTCGTCGACGTGCGTCCGAGCGACCCCGCCAGGCCGGCCGACGTCGCGGCCGCCGAGCAGACCCAGGTCGAGTTCACGAACGAAAGGCTGCTGGTTCGCGCGCCGAAGGGCTGGCGACAGTGGACGCCCTGGAGCCGCCGCGAGTCGATCGACGTGAGGATCGAGCTGCCCGCCGGATCACGGCTGGAGGGCCGCGCCGGGGTCGCGACGGTGCGCTCCAGCGGGCGCCTGGGCGGATGCCGCTTCCGGACCGGTTTCGGCGACATCCGGCTCGACCACGCCGGGCCGGTGGAGATCAGGACCGGAGCCGGCGACATCACGGTCGACCGGCTCATCGGTCGCTCCAACGTCGTCGTGGGTTCGGGCGTCGTGAGCATCCGCAGCGTCGAAGGCGCCGCCGTGGTGAAGAACTCGAACGGCGACACGTGGATCGGGGAGGCCGCGGACGACGTGCAGGTGAACGCGGCCAACGGACGGATCTCCATCGACCTCGCCCACGCGGGCGTCTCCGCGAAGACCGCGATGGGCGACGTGTGCCTGGGCGAGGTCACGCGGGGCGCCGTGCTGGCGGAGACCAGCCTCGGCGCGGTCGAGGTCGGCATCCGCGACGGCGTCGCGGCGTGGCTGGACCTGAACACGCGGTTCGGCAACGTGCAGAACGAACTGGACCCGTCCGAGCGTCCAGTGCCGGGCGAGGGTACGGTCGAGGTCCGCGTCCGCACCAGCGCCGGCAACATCACGATCCACCGCTCGTCGAGCAGCACCGTGCGAGAGGGTCACGCCGAAGCTCCGCACTGAGCGACCCGTCGGTCGCACCTCGCCGGACCTCGGCCGGGGGTCGTCCGCGGGGCTAGGGTGGCCGCGTGCCGCTCCAGAACCGGGTCACACCGCTCGGCGAGCTGATCGCGACGCCGAGCCGCGGCCTCGTCTACGGGAACCGCGGTTGCCTGCACGACGCCGCCGGCCGCATACGCCAGAGCTTCAACGGGCGGCGCTGGATCGCCTGCCGCCTCGAGTTCCGCGGCTGGAAGCGCGGGCCGTTGCTGCGGCCGGGGAGGTTCACCGAGTTGTTCTTCCTCGACGAGGCGACGGCGCTCGCGGCCG
The DNA here is from genome assembly GCA_036554665.1 of Actinomycetota bacterium. GTDB lineage: Bacteria > Actinomycetota > UBA4738 > UBA4738 > HRBIN12 > CALGFI01. The sequence goes on along the minus strand of DATBMU010000043.1, from coordinate 4,137 downwards.
GTCATCGGGCCTGTGCGCTGTGCCGCCGCGAGGACTACGTGCGACTCGTCGACGTCTGGCGTGAGCTCCACCCCGGGCAGGTCGGCGCCGACGCCATCGATGCGCAGCTGCACACCGAGCGCATCGACCCGGTCATACGCTCACGCCATCTTCACGAAGCGCCGATCGTGGAGCTCCCCGACGGCGCGTTCATCCTGCGTGAGGGAGCGCCGCACCTGGTGCTCGGCGGAGCGCTCCTCCGGTGGACCCCCGCGGGATACCGGGATCCCGTGCGCCGGCCATCCCGCGGGGCGATGGCGGTGATCACGCCGCCCTCGCTGCTCGCCCTCCTGCGCTCAGGCTGGGACCCGCTCGTCCCCCTCTACCACCCATCCGCGCTCCGACGCTGAGCCGCGGTTCCTCGAGCGGAGCCTCGGTCGATCCCAGCGATGTCGTCTCCGAACAGGACCTCATCCCCGTGGGTCATCCGCCCCTGACCCGCCGCACGGAGGAGGGGATGGTGGTGGTGCTCGACGGCGGGCGGCCGACCGTCGACAGAGGGAGGCCCGGTCGTGGGATACGATCGGCGAGCAGCGATCGGCGGAAGCGCATCCTCCGTCGTTCTCGCCCTCGCGCTGTTGCTCGGATCGACGGGCGCGTGCACCCCCCGGACGGCAGCCCCTTCGCGGGACGTCTCCCCGTCCCCGATCCACTGGCCGACCGAGGGGTGGCCGACGGCGACGCCGGAGTCGGAGGGAGTCGACTCGGTGCGGCTTGCCGAGGCCCTCGAGGAGGTCCGTAGCAGCTTCATCCAGCTCCATAGCCTCCTGATCGTCCGGGACGGATCGGTGCTCGTCGATGCGTACGTGTATCCATACGACGAGTCGCTGTACCACGACGTCGCCTCGGTGACGAAGAGCGTCGTCAGCACGCTGATCGGCATCGCCGCGACCCGAGGCGAGCTCGACCTCGACGCTCCGATCGTGTCCTTCTTCGCGGATCGCGAGATCGCCGACCTGAACGAGGACAAGGAGCGGATCACGGTCCGCGATCTGCTGAGCATGTCGTCGGGCCTCGCGTGCAGCGACTGGCCCTCCGAGCAGACCCAACCGCAGATGCGCGAGAGCCCTGACTGGATCCGGTTCGTTCTCGATCTCGACACCGTGGAGGAGCCGGGAACGACGTTCTCCTACTGCAGTCCCGGCATGCACCTGCTCTCGGCGATCCTGCAGCAGGCGACGGGCATGACCGCGCTCGAGTACGCCCGCCAGGAGCTGTTCGAGCCCCTTGGGATCGGCGACGTGTACTGGCCGGCCGACCGGCAGGGGATCTCGCACGGCTGGGGAGACCTCGCGATGCATCCGCGGGACGCGGCGAAGATCGGCTTCCTGTACCTGCAGGGAGGCGTGTGGGACGGCCGGCGGATCCTCTCGCCCGAGTGGGTTGCCGAAGCGACCACGCCGCAGGTCCGTACGGGACGAGCCGAGGACTACGGCTACGGGTGGTGGGTCTCGCCGCCGGGCGAGGAGCCGGCCTTCTTCCGGGCCGACGGGGACGGTGGCCAGCGGATCCTGGTCGTCCCCTCGCTGGACCTCGTGATCGTGACCACCGGCGGCGGGTACTCGGAGCGGCTGTTCGAGGCGCTCGCGACCGCGACGGGCAGTCTCGAGCCGCTCCCACCGAACCCCACCGGTGTCGATCGGCTCCAGGCGGTGGTGGACGCTCTGGCGCTGGGTCCGGAGCCCGAACCCATCCCGGAGCTCCCCGCGACCGCACGCCGGATCTCGGGGCGAACCTACGTGTTCCACGAGGAGCTGTTCGGCATCCGGAGCTTGAACCTCGACTTCGACCGTTCCTCTTCGATCGCGACCTTCCGGCTCGACCTCGCTTCGGAGCCGGGGCCTCGCCTCGATCGGGTGGGACTCGACGGCGTGTTCCGTCCCAGCCTCGAGGGCCGGCCGATCGTCGCGCGAGGCTACTGGGATGACCCCGGGACGTTCGTGATCGAGATCGACGAAGGGCCGGGGCTGCGCACGTACGAGCTCCGGCTCTCCTTCCACGGGCATACGGTGCGCCTCGGGGCGCTCGGCGAGGTCGTCGAGGGATCGATGCACGTCGCGCGCTGACTAGGCCCGACGGAGATCTGCCCTTCATCTCGCGGCAGCCGACGCTCCGGGTCCACAGCCGGGGGGTCCGGCCGTCCCGCACCAGCCGAGGCCATCGCCCCTTCCCGAGGACCTGCCGGAGGCCCGACGGTCGGCGTGCAATCGGTCGTGGAGGTGACATGTCGATGAGAACCGCGCAAGAAGAGAGGCGCTCGGGCATCCGCTGGCTCATCGCAGGAGCCATCGCACTCGCCGCCATGCTCGGGATGTGGTGGCTCGTGGCGACGACCAATCGGGAAGGCACGCACGACGCCGAGCTCCTCCCGCTCTTCGCCCTCATCCCCCTGCTGATCGGGGTCTACCACCTGTTCCGTTCGCGCTCTCACCAGGCCTGAGCACGCGCAGGCACGGTGGCTCGGGAGAGCGTTACGCGGCGATGCTGTCCGTAGGCTCGCGGGTCGCGGGAGCCGAGACGCCCGGTATCACCTGGACCGGCGGCAACAGAACGCCGCGCAAGATCATCTGCGCGTGCAGCAGGACATGGGCGACGATCGGCGCCAGGACGTTCCCAGTCAGCAGGTACGCGAGCGCTTGAACCCCGCACGCGAGCATCGCGCCGGCGAGCATCTTCCGACCTGATCTGCCGCGGAACTCCCGGTAGCCCAGGTGGTGGACGGCGATCACGACCAGCGCGCTGAGGATCGCGAGGGTGCCCGCGCCGACAGCCGGCCAGCCGGGGTCGGTCCAGCCGAGCGCCTCGCACGCTTGCCACACGGCCAGCACCGGAAGGGTCGCCAGCAGCAGTGCCTCGGCGACCCCATAGACGGCGCCCTCCCACACCAGGCGTCGGATGAGCTCCGCCCCCTGGGGCCGGATGCCGATGGAGAGTCGATGCACCCCAGGCGTGACCACGATCGCCGCGACGAGACCCGCGAGCACCCCGAAGCCCGATCCCTTCGTGAACAGGTCCGCGGGGTCCGTGCCCGACCAAGCCAAGTAGCCGCCTAGCAGGCCGAGCGTGACCAAGGACAGGACGGCGATGTACGCGGTCCTGCGCAGGCCGATCACGTCGGTGACTACCCAGGTCACCAGGAACGCCAGCATCCCGATGATCGCAACGGCTGCGGCTCCCTCCTGCCACGTGAACGAGGGATCGGGTGCGGCCGGCATGGCGTCCTCCTCTCGTCACCTTCCGCCGGTCATCGTCCACCCCCACCCCACACGCTGATCGGGTCGTCTGCCATCAGGTAGGCAGGACCATCGCTCCGCCTCTTCGCGAAGGCGGGAGGGCCCGGATCCGAACTCGCGGAGCAGGTCGCCCTCTAGCGATGGGACACGACCTGCCTCCAGGTCGATGCATCTCGACGACAGATCCGCGCTCATGTCGAGGAAGGTCCGAACCCACTTGATGGCCAGCCTGCTGCAGTAGGCCGAAGGTCTGACTGCCCAAGGGGCCAAGACACGGGTCAAGTCGTGGACCTGAACAAGGCCGAGGACTACGCGGGCGTGAATCCCTCGGCAACTCACGAGCGCAACCGAGGCCATTCTGCGCCTGGTCCGCAGCGCTACCTGAAGCACGTCCACGACGGCAACACCGCGCCGTACCTGCCTGACTTCGGAGCTCCTGCCCCCGTGCCCCCCCCGCTGTCGCGCGTCACGCCCGTTGGAGTTGGAGCAACGGCCGCCCGCAGATCGCGGATCCGATCGGCGAGCGCGCCATCGGAGGGGAGCGGGACGACTGGATCTGACGAAGGGAGTCGGTGCCGTGGATGTCGCTGAGTTCAACATGATCCGGCCTCTCCGAGAGGTCGAGGTTGACCGGGTGGTCCGGTTGTCGGCCACGAAGGTGCTCGTGTCGCGCGCTGACGAACAACCGCCGGTCGAGCCGCTGGCGCTGTCGTGGGAGACGTTGTCGGAGGAGATGTTCGGCAACCGAGGGGCCGACCCGCTGGTGGGTGTCGGCGGGGTCGATGACCCGTCGCTGTTGCAGCGCGTCTATGAGCTGGTTCTTCGGCTCGACCGGCGCGTGGGTCGGGATCTGGATGGCGTCACA
>DATBMU010000004.1:0-12196 GCA_036554665.1 Actinomycetota bacterium | reverse complement strand
CTACTACGGCCAGTCGGCGAACATCACGGCCGACTGGGCGTTCAACCGGGTGTTCGAGCCGAACAACCCGATCCCGTCCCGGTTCGACCTGCTCGAGGCGCTGTCCGGCGGCTCCGGCGACGACATCCTGCGCGGCGGGGGCGGCGACGACACGCACGAGGCAGGCAACGGGAACGATGAGCTGTTCGGGGGCCCCGGCGACGACGTGCTCGATGGAGGCACGGGCATCGACGCAGTGGACTTCGGCACGTCGGGCGGTCCGGTCTCCGTCGATCTGGCCGCGGGAACGGCCACCGGGGACGGCTCGGACACGATCCAGGCGGTGGAGCACGCGTTCGGCTCCGGCTACGACGACGTCCTGGCGGGCGACGACTCGACGAACGCGCTCGGCGGCCGCGCCGGCAACGACACCGTGTTCGCCGCCGGCGGCGACGACCTGGTCCTCGGAGGCTCAGGAGACGACGCCTACGACGGTGGCGAGGGCATCGACGCGCTCGACTTCCAGACCTCCGCCTCCGCGATCACCCTGAACCTGTCGACCCGAAGCGCGAGCGGTGAGGGTGCGGATCGGATCGATGGCATCGAGAACGTCTTCGGCACCTTCTACGCGGACGACCTGACCGGTGACGCAGGCGCCAACCTCATCGACGGTCGCGGGGACGCCGACACGATCGACGGCGGTGCCGGTGCCGACGTGATCGAGGGGCAGTTCGGCGACGACATCCTCTCGGGAGGCGACGGCGACGACGTCCTGTCCGATTCGAGGGGTGCGGACTCCGTGTCGGGCGATCTGGGGGACGACGTGTTCGTGACGGCCGGTGGCGACGACGCCTACGACGGTGGGCCGGGCGCAGACACGCTCGACTTCACGCTGTCCGAGCGTGGGATCGACGTCGACCTCGCGCTGGGCACCGCGCAGGGACAGGGCCTCGACCGGATGTTCGAGATGGAGAACGTCGTTGGATCGCACTTCGTCGACGTGATCATCGGCAACGCCACGGCGAACGCGCTGAGCGGGGGCGAAGGCCGCGACCAACTCTCGGGCGCCGACGGCGACGACCGCCTCAGCGGGGGCGGCGAGGACGACGTCCTGGATGGCGGGATCGGACGGGACATCGTTTCCTACGCCGCGCTCTCGGGAACCGGAGGGTTCATCACCGCCGATCTCTCCGGCGGCTTCGCCACCGGCGACGGCACCGACACGCTCGTCGCGATCGAGGACGTGGAGGGGTCCCAGAACGCCGACTTCCTCCGCGGGAACGAGGGCCCGAACCGCCTCTACGGCGGTGGGGGCGGCGACGTCATCGAGGGGTTCGGTGGGAGCGACCTGATCGACGGCGGCGCCGACGTCGACATCGGCGACGGGGGTGACGGCGCCGACACCTGCTTGAGCGTCGAGAGCCAGGTCAACTGCGAGAGCTGAGCGCGAGCGGGCGCGTCCCCGCGACGCTGACCGGCTAGGCTCCGGCGGCGATGGGCGACGAACGCCTGACGATCGTGTTCATGCCCGAGAGCGCGTACGGGCCGACGAACAACTGCATCGGGATCGGCAAGGTCCTCGAGCGGCGGGGGCACCGGGTGGTGTTCGCGGCTGAGGCGTCGTGGCGGGGGCGGCTCGAGCCGCTGGGGTTCGAGGAGGACCTCGTCGACCTCGCGCCGCCGGCCGGCGACGAGGCCGACGCCGGCCAGTTCTGGACCGACTTCGTCACGCAGACCGCGCCCGAGTTCCGCAAGCCGACGATCGAGCAGCTGTCGACGTTCGTCGAGCCGGTGTTCCGGTCGCTGATCGACGGCGCGCGCTACTGCGAGCCGGCGCTGGTCGAGATCCTCGCGCGCGCCGACCCGGACGTGATCGTCGAGGACAACGTGAGCGTCTTCCCCGCGCTGCTGACCCACGGCGCGCCGTTCGTCCGGATCATGAGCTGCAACCCGCTGGAGATGAAGGACCCGGACCTGCCGCCCGCCTTCAGCGGCTACCCGGCGGGCGACCGCTCCGGCTGGGACGCCTTCCGGGCCGAATACGAGCGCGTCCATCGGCCGCTGTGGGAGGAGACGAACGCGTGGGTGCTCGAGCGGGGCGCGCCGCCGCTCCCCGACCTCGGGTTCATCCACACGTCGGAGCACCTGAACCTGTCCCTGTATCCGGAGGCCGCCGACTACGCGCGGTCGCGAGCGCTCGGCCCGACGTGGCACCGGCTCGACTCGAGCGTGCGCGAGACCGAGGAGGCGTTCGAGGTGCCGGAGCGGCTGCGGGACGGCGAGGGGTCGCTCGTGTACCTCTCGCTCGGGTCGCTCGGCTCGGCGGACGTCGAGCTGATGCGGCGGCTCGTCGACGTGCTCTCGCGCACACCGCATCGGTACATCGTCTCGACGGGGCCGCGGGGCGACGAGCTCGACCTCCCCGACACCATGTGGGGCGGAGCGCGGCTCCCGCAGACGTCGATCCTGCCGCTCGTCGACCTCGTGATCACGCACGGCGGCAACAACACGACGACCGAGGCGCTGCACTTCGGCACGCCGATGGTCGTGCTCCCGCTGTTCTGGGACCAGTACGACAACGCCCAGCGCGTCGACGAGCTCGGGCTCGGGGTCCGGCTGCCGACGTACACGTTCGAGGAGCGGGAGCTGCACGGAGCGATCGAGCGCCTGCTCGGCGACGAGGCGCTGCGCGCCCGCCTCTCGGCGCTCGGCGCGACGATCCGCGCGCGCGCCGGCGTGGTCCGGGCGGCCGACCTGATCGAGGCCGTCGGGCGGGAGCACCGGGCGTCGCGGTAGCTGCGATAGCCGCCCGTCAGGCGACGCCGCGGGCGTGGATCTCGCGGACGGTCTCGATCGTGTCGGCGTCCTGCGGCGTCTTGTCGGGCCGGTACCCCTTCACCCGCGCGAACCGCAGGGCGAGCCCGCCCGGGTACCTCGTGCTCGCCTGGAGCCCGTCGAACGCGACCTCGACGACGAGCTCCGGCCGAACGAACACGGTGAACGCGTCGCGCCCGCTCTCGAGCTCGAGCAGGCGCTCGGTCTGCCACGCGAGCATCTCGTCGGTCATCCCCTTGAACGTCTTGCCGAGCATCACGAACCCGCCGGCCGGCTCGCGCGCGCCGAGATGCAGGTTGCTCAGCCATCCGCGCCGCCGGCCGTGGCCCCACTCCGCCGCGAGCACCACAAGGTCGAGCGTGGTCGCGCGCTTGACCTTCAACCAGCCGGCGCCGCGGCGTCCGGCCTCGTACGGGGCATCGAGCGCCTTGACCATCACGCCCTCGTGGCCGCGTTCGAGCGCCTCCTCGAGCACACGCGCCGCGGCGGCGGCGTCCGGGACGATCGCGCGGGGCACGCGGAGCGGCTCGGGGACGATGCGGTCCAGGACCGGGAATCGTTCGGCCGCGGGCCGGTCGATCAGGTCGTCGCCCTCGGCGTGCAGGCAGTCGAAGAACGCGCAGGACAGCGGGGTCGTTTCGCGCAGCCGGTCCGTGTCGAGGCGCGCTCCGAACCGGCTCATCGTGGTCTGGAACGCGTGCGGGCGCCCGTCCGGGCGCAGCGCGATCGCCTCGCCGTCGAGGATCGCGGCGTCGAGCTCGAGCGCGCGGACCGTATCGACGATCTCGGGCACCTGCGCGCTGACGTCGGCGAGCGTGCGCGTGAACACCCGGACCTCGTCGCCGAGCCGGTGCACCTGGATCCGGGCGCCGTCGAGCTTCCACTCCACCGCCGCGGGCGAGATCCGACCGAGCGCCTCCTCGACGCCGTCGGCGGTCTGCGCGAGCATCGGGTGCACGGGCCGGAGCACCGACAGCCGGAATCCGGCCAGGCCGGCGGCGCCCCGCTCGAGCGCGGCGGCCGCGACCGGGCCGAGCTCCCCCGCCAGCATCCGCGCTCGCCGGACGTCCGCCGCGGGCACGCCGGCGGCGCGCGCGACGGCCTCCGTCATGATCCCCTCGAGCGCGCCCTGCCGGAGCTCGCCACCAAGGAGCGCCACGAGGAACCGCCGCTCGGGCTCCGTGGCGCGGGCGAACAGGTCGGCGACCTCCCGGCCGCGCACGGTTCGGCTCCCGGTTCCGGTGGCCGCGCCGATCCGCTCGAACGCCGCGTGCACGTCGAGGAGCTCCAACGTCGGCTCGGCCGCCACCGCCGCGTCGAGGTCGCGGATCGCGGCCCAGCCGACGCCGACGGTTCCTTGCGGGAGGCGGCCCGAGAGATAAGCGACCGCGACGGCGATCTCGTCCGGCCGGCAGCGGCGGAGGAGGTCGGCGAGCAGGTCCACCTTCGCGCGGCGGCCCGAGGTCGAGGCCACCACCTCCGAGGTGCGCGCGAGGTCCGCGAGGAGCATCGGGTCGCATCGTACGGAGGCACGCGGGTTGCGCGCCGACGCCCCGGCGGTCATGGTTGACCTTCGCGGTCGTGGGAGGGGGACGGAGATGAGCGACCCAGACGAGACCCTGCACGTCCATGTGTTCTCGCACGCGGAGGATCGTCCGCCCGGCGACGTCCTGGGGGCCATCACGGAGCTCAACGACCCGCGGGTACGGTTCGCGAGCCAGTTCATCGGTTCCTTCCAGGTCTACGCGCACCTGGAGGTGGAGTCGATCGCCGACGCCCAGGACCTCGCGAACTCGCTCTGGCCCCAGGGCATCCGGACCGAGATGGGCGTGGAGATCAAGGTCGCGCAGCGGGGACCCAAGCGGGGCAGCCCCGACCACTGCGCGCTGATCCGGGTCCGCCCGCGGGACGATCCGTTCGAGGTGCTCGACCGCATCGAGGCGCGGTTCGAGCCCCTGTTCGATCCCGAGGAGTACACGTGGGGCGCGGCCGTGATCACCGGCCGCGGGTACGACCTCCTCGTCGACCTCGGCCGGCCGACGATCGGCCAGCTGCGCAAGGCGATCCTCGACGAGCTCCGCGAGGTCGAGGGGATCGGCAAGACCGACACGTCGTTCGCCGACCTGCGGGTCAACGCGTTCAGGCCCGAGGGGTGAGCGCGACCGAGGCGGAGTGACCGGGGCGGGCCGCGCCTCCGGGGGCCGGGCCCGCCCGCGCGCGCTCCCGGTGCAGGCGCACGGGGAGCGCAAGCTCGTCACGATCCTGTTCGCCGACCTCACCGGCTACACGAAGCTCGCGGCCTCGCTCGACCCGGAGGAGGTGTACCGCTTCCTCCGCCACGAGGTGGTCGAGCTCCAACGCGTCGTGGAGGGGTTCGGCGGCACCGTCCCGCAGGTGATGGGCGACGGGTTCATGGCCGTCTTCGGCGTGCCCGTGACGCACGAGAACGACGCCGAGCGGGCGGTCCGGGCGGCCCTGGCCGTGCGCGAGCACGTGCGGAAGCTGAACGCCGGGCGGCGGGGGCTGCGGTTCCCCGACGTGCACACCGGCGTGAACTCGGGCGAGGTCATGGTGGCGCCGTCCGAGGAGGCGTCGGGCTTCGCCGTGATCGGCGACACCGTGAACACCGCGTCCCGCCTCGCCGACCTCGCGCCCGGGGGCGTGGTGCTCGTGGACGAGGTCACGAAGCAGCGGACGGCGCGCTCGATCCGGTATGGGCCGCTCCAGGTCCGCCACGCCAAGGGCAAGCCCGATCTGCCGACGTACGAGGCCCTCGGCGAGCGCGCGGCGGCGACCGCCCGCCCGGCCAAGCCGTGGAGGTCGGCCGTCTTCGTGAACCGCGACTCGGCGCTCGAACGCGTCGGCGCGGACCTGGAGGAGGCGATCCGGTCCGGCCGGACGCGGCTCCTGCTGCTCGTCGGCGAGCCGGGGTCGGGCAAGTCGCGCCTCGCGGCCGAGCTCCCCCGCCGGCTGGACGCGGAGGTGCTGGTCGGCCGGTGCCTGCCGTTCGGCCAGCGGCTCCCGCTGCACGCCGTCGCCGAGGCCCTCGGGTCCGGCATCGGCATCTCCCCCGGCTCCCCGCCGCCGGAGCGCCGGCGCGCGATCGACCGGTTCGCGCGGGCGTCGGCGCCGCGCCACACGCGGGCCTTCGCCCATCGGCTCCGCGCATTGCTCGGCGTCGGGACCGCGTCGGCGGAGTCCCGCGAGTCGGTGCTCGACGCGGCGCAGGCCGCGCGCGAGGCGATCGAGGCGCTCGGCCGCCGGCGACCGACCGTCGTCGTCCTGGACGACCTGCAGTGGGCCGACGAGGACCTGCTCCACCTGCTCGCCGAGCTCGGCCGAGCGCCGCTCGAGGCTCGCTGCGTGGTCCTGGGGCTCGGGCGGGCGGACCTGCGGCTCCGCGGCGTCCCCCGGTTCGAGCTCGAGGCGATGGACACGAGCGCGATGCGGGAGCTCGCCGCCCGCGTGCTGGAACCGGCGGTCGGCGAGCAGATCATCCGGCCGATGCTGGAGCGGGCCGAGGGCAACCCGCTGTTCCTGGAGGAGAGCGTCGGCATGCTGGTCGAGGCCGGCGCGCTCGTGCGGGACCCCGGGGGCTGGCGCGTGGCCGACCCCGGCAGGATCAAGACCGTGCCGACCACGATCCGGCTCCTGATCGGCGAGCGGCTCGACGGCCTGCCCGAGGCGGAGATGCACGTCCTGCAGGACGCCGCGGTGAGCGGCGAGGCGACGTGGGACCGGCTCGTCGAGGAGGTCTCGATCGTCCCCGATCCGCTCCGAGCGCTCCGCTCGCTGGAGCGCCGCGGGCTCGTGCGCCGCCGCGCCGACAGCGCGGTCCCCGGCGCCGTCGAGTACGAGATCAAGCACGCGCTGATCCGCGACGTGGCGTACGAGCAGCTGCCGCGGGCCGAGCGCTCCCGTCGACACCTCCAGATCGCCGAGTGGCTCCGCTCGCAGGCCCGCACGCCCTCGCGGCAGCCGGTCGCCTCGATCGCCCACCACTACGAGCAGGCGTGGACGCTCGCGCGGTCCCGGACGACGGGCTCGAGCCTGCCGCCGGTCGTCGCGCAGCGCGCCGTCGAGTACCTGCTGCGCTGGGCCGACCAGGCGGTCGTCTACCAGGCGCGCCTGGCGGCCTCGCTGTACGGGCGGGCCGTACGCGTGGCCCGGGAGGCGGGCGACGCCGTGACGGCCCGGGTGCTCGCCCGCGCGCTGATCGGCTCGGCCGAGAGCTTGGTCGAGATGGGGCGCCACGCCGAGGCGGACGGGCCGGCCTCGGAGGCGGGCCGCCTCGCGGCCGCGGCCGGGGACGCCCGCCTGGAGGGACGGGCCCTGCTGGTGTCGGGGCGGCTCGCCTCGGACCTCGGCAAGAGCGCGCCCGCGCGGCGGCTGAACGAGCGCGCCCTCGCGCTCTTCCGGGCCGAGGGCGACGTGCGCGGGCAGGCGTGGGCGCACCACCGGCTGTCCGAGACGTGGTCGAACACGGACTTCCGCCGCGAGATCGACTACCTGCGCGAGGCGCACCGCCTCTTCGTCCGCGCGGGCGACCGGTGGGGCCGGTCCGTCGCCGCGCAGGACCTCGCGTACCTGTTGTCGACGGAGGGCGGGGCGGAGTTCGAGCGCTGGTACGCGGAGGCCTGGCGCCTGACGCGCGACGAGGCGGACCTGCGCTCGCGGTCGGCGATGCTGCGCACCTGGGGCTACGTGTCCTTCTATCGTGGCGAGCTCCGCCAGGCGATCGAGTCGGTCCGCGAGGCGCGTCCACTGGCGGTCGAGGCGGGGGACCCCTACGCCGAGGCCGACACGCTCTTCATCGAGGCATCGGCGGCGTGCTCGACGGCCCCGCCCCACGAGGTCGAGGCGCTCGTGCGCCGCATGCTCGAGCTGGCGCGCTCGACGCGATCGTCGCGGCTGCAGGCCCTGGGGCTGGTCGCCGGGGTTCGGCCGGCCCTCCGCGCCGGGCGGCCGCCGGTCGCGAAGGAGCGGCTCGCGCGCGCGATCGGGCTGATCCGGGGCCGCGGGATCCGGGTCGAGATGTCCGAGGCGCACCTCGCCGCCGCCCAGCTGCACCTGGACCGCGGGTGGTTCCCCGGCGTGCGTCCGGAGGCGACCCGCGCCGCCTCCGTCGCCGGCCGCAGCGGGTGGACGCTCTGGGGGCCGCTCGGGCCGCTGCTCGCCGGGCGGGCGTCGCTCGGGGCCGGCAGGTTCCGGGAGGCGACCCGCCAGCTCCACGAGGCATCGCGGCAGGCCTCGGCGCTCCGCGCGACGGGGACGCTGGCGCTCGCGTCCTCGCTCCTGGTGCAGGCGCTCCTCCTGGACGGCCGCGAGGCGCCCGATGACGAGCTGAGCCGGAGCGCCGACCTGGACGTCGAGGCGATCGTGCACGAGAACGCCGGCCTGCGCGCCCTGCGCGACGAGGACCTGCCGGCCGCGCTCGACGCCTTCGCACGGGCGGAGGCTGCGCGGTCGGCGACCGGCGCGAGCGTCTGGCTCGCGCGCACGCTCGCCCTCGGGGCGGAGGCCGCGCGTCGCCGCGGCGACCGGCGCGCACTGCGGAGCCTCGAACGGCGCGCCGGCACCGCGCTATCCTCGGTCGGCGCGCCGGCCCGCTACCGCCGCCGCCTGCTCGAGCCGACGACGGCCGCCGACCGCCCGTCGCGCTGACGGTTGCTCGCGTGCCCGGGGTGGGATTCGAACCCACACGTCCCTTCCGGGACAAGCGCTTTTAAGGCGCCGTCGTCTGCCAGTTCCGACACCCGGGCTCGCCCATCCTAGGCGCCGGCGCGAGGACCGCGCGGACGTGCCTCGCGCCCCGCCCGGCGGACCGCGTCCGAGAGCAGGAACTCGATCTGGGCGTTCACGCTCCGGAGCTCGTCGGCCGCCCACCGCTCGAGGACGGCGTACAGCTCCTTGCTGATCCGCAGCGGGAACGACTTGCGCTCGGCGGCCACGCGCCTACTGGTACAGGGACCCGGCGTTCACGACGGGCTGGGCCCCCTGCTCGCCGGTCAGCACCACGAGCAGGTTCGAGATCATCGCGGCCTTGCGCTCCTCGTCGAGCTCGACGATGTGCTCGGACGCGAGCATGTTCAGCGCCATGTCGACCATGCCCACGGCGCCCTCGACCATCTTCTGTCGCGCGGCGACGATCGCGGTGGCCTGCTGGCGCCGAAGCATCGCGCCCGCGATCTCGGGCGCGTAGGACAGGTGGGACAGGCGCGTCTCGACGACCTCGACGCCGGCGTGCTCGAGCCGCTCCCGGAGCTCGTCCTGGAGGGTGCCGGAGACCTCGTCGACGTTGCCCGACAACGAGAGCCCGCCCTCCTCGTAGCTGTCGTACGGGTACATCGTCGCGAGGTGCCGCACCGCGGTCTCGCTCTGGATCGCGACGAACGCCTCGAAGTCGTCGACGTCGAAGATCGCCTTGGCGGTGTCCACCACCCGCCAGGCGACGACCGCCGCGATCTCGACCGGGTTGCCCCGCTCGTCGTTCACCTTGACCTGCTGCGTGTCGAAGTTCCGGATCCGGAGCGAGATCTTCCGCCGGCCCCCGATCGTGAGCGGGTTCGTCCAGAACCACCCGTCGTGACGCTGGGAGCCGATATAGCTGCCGAGCATCACCAGGACCTCGGCCTGGTTCGGCTGCACCACGAAGAACCCCAGGCACAACCCGGCGCCCAGGGCGAGGAGCAGGAGGCCGGCCACGGAGGCCACGGTCTCGGTGGTCTCGACCGGCTGGGTGGCCATGCCCGAGACGCCGACCCACCCGATCCACAGGCCGAGCAGGCCCACGATCACGACCCCGACGAGCCCGACCCATCCCGGGAGCGTCCACCCCGGCCGCTCCGCGACGCTGCGCTCCATCGACGCACCTCCTCCGAGAGTGATATCACGATGATATCACTCTCGGGTGAGCGGGTCTCGGGCGGCGGCGGCGTCAGGCCGTCAGGTGCGGGTGGAGGAGATCGTGACCGTCTCGATGTAGACGGCCTCGGCGGGCTGCTGGCCCTCGAACCCGCCCTCGGGGTCCTGGATCTCGAGCCCGAGGATCGTCTCGGCGACGTCCAGCCCCTCGATCACCTCACCGAAGATCGTGTAGGAGGGGCTCGCGTCGAGGTTGTGCCCGTTCTCGCCGGCGATCAGGAAGAACTGGCTGCCCCCCGAGTTCGGCGCGCCCGAGTTGGCCATCGCGAGCGTGCCGGGGCCGTACGCCTCGTCGCCCTGGAGCTCGTCCGGGATCGTGTAGCCCGGACCGCCGGTGCCGGTGCTGGTCGGGTCCCCGCCCTGGATCACGTCGATCGACGTGTCGAGCCGGAGGATCCGCGTGGCGTCGAAGAACCCCTGCTCGGCTAGGAACACGAAGCTGTTCACCGTCTGCGGCGCGCGATCGACGAGCAGCTCGACCACGATGTCGCCGCACGAGGTCTCGAACGTCGCCGTGTACGAGCGACCGTTCTTGAGCACGTTCGCCGGCGCGTTGAACTGCGGCTTCGGCTCGGTCGCGCCCTTCGGCGCCTCCGCGTCGCAGGCCACGACCCGCGGCCCCGGCGCGGGGTCGACGGTCCCGATCTGCGTCCCGGGCTCGCCCTCGGGGCTCGGGCTCGCGGTCGGGCTGCCGGTGGGTCCCGTCGGCCCGGTCGCCTGGGGAACCGGCTCGTCCCCGGTGAACGCGACGAACGCGACCGCCCCACCGATCACCGCCACCACGAGCGCGACGGCGATCGTCGTCTGCCGCTTGCGCTCGCGCCGGCGCTTCTCCTGCTGACGGCGTTTCGCGAGGCGCGCGAGCTCCCGGTTGCGGGTCCGCTTGGACACGGCGACAGAGGTTACAGGCTCGCGAGCGTGTCGAACGCGAGACCGTCGAGGATGTCCGTCTCCGACACGAGGGCCCGATCGAAGCCGAACCGCCGCATCACGGAGACCAGGATCAGGGCGCCGGCCACGATCACGTCGGCGCGTCCGGGGGCCATCACGGCGAGCGCCGCGCGCTCGGGGGTCGTCGCCTCCGCGAGCTCGGCCAGCACCCGCGCCGCGTCCGCGACCGGCAGCCACGTGCGGTGGATCGCCTCGGGGTCGTAGAAGGGCAGGCCGAGCGCGATCGCCTGCACCGTGGTCGAGGTCCCCGCGACCGCGACCAGCGTGCGCGCCTCCCGGATCGGCACGGCCGCCTCGGACTCGTCGAGGCGCTCGAGCACGAACGCCCGCATCGCGTCGAGCTCGTCCGCGAGGGGCGGGTCGTGCCGGACGAAGCGCTCGGTGAGCCGCACGCTGCCCATCTGCAGCGAGACCGCCGGCCCCGCCCGCTCGGTCCCGACGACCAGCTCGGTCGACCCGCCCCCGATGTCGAGCACGAGGAACGGCACGGGCGCGTCGAGACCCCGCACGGCGCCGAGGAACGACAGGCCCGCCTCCTCCTCGCCCTCGATCACCTCGAGAGGCGAGCCCGCCAGCTCGAGGACGGCACGCTCGAGCCCCTCGCGGTTCGCCGCGTCGCGCACGGCGGCGGTCGCCGCCACGCGGATCGAGCCCGCGTGCAGCGCGCGGGCCCGTCGCGCGTACCGGCCGAGCACCGTCACCGTGCGTTCGAGCGCATCCGCCGCGATCCGGCCGGTCCGGTCCACGCCGGCGCCGAGCCGCGTGATGACCATGTCGCGCGCGAGCTCGTCGAGGCCCCCGCGACCGTCGGGCTCGACGACGAGCAGCCGCGCCGAGTTCGTCCCCTGGTCGATCACCGCGAACCGGCCCGCGCCCTCCTCGTGGATCGGCTCGACCCGCTCGGCCGTCCACGCGCCGACCGGGTCGTCGCCGCCGCCGAGGTGGTTCGCGTAGTGCGCGTGCAGGCACTTGACCCCTCGCCGCGTCCCGCCGACGCCGCCGAACGCCTCGGCGCCGTCGTGGCGACGGGCGCGCTCGCGCGCGTACTCGGCGTGCGAGCGCTCCACGGCCCCGGCGAGGTCCGGCTCGGCCTCGATGCGGTCGTTCAGCCGGGCGATCGCGCCGCCGGCCTCGAGCCTCGACACGGCCCGCACCGCGTCCGGGCACGTCAGCCAGAACAACGTCGGGAAGGGACGGCCCTCGGCGTCGACAGGCTCGTTGCGGATCACGAGCGGATGGCCGCCGGGACAGCGCGCGACGACCGTGAAGGGGGTGGTGGGCTCACGCCCGAGCTGCTCGCGGACGGTGGTGAGGTCGCTGCCCCGGAGCTCGCCCAACGAGGTCGGGCCCCCGCTTCGCGGCTCGAGCCCCACCGGGGCGTTACTTGCGCTTGTGCTCGACGGAGCGCTTGAAGTCGACCTGGCGCTCCTCGCTCTGGCGCATGAACTTCTTCAGCCGGGCCTCGAAGTCCGGGTCGGCGCCCCGGCGCGGACGCGGCGGGGCCGGG
>DATBMU010000169.1:0-10310 GCA_036554665.1 Actinomycetota bacterium | reverse complement strand
CTGGATCCGGATCGTGAGGTGGTCCCGCTTCGCGAGCTCGACGTCGGCGCCCTTGCCGGCGCCCCGGAAGACGTTGAACGGCACCTTGCGGAACTTCAGCGTGATCTTGCTCGCCTTCTGCCGCAGAGCCTTGCCCGTGCGCAGGAAGAACGGGACGCCGGCCCAGCGCCAGTTGTCCACCTCGAGCTCGATCGCCGAGAACGTCTCGACGGTCGACCCGGTCGCGACGCCCTCCTCCTCCCGGTAGCCGGCGTACTGGCCGCGGACCACGCGAGCGGGATCGCACGCCCGGGTCGCGCGGAGGGCCTTCACGGTCTCGTCGCGGAGCCGGTCGGGCTCGAACGACACCGGCGGCTCCATCGCCACGAACGTCATCACCTGGAACAGGTGCGTCGAGACCATGTCCCGGATGTTCCCGACCTGCTCGTAGAACGCTCCCCGACCCTCGATCCCGATCGACTCGGCGACCGTGATCTGCACGTGGTCGATGTACCGGCGGTTCCAGATCGGCTCGAACATCCCGTTCGCGAACCGGAACGCCAGGATGTTCTGCACGGTCTCCTTGCCGAGGTAGTGGTCGATCCGGAAGACCTGCTGCTCCTCGAAGACCTCGTGCATCGTGGCGTTCAACGAGCGCGCGGAGGCGAGGTCGCGGCCGAACGGCTTCTCGAACACGATCCTCGCGTTGCGGTGCATCCCCATCTCGCCGATCCGGTGGACGATGTCGGGATAGGCCGCGGGCGGGGTCGCCGCGTAGAAGAACCGACCACCCTCGGTCCCGTGGCGCTCGTCCACGCGCCGAAGGTGCTCGTCGAGGTCCTTCATCGCCATCGGCTCGGCGAACTCCCCCGGGCAGTAGGACAGGCGCCGCGCGAACCCCTCCCACACCTCGCCCTGCGGCGGACGGTTCGAGGAACGCTCGACGGCCTCGCGAGCCTGCTCGACGAACGCCTCGTCGCTCATCTCGGTCCGTGAGTAGCCGACGATCGCGAACCCCTTCGGGAGCATGTCCTTGCGGAACAGGTCGTAGAAGGCGGGCAGCAGCTTGCGCTTCGTGAGGTCGCCGGAGGCGCCGAAGATGACGACCGCCTGCGGCGCCAGCTCCCGCGTCATCACGCGTCGCCCTCCGTCAGCGGTCCGATCTCGATCCACCCCTCGCGCTCCCGGACCGCGAACACGCGGACCGGGTCCATCGCCGGACCGTCCAGCGGTTCGCCGGTGCGCAGGTCGAACTCGCTGCCGTCGCCCGGGCAGACCACGCTGTCCTCGTCGCCCCCGAGCTCACCCTCGGCGAGCGAGCCCTGATCGTGCGGGCACTCGTCGGCGATCGCGAAGAGCTCCTGCTCGACGTGGACCACGGCGACCCGCAACCCGGGAAGGTCGTAGGCGCGGAGCTCCCCCTCGGGGACCTCGGCGAGCGACGCGATCCGCTGGAAGCCCTCGTCCACCTCCGCTCCTCCTCCGCCCGGGCATCTTCTCGCATCGATCGCGGAGCAGGGCTCGGCTCACCGGTCCGCGGTCGCCGCCGCGGGGACCCTCGCGAGCGCGTTCCAGCCGCGCTGCAACACGGTCACCCCGCCGAGCACGGTCAGGACCGCGAGCGCGGGGAGCAGCGCCCCCGGCACCGTCAGCCCGATCAGCATCGCGACGTAGCGCTCGAGGCGCTGGAAGAACCCCTCGGACAGCGACACGCCGGCGGCCTCGGCCTCCGCGCGGATGTGGCTCACGGACAGCGCGATGACCATCGTCGCGAGTGCGAGCGCGGCCTCGAGGCGGTCGCCCTGCCCGGCGAGCGACCAGTACACGCACCCGAACAGGATGACGTCCGAGACGCGGTCGAGCACCGAGTCCAGGAACGCGCCAACGCGGCTCGACTCGCCCCGGAGCCGGGCCACCGCCCCGTCGAGGACGTCGAGCAGACCCGCGGGGATCAGGAGCAGACCCGGCACGAGGCGGTCGCCGCGCAGGAGCAGCACCCCGACCCAGACGTTCGTCGCGAGCGCGAGGAGCGTGAGGTGCCAGGGCCGGAACCCGGCCCGGTAGACCCCGGCGAGCACCACCCGATAGGGCCAGGCGAAGACCCACCGCATCGGCTTGGCGGCCAGGCCGGTCGCCTGGCGCGGCGCGGGCATGTCCCGGACGCGGTGCGCATCTTCGGGCGTCGACGAGGGCTCCTCGGCCGATCCCGGTTCGTCCATCGGAGCGAGGCTAGCGCCGCGGTCGCCGCGGCGCGCGCGGGTCACGGCCGCGGCTGGAGGCCCACCACGAGGTAGTGGAACGTGCCCCCGGGTGCCTCGTACGCGATCTCGTCGTCGAGGGAGGCGCCGAGCACGGCGCGGCCGAGCGGCGACGTGGTCGTGATCGTCCGGACGCCGGGGGCCCGCTCCTCGGCCGACTCGGCGATCAGGTAGGTCTCGTCCTCCGGCTCGTCATCCTCGAGCGGCCGGAGCGTGACGAGCACCCCGGCCGCGGCGACCTCGGCGTCCGGCGGCGCCTCCACGATCTCGGGGTCCCGGAGCATCCGCTCGAGGTTGCGGATCCGCGACTCCATCAGGGCCTGCTCGTTCTTGGCCGCGTCGTACTCGGCGTTCTCCCGGATGTCGCCGTGCTCACGGGCCGCCTTCAGACGCTCGGCGATGTGGGCCCGGCCCGCGCTGGTGAGCTCGTCGACCTCCGCCCTGAGGCGCCGGTACGCGTCCAACGTCAACGTCGCCGTCGGCTCGTGCCCGGGCTTGCGGGGAGGCCGGTTGGCCAGCTCCTCGGGAAGCTCCATCCGGCGAATCTATCAACTGCCGGTCCCCTCCCGGGAGCTACGCGAGCGCGTGCTTGAGGAGACCGCAGGCCCGCAGCGTGACCCACTTGCTCGGGCGGCCCTGCCGCTCGAAGTCCACCCACGTCTTGCCGTTGTAGGCGTATTCGTTCTTCCATCGACCTCGCTCGTCCTGCTTGGACAGGACGAGGTCGATCGCGTTCGACAGTCGCGGGTCCCTCGCGTAGCCGAGCGCCGCCAGCGCCTCGAGATCCTGGAGGACGTCGGCCACGTAGCCGGACGGGAACCCGAACCGGAACCAGCTGCCATTTGGCTTGGTGTTGCCCCAACCCATCGGGTAGCGGGCCGTCGCGGGATCCACGGACAGGAGGAACTCGGCGCCGGCCTCGATCGCGCGGCGGACCCTCGGCCCACGGCGGCGGGGCGGGATCCGCGCGAGCGCCAGCACCGCCTTCGTTGCGCCCCAGCCGCACGGCAGGCCCTCGTTCACCCCGCAGCGGAACCCCGGCCCGCTGGTGGCGGAGCGGTAGTAGTCGTCGAACCCCTCGCCCGTGATCGAACGCGCCTGCCAGTCGAGCGACCGTCGCACCCGCGGATCGTCGAGCCATCCGAACCCGATGAGCGCACCGAGGAGGTTCCCGTTCAGGCAGTGGGCCACCTCCGAGCCCCGCGGCGGCTTGCCGTCGCTCCGGCCCGAGTACCCGAACCCCCCGTTCGCCGCCTGGGTGTGCGCGAGCACGTACCCGGCCGCCCGACGGATCCCCGGATGCCCGCCGTCCGCCCCGAGCTGGTCGAGGAAGATCACCGACCACACCGTGCCGGTGTACTTCGGGGCGTACCCGCTCCCCGGCTTGACCCACCAGCCCTCGGGGTCCTGCGCGCGCAGGATCGCCGCGATCGGCTCGGTCCGCATCGCCGCGGCGAGCGCCCGCCGGGCGGCGGGCGATCCCTCCGGCTCGTCGAGCAGCCGTCGGAGCGCGAGGTGGCGGACCGCGGGGGTGTCCTCCTCCAGGAGCCACGGCAGGGGATCGCCGTTCAGCGCGCGACGCCAGTCACCCAACGGCCCCGCCTCCGGTCTCGAGGTGTCCGAACCCTCCGGGTCGGGTGCCCTCGATGATACGCAGGCCGCGCCGTAGACTCCGGGGCCATGCGGCCCGTCCTGTTCGTGCGCTGCGACCCGCTGGAGACGTTCGGGATCGCCCGGGACGCCGTGCGGGATGCGGGGGCGGAGGTCCGCGTCTGGGAGGCGATCGAGCCCGATGCCGAGCGCCCCGACCTCGCGGACGTGAGCGGGGTCGTGCTCTTCGGGAGCACGTACAACGTCGAGCACGCCGACGAGCAGCCGTTCATCAAGGACCTCCGCGAGCTCACCCTCGAGGCGCTCGACGGCGGCACGCCGTTCCTCGGCGTGTGCTTCGGAGCCCAGGTGCTCGCGTGGGCGCTCGACGCCGGGGTCGGGAAGGCGCCGGTGCGGGAGGTCGGGTTCGAGCCGATCCACCCGACGCCGGCCGCCGCGTCCGACGAGCTGCTCTCGCACCACGAGGACGGCGACATGGGGTTCCAGTGGCACATGGACACGTTCGAGCTGCCGACCGGCGCGGAGCTGCTCGTCACGGGCGAGGGGGTCCAGCATCAGGCGTACCGCGTGAACGCGCGGACGTGGGGCGTGCAGTACCACCTCGAGATCGACCGGCCGGAGATCCACGACTGGCTGCGGGCCTACGCGCGGGTCGGCGATCTGCGGAGCGAGTGGGGCAAGTCCGACGAGCAGGTCCTGGCCGAGGCCGGACGGCACCTCGCGGACCACGAGCACCGGGGTCGAGAGACCTTCCGTCGGTTCGTCGCGTGCGCCCGTCGCGCCGAGGGATGACCGGGCCCGAGATCGCGGTCGCCGCCTACCACCTGCGCCCCGGGCGCGTATCGATGTGGATCGTCGGCGGCTACGGCGTTCCCGAGAACTACATCGACGCCGTCCGTCGAGCCGGCGGGCACCCGGCGCTGGTGCTGCCCGGCGACGAGCGATCCCCGGGCGAGCTGCTCGATCGGGTCGGGGGCCTCCTCCTCGTGGGCGGCGGCGACGTCGAGCCGGCCCGGTACGGGCAGGAACCGTCCGAGACGATCTACGGGCTCGAGCCCGATCGCGACGCGTTCGAGATCGCGCTGCTCCAGGAGGCCGCGAGCCGTGACGTGCCAACGCTCTGCGTCTGCCGGGGGATGCAGGTCCTCAACGTGGCGCTCGGCGGCACCTTGATCCAGCACCTGCCCGATCACGACCGCTTCCTCCCCCACGGCGCCCCGAGCGGCGTCGACGGCGTTCGACACGACGTGAGGCTCGATCCGGGCTGCCGGGTGGCTCGGGCGACGGGGGGCCGGACCGTCTCGTGCTCGTCCCACCACCACCAGGGGATCGACCGGCTCGGCGAGGGCCTGGTCGGGACCGGGTGGACCGAGGACGGGCTCGTCGAGGCGCTCGAGCTGGAGGCCGGGTGGGTCGTCGGCGTCCAGTGGCACCCCGAGGACACGGCCGCCGAGGACGCCGCCCAGCAGGGGCTCTTCGACGAGCTCGTCCTGCGCGCCCGTTAGGTCAGGAGCAGGTACAGGACGAAGGCGAACGGGCCGGCAACGACCAACGCGAGGATCACCGCGATCGCCACCCACCGCCACCACGCCGGCCGGACGAGCCGAGCGCCCTCCTCCGCGTCGGTGGGGCCGAGGAACCCCTCGTCCGGGACCCCGAACGGCTCGGCGGGCTCGGAGGGATCGGCCGGGACGGGCTGCAGGTGATGCGGCACGGCTCCACGATACGTCCGGATCCCGTTCCACCGATCACGGCCGCCAGCCCGGTACGCTTGCCGACCGGGGGCGGAGGAGCGAGCCGTGACGGAGCTGAAGGTGGTCCGGGCCGAGGGCGACCCGAACGCCCGCGGGCAGCAGGTCGGCCGGGAGCTCCGCGACCAGCTGAACGAGTCGGTCGACTTCTACCACCGCTACCTGTCCCGTCGCGGCGTCAGCTCCCAGCAGCTCCAGGACCTGCTGACGCCCTACCTCGTGGCGGCCGAGTCGCAGTTCCCCGCGCTCATGACCACGCTGAAGGGGATGTCGGTCGGCGCGATGGTCCCGGTCCTCGAGCTCTTCGCGATCAACGCGTTCGAGGAGCTCGAGCCGATGCTCGAGGCTCCCGAGGGCGGCCTGCTCTTCCTCCAACGCAAGGAGGGCTACCTCGCTCCGCCGAAGCCGCCGACCGAGCGATGCTCGAGCTTCACGGTGACGGCCCCGGGCACGACGATCCTCGCGCACAACGAGCACTGGCTCGCCGGCGACCTCGGCAACGTCGCGGTGGTGATCGACGCGCCCGACGATCGCCCGATGAGCGTCGTCTCCCCGACGGTCGTGTGCTGCCTGCCCGCCGTCGGGATGAACAGCCACGGGGCAGCGCAGGGGATCGGCTCGCTCACGGCCTCGGACGACGGCGTCGGCGTGCCGCGCGTGCTCGTCTCGAGGCACGCGCTGGAGTCGATCGACCGGGCCGACGCCATCGCGCGGGCCGGGATGCCGACCCGGGCCGGCGGGTACGGGCACACGTTCGCGTTCGCCGGCGGGGACACCCTCGCGATCGAGACGACCGGGGACCGGCTCGCGGTCCTCGAAGGGGAGCCGATCCACACGAACCACTACCTCGACCCGGGGCTCGCGTCCCTCGGCCCGGAGCCGTCGGAGGGGAGCCGCGCCCGGTACGCGCGGCTCGCCGAGCTCCTGGCAGAGCGTGCCCCGCAGACGGTTCCCGAGGTGATGGACATCATGCGCGACCACGGCTCGGCGCCGCAGGCGATCTGCCTGCACCCCGACCCGGAGGAGGGCGACGAGGCCTCGGCCGTGATGTTCTCGATGGTTGTCGAGCTCGAGGAGCGGCGGATGTGGGTCGCGTCCGGGAACCCGTGCGAGAACGACTACGAGGAACTGGATCTCTCCGGCCTCACGTGACGCGATCGGCTCGCCGGACCGCCCGTGCCTGGCGAGGTCACGGAGCCTCATGCTAGCGTTCGGGCCCAGCCCTTGAACCACGGGTCAAGGGTCATCGAGGGGGGTCGTGACATGAGGCGCATGGTCCGGGTGCTCGCCCTTTCGCTCGCCACGGCGATGCTCGCCGCGGGTGTCTTCGTGGTCCAGGCCGCCGCTCAGGACGAGTCGCCGGCCGAGGATGAGAAGGTCACCTTCACGGTCGGCATGGTGAACGACGCGATCACGTTCAATCCGATGTTCATGATCGAGACGCCCGAGTACGCGACCGCCGATCTCGTCTACGACACGTTCCTGACGTGGGCACAGGACGACATGAGCACCGCGCCGAACCTCGCCGAGAGCTGGGAGCAGAGCGAGGACGGCCTCACGTGGACGTTCGACATCCGCGAGGGCATCACGTGGCACGACGGCACGCCGTTCACCGCGAACGACATCGCGTTCACGTTCAACTGGATCATCGATGAAGGTGTCGGCGCCTACATCGACTACCTGCCGTTCACGGACGAGATCGTCGCGACCGACGACACCACGCTCGTGTGGACGACGACGACCCCGACGAGCGCGCCGCTGTACCCGCCGTACATCTACATCGTGCCGGAGCACATCTTCAGCGGGTACGCCGACAAGGCGGACGCGAGGAAGTGGAAGGGGTTCCCCGACGCGGTCGGAACCGGTCCGTTCGAGCTCGTCGAGTGGCGGCGCGGCGACTTCTGGCGCCTCGAGGCGAACCCCGACTACTGGGGCGGCGCCCCGGTCGTCGACGAGTTCGTGTTCCGCGTCTTCCAGAACGAGGAGACGATGGTGCAGGCCCTCCAGCAGGGCGAGATCGACTTCGCCGACGAGGTCCCGCCCTCGCTGTTCCAGTCGATGGAAGGGGACCCGAACATCACGCTGAACGAGGGCCGGGCGACGACGTTCATCCAGATGAGCTTCAACCAGTGCACCGACGAGGTGGACTACTGCCGGGACATCGGGTGGAACCACCACCCGGCGACGACCGACCCGCAGTTCCGGCTGGCCGTCGAGCACGCGATCGACCGGCAGGTGCTCGTCGACCGGATCAAGCTCGGGTACGGGACGCCCGGCACGACCGTGATCTTGGACCCGCGATGGCACCACGATCCTCCGAACGTCGTGACCCACGACCCGGAGGAGGCCAGACGGATCCTCGAGGAGGCCGGGTATGTGGACTCCGACGGCGACGGCGTCCGCGAGACGCCGGGGACCGGCGAGCCGCTCGAGCTCCGGTTCATCGTGCGGACCGAGAACCCCGACACGATCACCGCGGGCGAGTTCATCTCCGAGTGGCTGCGTGACGTCGGCATCGTCACGCAGACCGAGGCGCTGAACGACTCCAAGCTCACCGACACCTGGTACTCGAACGACTGGGACATGTACATCTGGGGCTGGGGGGTCGAGCCCGACCCGAACTTCCAGCTCTCCTCCTACACGACCGGCCAGTGCGGCACGTGGAGCGACACCTGCTACTCGAACCCCGCGTACGACGAGCTCTTCTCGCAGTCCCAGAGCGTCGAGACCGTCGAGGAGCGCGAGGCGGCCGTCGCCGAGCTCCAGCAGATGCTGTACGACGACCGTCCGGAGATCGTCCTGTGGTACGAGACCTACCTGCAGGCGTACCGGAGCGACCGCTGGACCGGGTTCGTCCAGCAGCCGTCGGAGCAGGGGTCGATCCTGTTCCAGTACGGCCACTACTCCGACATCAACATCACGCCGATCAGCGCCGACGGAGGGTCGGGGGCCGGGAGCGAGGACAGCGGAGGCATCCCGGCCATCGTGTGGATCGGCCTCGTGGGGGCGGTGGTGGTGATCGGCGGGGTCATGCTGCTCCGCCGCCGGCGTGAAGACGAGGACGAGGCCTAGCTCGGGGCGGCGGAGGAGGTCGCGCCGAGGTGGGGACGCGCCGATACGTCGTCAGCAAGATCGTCCAGGCCTTCCTGACGTTCGTCGCGATCTTGGTCTTCAACTTCTTCCTGTTCCGCGTGTGGTCGCCCGGCGACCCGATCTCGTTCCTGACCCGGGGCCAGGGCGCGAACATCACCCCCGAGGAACGTCAGGCGCTGATCGAGGAGTACGGGCTCGACGAGTCCACCATGGGACAGTTCCTCGAGTACATGAAGGACACCTTCCAGGGCAACCTCGGGGCGTCGAGCTTCTACCAGGGCGAGCCCGTGATGGACGTCTTCCTGCGCTTCCTCCCGGCGACCCTGCTGCTCGTCGGCGTGGCCACGCTCTTCTCGATGATCATCGGCCTGTGGATGGGGATCCGGTCCGGCTGGCGACGAGGCAGCATGTTCGACCGGACGTCGATGGTCGGCTCGCTGATCCTGTACTCGATGCCCGAGTTCTGGCTCGGGATGCTCCTGCTCCTGCTGTTCTCCACCACGCTCGGGTGGTTCCCGGTGGGCGGCCGCATCTCGACGAACGCATCGGAGCTCAGCACGTGGGAGTACATCCTCGACGTCGCGAACCACCTGTTCCTGCCGGCGCTCACGCTGACGCTCGCGTACATCGGCGAGTACTACCTCGTTATGCGCTCGTCGCTGCTGGATGTGCTCGGTGAGGACTACATCACCACGGCGAGGGCGAAGGGCGTCCGCGAGCGCGACGTCCTGAACAAACACGCGGTCCGCAACGGGCTCCTGCCGACCGTGACGCTCATCGCGCTGTCGATCGGGTACGTGATCGGCGGCGCGATCACCGTCGAGGTCGTCTTCTCCTACCAGGGGCTGGGGTTATTGACGTACACCGCCATCGTCGCGAAGGACTACTGGCTCCTGCAGGGGCTGTTCCTGTTCTTCACGGGTGCCGTGATCGTGTTCAACCTCGCCGCCGACTTCGTGTACGCGTACCTCGACCCCCGGGTGAGGGAGGCCTAGATGCAGACGCCGCCGATCCACGCCGGCCCCCCCGACCAACCCCCCACCCTGCTGGGGGACGAGGAGGGACCGCCGCCGAAGCTGCGCAGCCCCCGGCAGATCGTCTGGACGCGGCGGCGCATCGCGCTCCGGAGGTTCTGGCAGGTGTTCCGCAAGGACCGGATGGGCGTGGTCGGGCTGGTGATCCTCGTCTTCTTCATCGGCGTCGCGATCTTCGCGATCTTCGCCGACCCGTCCGGGACGCAGATCACCACGGCTACGGGGCCGATCCTCGAACCGCCGAGCCTCGAGTACCCGTTCGGGACGGACAACCAGGGCAGGTCGGTGCTCACGCTCACCGTCCAGGGATCGAAGATCTCGCTCCTCGTCGGCCTCACGGCCACGGCCATCACGATGGTGATCGGCTCGCTCGTCGGGATCATGGCCGGCTACCGCGGCGGCGGCACGGACACCGTCCTGATGCGCATCACCGACTGGGGCCTCGTGATCCCCTGGCTCGTGCTCGCGATCTCGCTCGCCTCGATCTTCGGGCAGTCGCTGTTCATCATCATCCTGGTGATCGGCCTCACCACGTGGCCGAGCACGGCCCGGTTGGTGCGTTCACAGGTCCTGTCCGTCAAGGA
>DATBMU010000094.1:0-6494 GCA_036554665.1 Actinomycetota bacterium | reverse complement strand
TGCTCGGGCGCGGCGACCCGCTCGTCGGCCCAGCCTCGCTCAGGACGCTGGCGGAGGAGTTGGTGGCGGCCGGGCTGACGCGCGTCGCTGGGAGCGTGATGGGCAGCACCACCTTCTTCCGGCGCGACTGGGACGCGCCGGGGTGGAACGACGTCGCGCGCGACTACGTCAACCGGCCGACGGCGCTCACGTTCGACGGCAACGCCGACCCCCAGCCCGAGCGCGACGCCGCTCGATCGCTCACGAAGCAGCTCGAGGAGCTCGGCGTGCGGGTCGCCAGCGCGCCCGGCGCCGGTGCCCCGCCCGCGGGCGTGGACCCGATCGCCTCGATCGACTCCAAGCCGCTCCGGGTCCTGCTCGCGAAGATGCTGCGTCCCTCGTGGAACTTCGGCGCGGAGGTCCTCGGCAAGGGTCTCGGCGTCGAGGTGCGCGGCACGCCCGGCACGATCGCGAAGGGCGCAGCCACGATCGAGGCCTGGGTCGGGTCCCGGGGCGTCGGCTTCACGCTCTTCGACAACTCGGGATTGTCCTACGACAACCGCGTCACCGCCGCGGGGCTCGTGGAGCTCCTCGGGCAGGCCGAGGACGCGGACTGGGGCGAGGAGCTCCGGCACGCCCTGCCGACCGGCGGGCAGGGGACGCTCGAGGATCGACTGCACGGCGTCCCGATGCGCGCGAAGACGGGGACCCTCACCGACGTCTCGGCGCTCTCGGGGTGGGTGTTCGCCGAACAGCGGGACGCCTGGATCGAGTTCTCGATCCTGTCGGCGGGCATGCCGAAGTCGGTTGCCTCCGAGATCGAGGACCGGATCGTGCGGATCCTGCACCACCGGGCCGGCTGACCCGGCCGTTCGGCGGACGGTCTCGGCCGGTGCGGTAAACATCGGAGCCCGAACGGCCGATGTTCTGACTGCCATGGATCGCCCCGTGAGCGCCCCCGACCGAGAGGGCCTGCTGGACCGCGTCTTCCACGGCAGCCTCGTCGGGATGGTCGTCGCGGGCCTCGACGACGGCGTCGTGCTCGAGGCGAACGAGACGTTCTGCTCGCTGGTCGGGCGCGGGCTCGGTGACGTCCTGGGATCCAGCCTCGACGACCTCGGCCTGTGGGGCGACCTCGGGCCGGAGGCCGCGCGGGACCGCCTCCACGGGACCGGCGTGATCGACGGCTACGACACCACCGTGTCGACGATGGACGGCGAGTCCCGCATCGTGCGCGTGTGGGCCGAGGTCGTGGACGTCGGGGAGCCGATCGTGATCATCCGGGCCTCGGACGTCGACGGCCGCGCCGCGGCGAGGTCGCGGTACCTCGAGCTCCGCGAGGCCGAGCTCCGGTACCGAGCGCTCGTCGAGCAGATCCCGGCGATCATCTACACCTACGTCCCCGATACCGAGGGCGACGCCGAGCGCTACGACGACTACGTGAGCCCGCAGACGACGCAGATCCTCGGCTACACGCCCGAGGACTGGCGCCTGGACCCGGAGCTTTGGGAGAAGATCCTGCACCCCGACGACCGGGATGCGGCGATCGCGGAGGATCGCGAGACGGACGCCTCGGGCAACCGGTTCCGCATGGAGTACCGGCTGATCGCGAAGGACGGACGCGTGGTCAGGATCCGCGACGAGGCGATCCTTGTCGAGGACCCGCTGACCGGCCTGCGGTTCTGGCAGGGGATGATGCTCGACATCACGGAGGAGGTCGAGACCCGGGAGCATCACGCCGAGACCGAGGCCAAGTACCGCACGCTCGTCGAGCAGCTCCCCGCCGTCGTCTACCTGGGCGAGTACGGCGAAGAGGGCGACTGGCTCTACATCAGCCCCGAGATCGAGCGCGTGATCGGCTACACGCCCCAGGAATGGCTCGACCACCCCGGGCCGATGGGGACGCTCGTCCACCCCGACGACCTCCCGGCCGTCCGGGAGGAGGAGGAGCGCTCGTTCCGCACCGGCCGGCCGTTCCACGCGGAGTACCGGATGCGGCGCCGGGACGGGCAGTGGGTCTGGATCCTCGATGAGGCCTCCGTCGTCCGCGACGCCGACGGGCGTCCGCTGTTCATGCAGGGGCTGATGTACGACATCACCGAGCGCAAAGAAGCCGAGCAGCGGCTCCTCGCCCTCGACCGGCTGAAGAACACGCTCCTGCACACGCTCTCGCACGACCTGAAGGAGCCCCTCACCGCGATCCTGGGTGCGGCGAGCACGCTCGAACGGCTGGACGACGAGCTCGACAAGGAGACGCGCGCCGACCTGCTCCACACGCTCGTCGGGCGGACACGGGGGATGAACTCGCTGCTGACGGACCTGCTCGACCTGGACCGTCTCGACCGCGGGATCCTGGAGCCCCGCCGGTTCCCGGTGGACCTGGACGGGCTGATCCGCGAGCTCGTCGAGCGGACCGATGCCCTCGGGGGTCGCGGGATCGAGATCGTCTCGAGCCGCTGCATCGCGAACGTCGACGCGACGAAGGTCGAGCGGATGGTCGAGAACCTCCTCACGAACGCCGTCCGCCACACGCCGAAGGGAGCGCGGATCTGGGTGCGCACGTGCTGCGAGCCCGACGGCGCGACCATCGCCGTCGAGGACGACGGCCCCGGCGTGCCCGACGAGGTCAAGGAGTCGATCTTCGAGCCCTTCCGTCGCGGGCCCGACACGTCCCAGCCGGGCAGCGGGATCGGCCTGTCGCTCGTCGCCCGGTTCGCCGAGCTCCACGGCGGCCGCGCCTGGGTGCAGGACCGCGAGGGCGGCGGCGCGTCGTTCCGGATCTTCCTGCCGACCGGACCCGGCGCTCCCTAACCCGCGGCCGGGGCGCGCCCGAGCGCCCGCTCGATGTCCCGCGCCGCACCCGTCACGTCGACCGCGAACCGCCGCGCGGTCCCTCGGCCGATCCGCGTGGAGGGGCCGGAGACGGACACGACCGCCAGGACGATGCCGTACGGGCCGAGCACGGGGGCGCTCACCGAGCCCACGCCGGGTTGCCGCTCGCCCGCGCTCGCCGCCCACCCACGGGTCCGGACGGCGGCGACCTCGCGGGCGAACCGGCCGGGATCGGGCGTCGCGCGCAGGTGCCGGTCGGCGTCCGGCGCGTACGCGAGGAACACCTTCGCGGCCGACCCCGCGTACAGGGGCAGGGCCGCGCCGACGGGCACGATCGTCCGCAGCTCCTGCGCGGACTCCACGGCGTCGATGCAGACGCGGACGTCGCCGGACCGGACGTAGAGTTGCGCGCTCTCGCCGGTGGTGCGGGCGAGCCGCTCCAGGACCGGGTGGGCGAGCTCGCGGAGCGGGAGCTCCCGCATCGCCTCGTTCGCGAGCCGGAGCAGCCGTGGCCCCAACCGGTACCCGAGCTCCGGGAAGTGCGCGAGGAAGCCGAGCCCCTCGAGCGCTCGGATCAGCCGGTGTGCCGTCGCACGCGGCAGGCCGGTGGCCTCCACGACCGCCGTGAACCGGTGCGCGCCGCCCTCCACCGCCTCGAGGACCGCCACCGCCCGGTCCAGCGTCTCGATCCCGCTCGATGCTCCGGACATGTGTTCCGTCTGATGATACCCGGTTCCACTGGATGGAACTCGGCTGGACGAGGGCCCGGCCGCCTGCCAGCATCGTCGTTCGATGGGCACCGCACCGATGACGCTGGCCGAGAAGGTCTGGGAACGGCACGTCGTGCACCGGGCGGAGGGCGAGCCCGACCTCCTGTACGTCGACCTCCATCTCGTCCACGAGGTGACGAGCCCGGAGGCGTTCGACGGGCTCCGCATGGCGGGCCGGGCCCTGCGGCGGCCCGACCTCACCGTCGCGACGATGGACCACAACGTGCCGACCGGCCCGGGACCGATCGATCCGGTCAGCGTGCGGCAGATGGAAGCGCTCTCGCGCAACTGCCGCGAGTTCGGCGTCACGCTGTACCCGACCGGCGACCGCGGCCAGGGGATCGTCCACGTGATCGGGCCGCAGATGGGGCTCACGCAGCCGGGGCTCGTGATCGTCTGCGGCGATTCGCACACCTCGACGCACGGGGCGTTCGGTGCGCTCGCGTTCGGCATCGGCACGAGCGAGGTCGAGCACGTCCTCGCCACGCAGACGTTGCCGCAGAAGCGCCCCGGGACGATGGCCATCACCGTCGAGGGCGACCTGCCGCCGGGGGTGTCCGCGAAGGACGTGATCCTCGGGATCATCGCCCGCATCGGGACCGGCGGCGGCGTCGGCCACATCCTCGAGTACCGGGGCAGCGCGATCCGTTCGCTCGGGATGGAGGGGCGGATGACCGTGTGCAACATGTCGATCGAGGCGGGGGCGCGGGCCGGGGTGGTCGCGCCCGACGACACGACGTACGCGTGGCTCGAGCGCACCCCGCACGCCCCGACGGGCCCGGCCTGGGAGGCCGCGCTCGAGGAGTGGCGCTCGCTGCCGACGGACGACGGTGCCGCGTTCGACGCCGAGGTCGAGATCGACGCGGGGTCCCTGCGCCCACACGTGTCGTGGGGGACGAACCCCGCACAGACCGTGACGATCGACGACGTCGTGCCCGAGCCGGCGGACGACGCCGCGGCGCGCGCCCTCGCGTACATGGCGCTCTCGCCGGGGACGCCGATCCGCGACATCCGGCCCGACACGGTGTTCATCGGATCGTGCACGAACTCCCGGCTCACGGACCTGCGGGAGGCCGCGGCGATCCTGCGCGGCCGGCGGGTCGCGCCCGGCCTCCGCGCGATGGTCGTCCCCGGCTCGATGCTGGTGAAGCACCAGGCCGAGCGGGAGGGCCTGGACGAGGTGTTCCGGCGGGCAGGGTTCGACTGGCGCGACGCCGGCTGCTCGATGTGCCTGGGGATGAACCCCGACCAGCTCGCGCCCGGCGAGCGGAGCGCGAGCACGTCGAACCGGAACTTCGAGGGCCGTCAGGGGGCGGGCGGCCGGACGCACCTCGTGAGCCCCGCGGTGGCGGCGGCGACCGCCGTGGCCGGCCACTTCGCGACCCCGGAGGACCTCGGGCCGTGAGGGCGTTCACGACGCACACGGGCCGCGCGCTTCCCCTCGACCGCGCCGACGTCGACACCGACCAGATCATCCCCGCGGTGCACCTGCGCAGGATCGAGCGGACGGGGTTCGGGCCGTTCCTGTTCGAGGCGTGGCGGAAGGACCCCTCGTTCGTCCTCAACCGCCCGGAGCACGCCGGCGCGACGATCCTCGTGACGGGACCGAACTTCGGCGGCGGCTCGAGCCGGGAGCACGCGGTCTGGGCGCTCGAGGATCACGGGTTCCGAGCCATCCTCGCGCCCTCCTTCGCCGACATCTTCCGCAACAACTGCACGAAGGTCGGGCTGCTGCCCGTCGAGCTGCCCGAGACCGCCGTGCGGACACTGATGGGCCTCGTCGCGGCGGAACCCGCGACCGAGATCACGGTCGACCTGCGCGCCCGGCTGGTGACGGCGCCCGGGGTCGAGCAGCCCTTCGCGATGGACGACTTCACCCGGTGGCGCCTGCTCGAGGGCCTGGACGACATCGGGCTCACCCTCCGCCACGAGGACGAGATCGCCGCGTTCGAGCGTTCGCGGCCGGCGAGGTTGCCCTCGCTCGCCCCCCCGCCGGCCCCCGCCGGCTGACCGCCCAGGCACGGATCCACCCCGGCTTGTCCCGCAACCTCCCCACTTGTGGGTACGTAGGTCGGCCTACTTCACTCCGATAGCACAGGGTATGCGGCGCCGAGCCTGGCTCGTCTACCTGTCCTGCGGCGTGGCCATGCTCCTCGCGTACCTGTTCGTGCCCGGCCTCCGCCAGGGATGGCTCTTCAACCTGATCGCGCTGTCCTCGCCGATCGCGATCCTGATCGCCGTCCGGATCTGGCGTCCCGAGGACCCGACGCCCTGGTACCTGTTCGCGCTCGGCCTGGCCTGCTTCGTCGGCGGCGACGTGATCGCCTACAACTACGAGGCCCTCTTCATGCGGGAGCTCCCGTTCCCCTCGAGCGCCGACGTCCTGTACCTCGCCGTCTACCCCTGCCTGATCGCCGGGATCCTCCTCCTCGTCCGCCGCCGCACCCCCGGACGCGACCGCGACAGCGTGATCGACTCGCTGATCGTCGCGATCGGCGTCGGGGTGATCTCCTGGACCTTCCTGATGGAGCCGGCGGCGCAGGACGGCGGCTCCTCGCTCGTGCAGAGCGTCGTCGGCGTCTCCTACCCGTTCATGGACCTGTTCCTGCTGACCGCGGTCGTCCGGCTCGTGATGGGGCCAGGGCGGCGCGGGCTGTCCTTCTACATGCTGCCCGCCGCGGCGCTCTGCCTGTTCGTCGCGGACTTCGCGAGCAGCTACGACTCGGTCCGTGGGGTCATCTACGACCGCTCGGGCTACCTCGAGCTCGGGACGGGGATGTTCTACCTGCTGTGGGGCGCGGCCGCGCTGCACTGGTCGCAGCGTCAGCTCGCCGAGCGGACCCCGGTCCAGGAGGTCCGCATCGATCGCACCCGCCTGATGCTGCTGTGCGCGGCGATGCTGGTCCCCCAGGC
>DATBMU010000153.1:0-7855 GCA_036554665.1 Actinomycetota bacterium | reverse complement strand
TCCTTCCGGTGGGTTCACCTTCCTGGTCTCTGCACGTCTTGCTCCGTTACACGTCAGCCGTCGAACGAGCCGGCGGCGGCCAGCACGGCCTCCACCTCCGCCGGACCGTGGGCCGTTCCGAGCGTCCAGAGCTCGTAGCCCGAGGGCGGCAGCAGGACGCCGCGCTCGAGCAGGTGGTGGAAGAACCGCGCGTAGCGTTCGTGGTCGGCGGCGCGGGCGCCCTCGAAGTTCGCCACTTCGGCGTCGGTGAAGAACACGCTGAACATCGACGCCTCGCGGTTGATCGTCGAAGGGATGCCTCGGTCGGCGAACGCCTTCTCCAGCCCCTCGACGAGCGCCACGGCCGTCGTCTCGAGCCCGGGGTACGGGTCGAGCTCGCGAGCCAGGTCGAGCGCCGCGATCCCGGCCGCGACGGCGACGGGATTCCCCGACAGCGTCCCGGCCTGGTACACGGGGCCGGCCGGCGCCAGCTGTTCCATCACGTCGCGACGCCCGCCGAACGCCGCGCAGGGGAACCCGCCACCCATCACCTTGCCGAGGACCGTCAGGTCCGGCCGGACATCGAAGCGCTCCTGCGCCCCGCCGAGCCCGATCCGGAAGCCGGTGATGACCTCGTCGAACACGAGCAGCGCGCCGTGCTCCGAGCAGAGGTCGCGGAGCCCGTTCAGGAACCCCGGCGCGGGCGGGACGACGCCCATGTTCGCGGCGACCGGCTCGACGATGACCGCCGCGACCTGGTCGCCGCGCTCGTCGAGGACCGCTCGCGCCGCCTCGAGGTCGTTGAACGGTGCCGTGACCGTGTCGCGCGCGGCGCCCTCGGTCACGCCCGGGGACCCCGGGATCCCGAACGTCGCAACCCCCGATCCGGCGCCCTTCGCGAGCAGGGCGTCCGAGTGCCCGTGGTAGCAGCCCTCGAACTTCAGCACGAGGTCGCGACCGGTGAACCCGCGCGTCAGGCGGATCGCGCTCATCGCCGCCTCGGTGCCGGAGGAGACGAGACGGACCATCTCGACGGCCGGCATCGCGCCGGTGATGCGCTCGGCAAGCTCGACCTCCAGCTCGGTCGGGGCGCCGAACGAGGTGCCGCGCTCGGCCGCGGCGACGGCGGCCTCGACGATCTCGCGCCGCGCGTGCCCGAACAGCAGCGCGCCCCAGGACTGCACGAGGTCCACGGTGCGGGCGCCGTCCGCGTCGATGAGGTACGCGCCCTCGCCTCGCGCCGCGAACCGCGGCGTGCCCCCGACCGCGCCGAACGCGCGCACCGGCGAGTCGACCCCGCCGGGGATCACGCGGCGGGCGCGCTCGAACAGGTCGTCGGATCGGCTCACGGGAGCCTCAGGCGGTGAGCCAGTCCGCCGCGTCCTTGGCGTGATACGTGAGGACGAGGTCGGCGCCGGCGCGGCGGATCGACGTGAGGACCTCGAGCACGGCCGTGCGCTCGTCGAGCCAGCCGTTGCCCGCCGCGGCTTTGACCATCGCGTACTCGCCGCTCACGTTGTACGCGGCGAGGGGAGCGTGGGTCTCGTCCTTCGCGCGCCGGATCACGTCGAGGTAGGGGAGCGCGGGCTTCACCATCACGATGTCCGCGCCCTCGGCGAGGTCCGCGACGACCTCGCGGATCGCCTCGTCGGCGTTCGGGGGATCCATCTGGTAGCCGGTCCGGTCTCCGAACCGGGGGGCGCACTCGGCCGCCTCGCGGAACGGGCCGTAGAACGACGACGCGAACTTCGCCG
This sequence comes from Actinomycetota bacterium, assembly GCA_036554665.1. GTDB lineage: Bacteria > Actinomycetota > UBA4738 > UBA4738 > HRBIN12 > CALGFI01. The sequence continues at coordinate 6,122 of DATBMU010000153.1, read as the reverse complement.
CGTAGGCGAGGATGCCGACCCGCTCGAACCTCGCCTCGTCGAGCGCATCGCGGATCGCCGCGACCTGGCCGTCCATCATCCCGCTCGGCCCGACCATGTGCGCGCCGGCCTCCGCCTGCGCGAGCGCGATCCGTCGGTACCGCTCGAGCGTCGCGTCGTTGTCCACGTTCCCGTCGTCGTCGACGACGCCGCAGTGGCCGTGGTCCGTGTACTCGTCCAGGCACAGGTCGGCGATGAGCACGTGGTCGTCTCCGAGTTCCTCGCGCAGCATCCGTAGGGCCCGCTGCGCGATCCCGTCCGGGTTCCACGCTTCGGAGCCCTCGGCGTCCTTGCGCGCGGGGACGCCGAACAGCATGAACGCCAGCACGCCCTTGCCGGCGATCTCGGTCGCCTCCTTGCGCAGGGACTCGAGCGTGTGCTGGACCTGTCCCGGCATGGAGGCGATCGGCACGGGGTCGGCGATGCCCTCCTTCACGAAGACGGGGGCGATCAGGTTCCGCGGCGCGAGGTCGGTCTCGCGCACGAGCGCGCGGAGGGCCGGCGTGCGGCGCAGGCGCCGCGGCCGCTGCCTGGGGAACGACATCGGCCTATCGTACGCGCGGAGCGGCCCGACCCGAGGCCGTTCGGATCCGCAGGGCACGCTCGACGGCGGCCACGAGACCCTCCACCGTGTGCGGCCTCGCGACCGCGCTGACCCTGAAGCCGCGCTCGCGGGCCTCCCGGGCCGTGACCGGGCCGATGCACACCACCTTCGGCGAACCGCGCACCGGCCCGAGCGCGCCGACGAACCCGCGGACGGTGGACGCGCTCGTGAACGTGACGGCGTCGACGCGGCCCTCGCGGAGCGCGGTCCGCGCCTCGGGCGGCAGCGAGCGGGGCAGCCGGGTGCGGTACGCGTCCACCCGCGTCGGCGTCCAGCCCTTGGCGGACAGCGCGGCCTCGAGGCCCTCCGGGGCGATATCGGCGCGGGGGCACAGGACGCGCCCGGCGCCGCGCGGGAACGCCCGGGCGAGGGCCGCCGTCGTGAACGCCCTCGGCACCAGGTCCGGCTCGCGGCGGGCCCAGCGGAGGAAGGCGTCGCCGCTGCCCTCCCCGACCGTCGCGACCTTCGCCTGCACGTCGCGGGGGCGAAGGCGCGCGGCCAGGACCTCGACCACGGCCGGGCTCGTGATCGTGATCCACTCGAACCGGCCGTCGGCGAGCTCGGAGAGCGCCCGTACCAGGGCGGCGGTCCGCGACGGGACGATCTCGATCGCGGGGGCGACGATCGCGGTGGCTCCCCGCTGCTCGAGCGCGCGGACCAGCGCGTCGGAGCGGTCGATCGGGCGCGTGACGAGGACCGTGCGACCGGCGAGCGGCTTCACGGCCGGACCGCGAGGAGGATGTCGTCAGCGCCGCCCGCGGCGAGGTCGAGCCGGGCGAGCTCGGCGACCTCCTCGGGCGTGGGCGCGTCGACCTCGGCGCGCGCGAAGCGCCCGCCGTCCGGCGACAGCACGATCGCGATCATGTGCATACCCGAGCCGGTGCGTTCGGCGAACGCGCCGAGCGGCAACGCACATCCGCCTCCGAGCGCGCGCATCAGGAGGCGCTCCGCGACGAGGGCGTCGCGGCTGGGTCCGTGGTCGAGCGCCGCGACCGCGTCGCGCGTCGCACCATCGCCCGAGCGCGCCTGGACCGCGAGGCATCCCTGGCCCGGCGCGGGGACCATCTCCGCGAGCGACATCGGCGCGGCATGCTCGGGCACGACGCCGAGCCGGAGGAGCCCCGCGGCCGCCAGCACGAGCGCCTCCACCTCGCCGTCGGCGAGCTTGCGCAGACGCGTGTCGACGTTGCCGCGGAGGTCCTTCACGAGGACGTCGGGCCGCCAGCGGAAGACCTGGGCCTGGCGGCGGACGCTCGACGTGCCGACCCGGGACCCCGCGGCGAGCTCACCATCGCGCGTGACGAGCACGTCGAGGGCCGACGCGCGTTCGGGCACCGCCGCGATCGTGAGGCCCGGGTCGTCCTCGGCGGGCAGGTCCTTCGCCGAGTGGACCGCGAGGTCGACCTCGCCCTCGAGGAGCGCCCGGACGATCTCGGCGACGAACAGGCCCTTGAGGCCCGCCTGGTCGGACGAAGGATCGGCGCCCCGGTCCCCCGACGTGATCATCGGGACGATCTCGGTCTCGACGCCGGTGCGCCGCAAGGCCCCGGCGACCTCGTCCGCCTGCGCGAGCGCGAGCCGGGAGCGCCGGGTCCCGATCCGGAGCTTCACTCGCCGGCGACGCCGAACAGCTCCGCGAGGAGCTTCGCGTGCGCATCCTGCGACCCGGGCGCGGAGAGCTCCTTCAACCGGACGATCGGCTCGTGCAGGAGCTTGGCGACGATGCCGCGCGCGAGCGCCTCGACCGCCTCGCGCTCGTCGGGCGTGAGCGACGCGAGCTCGGACCGGAAGCGCTCGAGCTCGGCCGCCACGACCTCCTGCCCGCGCTCACGGAGCGCCAGGATCAGCGGCGCGAGCCGCTCGGAGCGGCGCCGCTGCGCGAAGCGACGCACCTCTTCCGCAACGATCGCGTGCGCGCGCTCGATGTCGGCGGCCGCCTCGGCGGCACGGACGGAGAGCGTCTCGCGGAGCCCCTCGATGTCCACGAGCGTCACCCCGGGGAGCGCCCGCGCCGAGGGCTCCACGTCGCGGGGGACGGCCAGGTCCAGCACGAACAGCGGGCGTTCGCGACCCTCGAGCGCCGAAGCGGGGACGATCAGACCGGCCGCGCCGGTCGCGGAGACCAGCAGGTCGGCCTCGGCAAGCGACCCGCGGAGCTGCTCGAGGTCGCCGTGTTCGGCGTCCGTGCGCTCGGCGAGGGCCCGGGCGCGCTCGAGCGACCGGTTCAGGATCCGCACGGTCCCGACGCCCCGAGCCCGCAGGTGCTTGACGGCGAGCGCCGACATCTGTCCGGCGCCCACGACGACCGCGTGCCGGCCCTCGAGCGACCCGATCGCCTCGCGCGCGAGATCCGCCCCGGCGGCGACGAACGCGTCGGGCGCAGCGCCGACGGAGGTCTCGGTCCGCACCCGCCGTCCCGTCCGGGACGCGGCATGGAACAGCCCGGTCAGGGCCGGTCCGGCCGCGGCCTCCGCCACGGCGCGCTTCAGCGCCTCGCGGACCTGCGAGAGGATCTGGGGCTCGCCGAGCACCATCGAGTCCAGGCCCGCGGCCACGGTGAACGCGTGCTCCGCGGCCTCCATCTCGAAGTGCGAGTAGAGCGGCTCGACGATCTCGTCCGGCGCCACGTCGCGCGACTCGCAGAGGAGGCGCTTCAGCGCCTGGAAGCCGGTGTGGTAGCTCGGCACGCTCGCGTACACCTCGACCCGGTTGCACGTGGACAGGATCACGGCCTCGTGGATCGCGGGGTCGTCGTCCGCGCGCCGGTATGCCTTCACGAGATCGTCCTCGGTGAACGCGAGGCGTTCGAGCAGCTCGACGGTGGCGCGGCGGTGCGAGACGCCGAGGGCGAGGATGGCCATGGGTGACCGCAAGTCTAGCCCGGGGGTCGGGAACGCCGTCGTCCCCGGGTTAGCATCGGCCGCGACGCGTCCGCGGCCGAAGTGGGGGAGATGGAACGAGGCAGGGCGCGCGACCTGGGGGTCGTGATCGGGACGATCGCGACCGGGGAGCGCAACGCGATCACGGACGTCGCCGGGGTGCGCGTCGGTCACGCGACGGTCGTGCGCGATCCGAGCCCCGACGGGACCGGAGCCGTTCGCACCGGCGTCACCGCGATCTTCCCGCACGAGGGTCTCCCGTGGCTCGAGCGCGTCTACGCGGGCACGCACGTGCTGAACGGCTACGGCGAGATGATCGGGATCACCCAGGTGAACGAGTGGGGCCTGCTCCACTCGCCTATCGTCCTGACGAGCTCGCTCGCGATCGGGCGCGCGTACGACGCCACGGTCCGGTGGCGGACCGAACGACACGCGACCACCACGAGCGAGGGCGGCGACATGCCCGTCGTCAGCGAGTGCGACGACTCGTTCCTGAACGACGTGACGGCGTTCCCGCTCTCTGACGCCGACGTGTTCCAGGCGCTCGACTCGGCCTCGAGCGGCGATGTGCCCGAGGGCTGCGTCGGCGCCGGGACCGGCATGCAGTGCATGGACTTCAAGGGCGGGATCGGGACCGCGTCGCGGGTGGTCGACGGCGGCTTCACCGTGGGGGCGCTCGTCCTCACGAACTTCGGGGAGCGCACCCAGCTCCGGATCGACGGCGTGCCGGTGGGCCTCGAGATCCCCGACCTGATGCCCGAGGGTCACGGGGAGGGATCATGCGTCGTCGTCGTCGCGACGGACGCGCCCCTGCTGCCCCATCAGCTACGGCGGCTCGCCGTGCGGGCGGGACTCGGGCTCGCGCGGTGCGGCTCCACGGCGCACTCCGGGTCGGGAGAGCTGATGATCGCCTTCTCCACGGCGAACCGCCTCCCGCTCGACGCCCCCGGCGGTCTGCTGGACCTGCGGGCGGTCCTCGACGGCGCGTCGTGGACGAGCGCCTCGCCGATCAACGACCTATTCGCCGCGGTCGTCGAGGCCGTGGAGGAGGGCGTGGTGAACGCGCTCTTCAGCGCGACGACGACCGTCGGCCGCGACGGGCACGTCCTGCACGCCCTCCCGCTCGATCGGACGCTCGAGGCGCTGGAACGTCACGGGCGCCCGCCCCGGCCCTGACGGAGGGCTCCCCGACCGCGGGTCGCTCGACCCGTCACGGCGTTCCCGCGCGGGCGCACGATCGGAGCGGAAGGAGGTTCGGTCATGGACAGGGACGTCTTCCGCAGGAACGCCGAGGAGGCCTTCGGCACGGTCGGCGCCGCGATGACGGCGAACGTGCTGACGTTCGAGCCCGAGATGCGGGCGAGCGACGCCGCCCTGCGACTCGGAGCCCTCGGTGTCGCCGGGGCGCCGGTGCTCGAGGGCAACCGCGTGGTGGGCGTCATCACCCTCCGCGACCTGCTCGAGCGGGAGGGTCACGCCGACCCGCCGACGAGCGGTCCGTTCCTCCGCGGCGAGCGCCACCTCGCGAGCCTCAAGGTCGCCGACGTCATGACGCTCCACGCGGTCACGATCCGGGCCACGGAGCCGCTCGTCCGGGCGATCGACCTGATGGACGCCGTCGGCATCAACCGGCTGCCGGTCGTCGACGGCGAGGATCGGTGCGTCGGGATCCTGACCCGCGACGACGTGATCCGGGCGGTCGCGCGCGTCGTCCGGGAGCTCACAGCGGTGGGGGCGCACCCGGGTGCGCCGGAGCTCGAGCCGGACTGACTCAGTCGAACCGGCTCGGTCCGACGAACTCGTCCCACGGGAGCGAAGACTCGCGCTGGTACTCACGCCACCGAGCGATCCGCCCGACGCGAAGCTGCAGGATGACGAGGCCGTGGAACTGACGCTGCCCACGGTACGTGTATTCGGCGACGCCGACGTCGCCGTCCACCACCAGGTGGTGCCAGGTGAGCTGCATGGGCGGCGGGTCGTCGCGGCCGAAGAAGTCGAAAAGCTCGTCGCGGCCCTCGTACCGCTGCTCGTCCGGCGGCTCCATGTAGACGGCGTCCGGCGTGAAGCACTCGAGGGCGCGGCGCGAGTCGCCGGCGTTCCAGCTCTCCGCGAGCGTCTCCATCAGGTTCACGAACTCGGTTCGTTCCATCCGGCTCCCGTCTCGAACCTCAGGGGATCGAACGGCGTCGGGTCGAACGGCGGTTCGTCCCCGGCGATCATCGCGCGGACGAGCTGCGCGGTGCCCGCCGCGAGGATGACCCCCTCCGATCCGTGGCCCGTCGCGACGAACAGCCCGTCGCCGGCCGGGCCGATGCACGGTCGTTCGTCCGGTGACACCGGGCGGACGCCCGACCACGTCGCGACGACCGGCGCCTCGGCCAGCGCGGGGATCAACCGTACGGCCTGACGAGCGACGACGCGCGCCACGCCGAGCCCGAGCGCGTCGGCCGCGAGCGCCGGTTCCCTCGACGATCCGGCCAGGACGGAGCCGTCCGGCGCCGGCTGGAGCAGCGGCGAGAGGTCGTGCGACTCCACGCCGTCCGCGAAGTCGCGCATCGCCGAGGCGCTCGGTGTCGGCTCGGACGCGGGCACGAGCCCGA
>DATBMU010000149.1:0-9699 GCA_036554665.1 Actinomycetota bacterium | reverse complement strand
GATCGCGCTGGCGCTCGGCGCGGAGGCGAGCTTCGTCGCCCGGACGATCGACAACGATCGACAGCACCTCTCCCAGGTGCTCCGCCAGGCGGCCGAGCACCGGGGGGCGGCGTTCGTCGAGATCTACCAGAACTGCAACGTTTTCAACGACGGCGCGTTCGACCTCCTCCGCGATAAGCCGCAGGGGGCGCACAACCAGATCCGGCTCGAGCACGGAGAACCGATCGTCTTCGACGAGGGCGCCCGGTGCGTGGCCGTCGCGGCGAACGGCCGGCTGGTCATCTCGAACGTCGATGAGGTGGACCAGGGTGCGATCGTCGTGCACGACGTGCACGGGCGGCCGTCGCTCGCGTTCGCGCTGTCGCAGCTCGCGCGCGGGCCGCAGGACCCGACGTGCATCGGCGTCTTCCGAGAGGTGGAGCGACCGGTCTACGGCGAGGCGATGATCGCGCAGCTGGACGCGGCGGCCGAGCGGCTCGGCGCGGGGAGCCTCGAGAAGCTCCTGCACTCGGGCGACACCTGGACGGTGAGCTGAGCCTCACCCCTGCGGGTCGGCGAGCGACCCGTGGCGCGCCATCGCCGCTTCGGCGGCCGATCCGACCTCTTGGAGCTCGCCGACGAGCGACGGGAGCGTCCCGAGCAGCCGATCGACGTCCGCGTCGGTGGTCTCGGGCCCCACGCCGATCCGGAAGCTCGTCGTCCCCGGATGCCCCATGTGCTCGAGCACGGGCGACGGATCGCCGGGCGCGCCCGAGCAGTTGGAGCCCGCGGCCACCCGGAACCCGCGGTCGTCGAGCGCCATGCTCAGGATCTCCGCGTCCAGGTTCGGCACGGAGAAGCAGACGAGGTGCGGCACGCGCTGCGCGGTGTGTCCATGGACCCGGGCCCCGGGGACCCGCTCGACGATGCCGGCCCGCAGCCGCTCGGTGATCGCCCACTGGCGCGCGGCCTGGTCCGCCATGTCGCCCTGCCGGGCGGCGAGCGCGGCCGCCATCGCCGCGACGCCCGGCACGTTCTCGATCCCCGAGCGACGTCGGCGCTCGCGGTCGTCGCCGCAGGGGTAGGCGGCCAGCGGGACGCCGCGGCGGACGTAGAGCGCGCCGACGCCCGGCGGCCCCCCGAACTTGTGCGCCGACAACGACAGCAGGTCGACGTCGAGCGTGTGCACGTCGACGGGGAGCCGGCCGACCGTCTGGCACGCGTCCGTGTGGATCAGGACCTTCGCCTCACGGCACAGGAGCGCCGCCTCACCGACCTGCTGGATCGTGCCGACCTCGTGGTTCGCGTGCTGGACGGAGGCCAGCAGCGTCCCCCGGCGACGGACCTCGGCGCCGAACCGATCGAGGTCGACGCGCCCGTGCTCGTCGACACCCACGAGCGCTGACTCGAAGCCGTCGGTCTCGAGGGTGTGCAGCACCCCGCCGACGGCGGGGTGCTCGACCGTGGTCGTCACGATGCGGTGCCCGATCTCGCGCACGGGCCGGACGCCGCCCCAGATCGCGAGCGCGACGGACTCCGTGCCGCCGCTCGTGAAGACGATCTCGTCCGGCTGGCACCGGACGGCCTCGGCGATCGACTCCCGCGACCCGTCGAGGAGGCGCTTGGCGCGGAGGCCGTTCCGATGCAGGCGGAGCGGGTCGCCGAAGTCCTCCAACGCCTCGACGAACGCCTCGCGCGCCCTCGGATCGAGGGGGGTCGCGGACGCGTGGTCGAGATAGGTCTCCTGCATCGGACGCGCTCCGATCGATGACGGGGTCGGGACCTCATGATAGGGGCGACCGTCGGGAGCGGGGGCGTCGAGCGGAGGAGGGCCCGTTGGTAGTATCCGGCGCATGGACGTGCTGCTCGTCTCGCCCGACGCGCGCTCCAGGGAGATGATGCGGCTCGTCGTGCGGAGCATCGAGCGCGCCGTGGGCGAGCCCCTGCGGTTCCTCGAGGCGGCCGACGGCGAGGAGGGCGCGCGCGTAGGGCTCCGCGAGCGGCCGCACGCGATCGTGGCGGACGAGATCGCATCGCGCGCCGGCGCGTTCGCGCTCGCCCGCGCGCTCCGCGGCGATCGCGAGCCCTACCTCGGCGCGATCGTGATCCTGCTGGAGCGCCGCCACGACGCGTGGCTCGCGCGGTGGTCGGGCGCGGACGCGTGGTTCGTGAAGCCGGTCGACCCGTTCGACCTCGCCGACCGGTTGCTGGAGCTCGTCGAGCGCACGACCCAGAAGGAGACCGCGTGAAGATCAAGGGCACGTGCCGCAGATGCGGGCGGGAGTTCCTGGTCGAGCAGGTGCTCGAGAACGGCGGGGCGTGTCCGTGGGACGGTCGACCCTTCCAGACGGACTACGCGGTGGTGCTCGTCGACGCCCTGCGCGAAGCCGAGGGCGCGGGGAGCACGCTCGAGAACGCGCTCGAGAAGATCGCCGACCTCGAGCCCGAGTTCGTCCTGCATCCGACCACGGTGATCGAGCAGCTGCGCGAGCACCTCGAGCGGCTGGAGCGGATCCACGGCGAGCACCGCCGCTGACGCCCCGAACCGCTACGGCGTCGCGCTGCGTCGCGACGACGGGCACGGCTGGCGCGTCGCGATCGTCGATCCGAACGGGCGGGAGGTCTCGTCCCGGGCCTGCCGCGACGAGGTGGAGGCCCGGACGTACGCCTCCACGGTCCGCCAGCACCTGGAGTGGCTCTCGGAGGCAGCGTTCCGGCGCTACTACCTGCTCCCGGAGGGAGACTGACGTGGGGTTCAACGCGATGCGGCCGGGCCGGGTGAAGCGGGGGGACCTCCTGTACCTGCTCGCGGCGATCGTCGTCATCGTCGGCCTCGTCGTCTGGGCCGTCCGGTAGTGGACGACGACGAGCCGGCGGAGCTCGACTACTGCTACATCACGACGACGGGCCGGCGCTCGGGCTCGCCGCACACGATCGAGATCTGGTTCGCGCTGCACGACGACCGGGTGTACGTCCTGTCGGGAGGCGGCGAGGGGAGCGACTGGGTGCGGAACCTCACGGCGAACCCCACGGTCGCGCTCCGGCTCGGCGACCGGGACATGCTCTGCCGCGCCGCCCCCGTCGAGGATCCCGAGGAGGACGAGCTCGCCCGGCGGCTCGTGTTCGAGAAGTACCGGCGCCGCTACTCCGGAGACCTCGAGGAGTGGCGAGCGAGGGCGCTGCCGATCGTGATCGAGCTCCCGAGCGGCCCGGAGGACGGTCCCACGGAGCGGTCGGACCCGGGCTAGGCCTCGTCGAACCCGATCGCGAACAGGCGCTCGAGGTCGTGGCGCGAGTAGACCTGGAAGGCGATCAGCGTCTCCGTGCGCGCGACGCCCTCCACCTTGGAGATCCCCCCGGGGATCACGGTCGCCAGGTCGTCGTGGTCGGCGACGCGGACGATCGCCACGAGGTCGAACTCACCGGCGACCGAGTACACCTCCGAGACGCCGTCGATGTCGGCGATCGCCTGCGCGGCCTCGGGGATCGCGTCGATCTCGCACTGGATCAGCACGACGGCGTGGACGGTCATCGCGGTCACGCGCGCTCGAGCACGATCGCGAGGCCCTGGCCACCCGAGATGCAGAGCGTGGCGAGGCCGAGCGACGCGCCGCGTTCACGCATCTGGTAGGCGAGCGAGAGCGTGATGCGCGCGCCGCTCATGCCGATCGGATGACCGAGCGAGATCCCGCCGCCGAGCAGGTTCAACCGGTCGCGATCGAACTTCAGCTCGCGCTCGCAGGCGATCACCTGGGAGGCGAACGCCTCGTTGACCTCGATCAGGTCCATGTCGGCGAGCGCGAGCCCGGTCTGCTCCAGGACCTTCCGCGTGGCCGGGACGGGACCGATCCCCATGATCTCGGGCGGGACGCCGGCCCAGCTGGCCCCGACGATCCTGGCGAGCGGCGTCCGGCCCTCGGCGCGAGCGCGGGACTCGCTCATCAGCACGATCGCGGCGGCGCCGTCGGTGAGGCCGGACGAGTTGCCGGCGGTCACGCTCCCGCCCTCGCGGAAGACCGGCTTCAACGCGGCGAGGCTCTCGAGCGTCGTGTCCGGCCTCGGGTGCTCGTCCTCGGCGAGGGTGATCGTGCCGCGGCCCTTGGGGGCGGGCGCCTCCACGGGGAACAGCTCGGCCGCGCGGGCCCGTTGCGAGGCCTCCGCCTTCCGCTGGGACTCGAGCGCGAACTCGTCCTGCTCGGCGCGGGTGATGTCGTAGCGGTCGACGAGGTTCTCCGCGGTCTCGCCCATGACGAGGCCGGACAGGGGGTCCAGGAGCCCGTCGCGGTACATCGCGTCGTAGACCTGCGCGTCGCCCATCCGGTAGCCGGTCCGCATGCGGTCGAGGATGAACGGCACCCGCGTCATGTTCTCCATGCCGCCGGCGAGCACGACCTCGGCATCGCCGAGCCGGATCTGCTGCGCGCCGATCTGCACGGCCTTCATCCCGGAGCCGCACGCGATGTTGACGTTGTAGGCGGCGACCTCCTGCGGGACGCCGGCCCGGATGCTCACCTGCCGTCCGGTGTTGGGGCCGTTGCCCGCTTGGCGCGCGTGGCCGACGATCGTCTGGTCGACCTGGTCCGGATCCACATCCGCGCGACGCAGCGCCTCGCGCGCCGCGAGCGCGCCGAGCTCCACCGTCGTGACCTCCGCGAACGACCCGAGGAAGCGCCCGATCGGCGTCCGGGCTCCCTCCAGGATGACCGCTCGCTCCACGCGTTCCAGTCTAGCGGCCCATCGCGAGCCGCCCGATGGATCCGATCGCGCTCACGTCCGCGCGGCGGTCCGCAGGCGCGGCAGGAGGCGATGGAGCTCCGCACCGCCGTCGACGGGCTCGGCGAGCGGCTCGTCGGTGACGTCGATCCGCGCCTCGCCGCGCGCGATCCAGGCGCGGAGCGCGGAAAGCTCGTCCGCGCGCTCGCGCGGGCAGGGCGCGCCGAGCGGGCCGTCGTCGGGACCTCGGACCAGGGCGCCGCCGCGCAGCGCGAGGGTCCGGCCCGCCGGGTCTCGGAGCACGAGCCGGTCGGGCGCGAGCAGCCATCCGTCGGTGCGGGCACGCGCCAGCGCCTCGGCGAGGGCGTGCAGACGCTCGCGGGCGAGCGCGGCCTCCTCGAATCGCTCCTGCACGGCGAGGTCGCGCAGGCGCGCCTCGAGCGCCGCGAGGAGCCCGCCCGGGGTGGAGAGGGAGGAGATCAGGGACCGGACGAGCTCCCCGTAGCGCTCGGGGTCGATGCGACCCTCGCACGGAGCGACGCAGCGCCCCATCTCGGCGAGGGCGCAGGCCGCGAAGCGCGTCGACGCGCGCATCGGGGTGGTGCACCGGCGGATCGGCACGACGTCCTCCAGGGCCTCCTTGGCCGAGCGCGCGTGCCGCGACGACGCGAACGGACCCAGGTACGTTCCGGCGGCCTTCGGCTCCCGGACGACCCGCAGACGCGGGAACGCCTCCGTCGGGTCGAGACGGAGGTACGCGTACCTCCGCCACCCGCGACCGCGGCGGTTGTACTTCGGCTCGTGCTCGCGGATCAGCCGGGCCTCCAGGACGAGCGACTCGATCTCGGTGTCGCAGACGACACCGTCGACGGAGGTGGTCTCCTCGAGCAAGCCCTCGATCTTCTTGCGGGAGTCCCCGTAGAAGTAGCTGCGCACGCGCGTGCGCAGGTCCTTCGACTTGCCCACGTACAGCACGCGGCCGTCCCGCGAGCGGAACAGGTACACGCCCGGGGCGCGGGGCAGGTCGTCGGCGAGACGGATCTTGCCGAAGTTCGGGCGCCCGCGGGCCCGGACGGCGGCGTGCAGGTCCGCGATCGTCCGGATCCCGAGCCGCCCGCCGAGCTCGATCAGGCCGTGGAGCACCTCCGCGCAGGCCTCGGCATCGGGCATCGCCCGGTGGCTCGGCCGGACCGTCGTCCGGAAGTACCGCGCGAGCGTCTGGAGCCGGACGTTCGGCACGTCCGGCCACACCACGCGACGGGCGAGCTTCGCGGTGCACACGGGCGGCGGCGGGAGCGGGTCGTGGTCGAGGCGCTCGAGGGCCGCGTTCAGGAAGGTGAAGTCGAAGCGCGCGTTGTGGGCGACGAAGACGCACCCGCGCGCGAACTCGGCGAACGAGGCGATCACGGGCGCGATCGACGGCGCGCCGGCGACCATCGCGTCGTCGATGCCGGTGAGGTACGTGATCGGGCGCGGGATCGGGACGCCGGGGTCCACGAGGGTCTCGAAGACGCCGAGGCGCTCGCCGCCGCGGAGCTTGATGGCCCCGATCTCGGTGATCCGGGCGTCCACCGGCGAGCCGCCCGTCGTCTCGAGGTCGACGACGACGAACGTCGTGTCCTCGAGCGGGACGGCCTCCTCGAGCGTCGTCTGGATCGCCTGCGCGAGCACCCGCGTCTCCCCGCCGGGGCCGCGAGGGTCCCCGACGATACCCGAACAGGTGTTCGATGGTCAAGCCTCGGGTAGGCTCGGACCGTGCGGTACGGGATCAACGTCCCCAACATCGGCGGGCTCGACCTGCTGGTGGACCTCGCGACCGCGGCCGAGTCCTCCGGCTGGGACGGGTTCTTCCTCTGGGACCAGATGCTGTTGACGACAGAGCTCCCGGTGCCCGTCTTCGACCCCTGGGTCACGCTCGCCGCGATCGCGGCGCGGACCGAGCGGATCCGCCTCGGGACGATGATCACGCCGATCTCGCGGCGCCGTCCGTGGAAGCTCGCCCGCGAGACGGTGACGCTCGATCATCTCTCCGGCGGCCGGTTGACCCTCGGCGTCGGCCTCGGCTTCCCGGCCGAGGCGGACTTCGAGCCGTTCGGCGAGGCGACGGATCCCCGCGTTCGCGCCGCCCGGCTCGACGAGGGGCTCGAGGTGCTCGCCGGGCTCTGGTCCGGGGAGCCGGTCGACGTCGAAGGGGAGCACTTCCGCGTCCGGGCCCGGTTCTCCCCGGTGCCGGTGCAGCGGCCGAGGATCCCGGTGTGGGTCGCCGGCGTGTGGCCGAACCGCGGCCCGTTCCGCCGGGCGGCGAGATGGGACGGCGTCTATCCGCTCGGCTCGGACGACGACGGGGAGATGCGGCCCCTCCACGCGGACGAGTACCCGGCCGTGCTCGCGTTCATCGGCGAGCGTCGGGAGATGGGCGTCGGGACGTTCGACGTCGTCGCCGCCGGCGTGGCGGACGGCGATCCGGGCGTGGTCGACGCCTACGCCGAGGTCGGCGCCACCTGGTGGATGGAGTCCGACGAGGGCGACGCCGGGTGGGAGGGGCGGATGGCGGCCAGGGTCCGCGCCGGTCCGCCTCGCGGCGCCTGAGACGCGGCGCTCAGCCCCGAGGGTGGAGCTCGTCCTCCACGAGGAAGGCGATCAGCTGGCCGACCGCGATGTGGGCCTCCTGGATGTGGGAGGTCTCCTCGCTCGGCACCGCGATCGCGACGTCGGCCATCGAGCCGAGGCGCCCCCCGGACGCGCCGATCAGCGCGATCGTGCCGAGCCCCTGCGCCGCCGCCCGCTCGAACGCCAGCACGACGTTCTCGGAGTCACCGCTGGTGGAGATGCCGAGCAGGACGTCGCCCTCGCGGCCCAGCGCTTCGACCTGCCGGGCGAACACGCCCGGGAAGCCGAAGTCGTTCGAGATCGCCGTCAGCAGGGACGTATCGGTCGTGAGCGCCAGCGCAGGGATCGCGGCGCGCCGCCGATCGCGCGTCAGCGTGCTCACGAACTCGGTCGCGAGGTGCTGGGCGTCGCCGGCGCTGCCGCCGTTGCCGCAGAGCAGCAGCTTGCCTCCCGCCCGGACGGACCGCGCGATCGCGGCGGCGGCGGCGAGGATCTCCTCCGTGCACGCTTCCGCGGTGCGGGTGGCGGTCGCCGAGGTCTCGAGCAGGTACGCGCGGACCCGGTCGGCGTTCACGGCGCCCTCGACGAGATCGCTCGCCCGATGAGCTCGGCCGCGGCGGGCAGGTCCGCCACCACGTGGTCCGCGAAGGCCTCCGCGGCGGCCCGCTCTTCGTCCCCGTGCCCGGTCAGCACGAAGATCGTGCTCGCGCCGACGCTGCGGCCCATCGCCATGTCGCCGGCGTGGTCGCCCACCACGAAGGACGCCGAGGGATCGAAGCCGAGGGCGCTCGCCGCGCGACGGACCAGGCCGGTGGCCGGCTTGCGGCAGCCGCAGCCTTCGTCGGGGGCGTGCGGACACGCCTCGATCGCGTCGACCTCGGCGCCGTGCTCCAGGAGCAGCTCGCGCAGGCGGTCGTGGATCGCGTCGAGCTCGGCCGGCGTGATCCAGCCTCGGCCGACCGGCGACTGGTTCGTCACGATCACGATCCCCAGTCCCAGCTCGCGCAGGCGCCGGATCGCCTCGGCGGCGCCCGGGATCAGCCGGAGCTCGCCGGGTCGCAGGACGTAGCCGATCTCCTCGTTGATCGTCCCGTCCCGGTCCATCAGGACGAATCGCCGCGTCACGTCGGCCGCCAGATCGGCCCGCCGGTCACCGCCTCGACGCCGCGAGCCCGGAACCCGAGCGGCGTGAACTGCCCGCCTCGCGCCTCGAGCGCCTCGCGCACCGCCGTCCGCCGGTCCGGCGGGCACGCGAGCAGGAGGTAGCCTCCGCCGCCGGCTCCGCAGATCTTTCCGCCCCACGCCCCCGCGACGCGGGCGATCTCCAGCAGGGAGTCGATCGCGGTGCCCTCGGCGATCCGCGGGTTCATCCGCTTCTTGCTCTCATACGCCTCCCGCAGCAGCCCGCCCAGGGAGCGGAGGTCGCCCGCCTCGATCGCGTCCCGCATCTCGTAGGCCATCTCGTGGAGCTGCTTCATGCCGACGATCGTCTCCTCGCGGCCCTCGGCGTACATGCGGATCTGCGTGTCGATCAGCCCGAGGTCGGTGCGGACGTGGCCCGTGTAGCACAGGAGCAGGTGGTCCCGCAGCTCCGCGAGCGCCTCCTCGTCCACCCGCAGCGGGGTCACCGAGGCGCCGTCCGCCGAGAACTCCAGCAGGTTCAGCCCGCCGAACGCCGCCGCGTACTGGTCCTGCCACCCGCCGGCGATCGCGAGGTCCTCGCGCTCGATCGCGTGGGCGAGCCGGGCGACCTCGAACGCCGACATCGACCGCTCGTCCAGGGCCGCCAGGGCTCCCACGCACGCCGTGACGAGCGCGCTCGAGCCGCCGAGCCCGCTGCCCGGCGGGGCGTCGGAGGCGATGTCGACGTCGATCCCGCGATCGACGCCGAGCCGCTCGATCGTCGCCTTGGCCAGGTCGAGGAAGCCGTCGTAGACGGGGCCCCGCTCGAGGCCGTACTCGACGAGGTGGCCGAGGTCGAGCGAGCGGATCGTGACCTGGCGGTCCGCGCGCGGCGTCACGTCGACGTGCGCGGAGCCGTGGATCGTGGCCGACACGACGGCGCCGCCGTGGCGCTCGTAGTAGTGCGGGAAGTCGGTGCCGCCCCCGACGAAGCTGATCCGGAGGGGAGCGGTCGCGCGGATGGTCGCATCGGTCATCGGCGAGCCAAGTATGGGCGCGCCGATGCCGCCGTGACCAACCCGCGAGGCCGGCGCGGGATCAGGCCACGAAACGGACGACGCGGCGGCGCTGCTGCTCCGTGAGGCCGCCCCAGACGCCGTAGCGCTCGCCGTTCTTGAGCGCCCAGGCCAGGCAGGTCTCGCGGATGCCGCAGGCCCCGCAGTACGCGAGCGCCGGGCCGGCCTCCTCCTCCGAGGTCGGGAAGAAGACGTCCGG
>DATBMU010000005.1:0-18207 GCA_036554665.1 Actinomycetota bacterium | reverse complement strand
CAGTTGCAGGGTCTTGGCCAGACCTTGCGTGCCGAGGGCTGAGTCACGCAAGCTGCGGATCTGACCCCTAACCGTGTCGCTCGCTATGTCCGTCGCCTCGATCAGCGCAGGCAAGTCCTCCTCAAGGGCGAGCAGCTGGCCGGAAGCAAGCTCCTGGCGAAGGACCTGCCCGAGAAGATGTACCTTGAGAATCGGAGGTAGCACATCATCATGCAGTCCCGCTGCGACTGACAATCGCTCATCTCTGCGCTCGTCGGCCACGCGATCGGTTGCTTTTGACAGCTCGCTGCTCTGAAGCACGAGCCGCTTCTTGGTGGTTTCCAACTGCTCCGCGGAAGCAAGCGCCTGTCTGGCAAGGACGAGTGGGATGACGAAGAGCAACAAGCCCCACGCGCCAAGCACTCCATACACCTCGGAAAGGAGAAGGCTCAGCAAACCGAAGCAGCCGTAGGTCATCGAAAACGCTAACACGGACCCGAGGCGAAGCCGTGAGAGAGACAGGCCAGGTGGGACGCCATCGTGTAGGGAAATGACACCGGCGACCAGACCGAAGTTAACTACGCAGTCGATCCCCACAGCTACAAGTGCCGCAATCGCCGCTCCTGGGACGATGTTCGTGGAACCCCCCAGTAGGACGAAGACACCAGTGGCAGCCATCACACTCAGGGAGGTCTGCGATCGATTGAATAGCGCCCGCTCGATTCCTATCTGACCTCTGAATTCACGGAGGTCCACGTATCCGGCGAAGGCAATCAGCCCTGCTGGGAGGGGGCCGAGGAGGTATCCAGCAGCCAAGAGCACCGGCATATCCATGCCAAGTTGAGGGCCGGCGGGAGTCTGTATGGCAGCCAGGCCGACCACTGCAGCGGCCGCCGTCCATGCGAGAAGGTGGGGCCCCAACTCAACGACCTGCATCGGAGAGAGAACGAATCCGCCAATGAGGATCGCGAGATCCACGCCAATCACCGCGAGCACCGCAAGCCTTGCCGTGGGGCCAGCCCGAGTGCGCCGGGGCAAGCGCGCCACGCTACCTTCCCCCACGGTGGTGCTGGTCGTGGCTGACACGCAACCCCCTCTCCAAGGCTGGAAGACAACGGGGGAAGGTCCAGTGCCGTGAATCATGGGGAAGGGACGGCCCGGGGGTCAAGAATGACAAGTCTGCGGCTACCATCGTCGTGTGAAGCCACGGATCCTGGTCGTGGAGGACGAGCCGGCGATCTCTGAACCCCTGGCGGAGAGCCTCGACCGGGAGGGGTTCGAGCCGGAGGTCGCGGGCACGCTCGAGACCGCGCGGGAGGCCCTCGAACGCCAAACGCCGGACCTGATCCTGCTCGACGTGATGCTCCCCGATGGCGATGGGCGGGACCTGGCGCGTGAGATCCGGCGCGGGTCCGACGTCCCGATCATCATGCTCACCGCTCGCGGCGAGGAGATCGACCGTGTCGTGGGGCTCGAGCTCGGCGCGGACGACTACGTCGTCAAGCCGTTCTCGATGCGAGAGCTCACGGCCCGGATCCGGGCGATCATGCGTCGAGGCCGTGGCACCGAGCGTCGCGGACCGATCGAGATCGGCACGATCCAGCTCGATCCGGGCTCCCGCACCGTGACGAAGTCCGGCGAGCCGATCGAGCTTGCGGCCCAGGAGTTCGATCTCCTCCACATGCTGATGTCGAACGCGGGCGATGTCCTGAAGCGCGAGCAGATCATGGACGAGGTCTGGGACCCGCACTGGTTCGGACCCACCAAGACGCTCGACGTGCACGTGTCGTGGCTCCGCAAGAAGATCGAGGACGATCCGTCCCACCCTCGCTACATCACCACGATCCGAGGCGTGGGCTTCCGGTTCCTCGCTCCCGAGGAGGCGTAGGAGGCTGCCACGAAGGTCCGCACCCGCCTCGTCCTGGCGTTCGCGTACATCCTGATCGTCCTGATCGTGGCGCTCGGGCTGCCGCTCACGATCACCTTGCAGCGCCGCGCGACCGCCGAGCTCGAGAGCCGCGCCCTGATCGAGGCGCAGGGCATCGCCTCCGCGATCGGCGCGGACAACATCGGCCGCCCGGGGCGCCTCGAGGCGATCGTCGACGAGGCCCAGCCACAGGTCGGTGGGCGGGTCGTGGTCGTCGACGATCAGGGGATCCTGGTCGCCGATTCCGACGGCCCGGCCGAGCTCGGCACCTTGTTCGCCACGGAGGGCCGTCCGGAGATCTCCGCGGCTCTGGCCGGGACGCCGTTCTCCGAGATCCGCGACAGCGTGGACCTCGGACACGACATCATGGCGACGGCGGTCCCCATCCGCGACGAGAACCGTCTCCTGGGTGCGGTCCGGATCACCCGGAGCGTCCAGTACGTGAACGACAACGTCCGCAACGTGACGTTCGGGCTCGCCGCGATCGGGATCGCCGCGCTGCTCGCCGGTCTGCTGCTTGCGTTCGGCCTAGCCGGTTCCCTCTCGCGTCCGCTCATCCGGCTCGCGGCCGCGGCCAAGCGGCTCGGTTCGGGCGACCTCACGGCCCGCGCGGAGGAGGTCGGTGGTGCGAGCGAGATCGTCGACCTCGGCCGATCCTTCGACGACATGGCCGGTCGGCTGGAGCGCACGGTGCAGGCCCAACGCGAGTTCGTCGCGAACGCCTCCCACCAGCTCCGCACGCCGCTCACCGGCATGAAGCTGCGGCTCGAGTCGGCGATGTCGCAGACCGAGGACGACGACCTCCACCGTCAGCTCGAGGCCGCCGATCGAGAGGTCGACCGGCTCTCGGAGATCGTCGATCGGCTGCTCGCGATGTCCCGGGAGATCGAGGAGGGGGAGCCGACGCTCGTCGACCTCCAGGAGGCCATCGCGCGCGCGGTCGCCCGGTGGGACGAACGGGCCAAGCGGATCGAGACCACCCTGACGTCGCACGGCGACGGCGGAACCGCACAAGGCAATCCGACCGACCTCGACCAGATCCTGGACAACCTCCTCGACAACGCCATGTCGTACGCGCCGGGCGAGATCACGATCGAGTCGGGATCGCAGGACGGGCACGTGTTCGTCGCGGTCCGCGACCACGGGCCGGGGATCCCGGAGGACGAGCTCGCGCGCGTGACCGAGCGCTTCTACCGGGGACGCGGAACCCCCTCGGGCGGCTCCGGTCTCGGCCTCGCGATCGCTCGGGATCTCGCCGAGAAGTGGGGCGGATCCATGGCCGTGACGAGCGCCGTCGGCGACGGGACCCGGGTCGAGGTTCGCCTGCGCGCCGCTGCCATCTGACGCTTTACCTGCTCTTATCGGTCGCATCGCTACCCTCGGCGCATGTCCAGGAAGATCCTCACGGCCGTCGGCTGGGGCCTCGCGGGCCTCGTGGTCGCGCTCGGTCTCACGGCCGGCGCGTTCGCGCTCGCGGGACAGGAGATCTCCGAGCCGGTTACGCCCACCTTCGAGCCGGCTCCGACGGCCTCTGCATCCGCCGAGGGTGATGACGAACCCTCACCGACGCCGGAACGGACCGACGAGCCGTCCCCGTCCCCGTCCCGGTCGGACGACGACGAGCCGAGCCCGAGCGGCGACGACCACTCCGGCTCGGATGACGGCTCGGACGACCACTCGGGCTCGGGCGGTGGAGACGACAACTCCGGCTCGGGCTCGGACGACTCCGGGTCGGATGACTCCGGGTCGGGCTCGGACGACGGTGACGACGACGACTCATCGGGATCGGGGTCGGGGTCGGACGACGACGATGACGATCACGACGACGACTGATCGTCGATCCTTAGCCTCGCCTTAGCGCACGACTGCCCGCCGCGTAACCCGCTCCTCCCTACGGTGGTGACGTACCCGAACAGGGAGGTCTGAGATGAGAGGCACGATCCGCATCGTCGCGCTGATCGGCGCGATCATGGTGGTCGCCGCGCTCGCCGTCACGGCGTTCGCAGCGAACGGCAATTCCCCGTCGCCGACGCCGACGGCGACCGTCTCCCCGACCGACGATCCCACGCCCGAGCCGTCCGCCATCCCGTCGGCCGACGGCACGGTCGACGTGAGCGGCAACTGCGACGAGGCCGAGCACGCAGCCGACCCCGAGTGCCAGGGCGTGACGCCGACTCCGACCCCGTCGAGCAGCGCGTCGATCGGTGGGGACATCTCGGGCAACTGCGACGAGGCCGAGCACGCCAACGATCCCGAGTGCCAGGGCGGCGCGGTCGACGACGATGACAACTCCGGTCACGGCGACGACGACGACAACTCGGGCCACGGCGGCGGGGACGACGATCACGATGACGACTCCGACGACGACGACGGCGACGACGACAACTCGGGCCACGGCGGCGGGGACGACGACTAGCCCTGCATCCACCGAACCGAGCAGGAACGGCCGCGCCGAAGGGCGCGGCCGTTCCGCGTCTCCACCCGTACGATGGAGCGCACATGTCGAGCGTGACACGCTGGGTCTGGTTCCCCTTCCGGGTCACGATCCGCTTCATCGCCCGCAACGGGAAGCGGATCGCTGTGAGCGTGGCCGGGTTCGTGCTCGTGGTGCTCGGTCTGGCGATGCTGGTCCTGCCCGGGCCGGGGATCCTGCTCGTGATCGCCGGCCTCGCCGTGCTCGCGACCGAGTACGTCTGGGCGCAGCGAGCGCTCAACTTCGCCAAGCGCAAGGCGCAGGAGGCCAAGGACAAGGTCCTGCGCAAGAAGCCCGTCGTCGAGGACTCGGACGCGCAGGTCGGAGAGACGGGGGAACCGTAGCCGTCATGGCCGCGCCATCGAAGATCTTGATCGGGACCTCGAGCTGGACCGACCCGACCCTCGTCAAGGACGGACACTTCTACCCGCCCGGGGCCAAGACGGCCGAGGCGCGGCTGCGGTTCTACGCGGAGACGTTCCCGATCGTCGAGGTGGACTCGACCTACTACTTCCCGCCGAGCGAGCGCAACGCGGTGCTCTGGATCGAGCGCACCCCGAAGGACTTCACGTTCAACATCAAGGCCTACTCGCTCCTCACGAACCACCCGACGAAGCGGGAGTCGATCTACAAGGACCTCCAGCCCGAGCTCCCCGACGAACTCGAGGACAAGAAGAACCTGTACCGGGAGCAGCTCCCCGACGCCATCGTCGAGGAGGTCTGGCAGCGGTTCCACGACGCGCTGATGCCGCTGCACTCGGCCGGCAAGCTCGGCGCGGTGCTGTTCCAGTTCCCCCAGTGGTTCGTGATCGGACGCAAGAACAAGGACTACATCCTCGAGTGCGCCGAGCGCCTCAAGGACTTCCGGGTCGCCGTCGAGTTCCGTCACAAGACGTGGATGGAGGAGCGGAACGTCGAGGAGACGCTCTCGTTCCTCGAGGAGCACGACCTCCCGTACGTCGCCGTCGACATGCCGCAGGGGTTCGACTCCTCGCTGCCGCCGGTCGCCGCCGCCACCGCGAAGGACCTCGCGATGGTGAGGTTCCACGGCCGCGACCGCGAGGTCTGGGCGAAGAAGAACGTCAGCGCCTCCGAGCGGTTCCGCTACGAGTACTCGGAAGCGGAGCTGCGGGAGTGGGTCCCCAGGATCGAAGGGCTCGCCGAACAGGCACGCGAGACCCACGTGCTGATGAACAACTGCTACCGGGACTTCGCCGTGAACAACGCCCGCCAGCTCGCCGACCTGCTCGGACTCGAGGAGTAGGGTCCGGCCCGGCCCCGCGGGCACGCCCGCGTGGAAGGGAGGGTAGGCCGGGCCGGACGCTCTCGGCGGAACCGGATGCCGGCCCCGGGAACCCGCCATCCAGCCTAGCAGCGCCTCCGGAAGCGGAGCCGAACGCGGCGCTACTCGACGATCAGGACGGCGTTGGCCGAGGGATGGACGTCGTCCTGGAAGTAGTACACCCCGGGTTCGAAGTCGCCGACCTGGTAGCTGATCTCGGTCACGCCCGTGACGATCTCGCCGACGAAGAACGGCAGCTCCAGCGTCTCCGGCGGGCACGAAGGCGGCGCGCCGGCGAGGATCGCTTCCTCGAGGCACGGGGCCATCGCGTAGATCGAGATGTTCCGCCTGACCCCCTCGTCGAGGTTCCGGAACACGATCGTGAGCTCCTCGCCGGCGGGAGCCCACAGGCACCGCGGGTCGAACCCGAGCTCCCGGCCGTCCACGCGGAGATCGGCCCTGGCTGCGCCCTCGGGCGCACACATCGAGAGGAACGGCGACTCGGCCGGACCGGTGGCACCCGTGACGCCGGACGGTTCGTCGCTCCAGCCGAACGACGTACCGGAGCATCCCTCGAGCGAGCTGAGGAGCCACCCGCCCCGGCCGTCGTCGAAGAGCGTGACCTTCCCGACGACGGCGCCGTCGCGGACGATGCGCACGACCGGCTCCGCGCTCTCGGGGTAGCCGCCGGGATCGACCACGTCGTCGAACTCGAGGCCGGTCACGTGGTCGCCCACGACCTGCGCCGGCTCGCCCGCGAACCCGGTCGCCCCCTCCGCGTAGCTCGGCGCCATCCCGTACGCCTCACCGCTCGCGCACTCGAGATCCGCGGGGACGTACAGGCCCTCGGGATCCACGACGGTCACGGTCGCCGAGCTCGCGACGCCGCCGAAGCTCGGGTCCTCGACGCTGCAGGAGACCGTGGCCGCCCCCGGGGGCACCGGCCAGACGACCTCGACCCGCTCGCCGGGCGCGGCTCCGTCCCCCCACGACTCGCCCGAGAACGAGATCGGGACGTCGGCGATGTTCGTCATCGCGATGTGGACGCCGTCGGCCTGCGCGACCACGACCGCTCGCTCGGGCGAGATGGTCCCGGTCGAGTCGCACGTGAGTTCGGCGACCTCGTCCGGTGCGTCGTTCGAGAAGCGCACGGGGACCGCGGAGACCTCCTCGATGAGGTAGCCGATGGCCGGGACGGCTTCGGCGTCGGTGAAGACGAAGGACCCGATCGCGACGGCGCCGGCCCCGGTGGCCGGTCGCATCGCGTAGACGTACCCCGTGCAGCCGACGGGAACCTTCGGCACCAGGAAGGTGAGCTCGCCACCGGCCGCCTCGACGGTCCGATCGATCCCGGACGTATCGCACGCGGACAGGAACGCGACCCCCATCGAGACCTCCTCGCCGTCGGGGAGGCTCGTGGGCACGCTGATCGTCGTCCCGGACGCCACCACCTCGCCGACCGAGAGCGGGAGGACCAGATCCTCGCCGTGCACGTCCACGACGTTCCAGAGGTCGCCGGACCGACGCATCGCGACGGTCGTCGGGGTCGAGGGGCATTCGGCGTCGCCGACGATCGCGTCGCACGCCGACCCGGCGGGAACGTGGAGGCTCGCGAACGCCCAGTTGGCCTCCGATGGATCCTCGGCGCGCACGTCGACCGCCGGCCAGAGGAGGACGTCCGTCGCGAACCGACGGGCGACCTCGAGCGGGTCCGTCCGCCACGCGAGCCCCGGATCGCCGCTCTCGAGCCGCTCCTGAGCGTCGGCGAGACCCTCGGCCGTCTGTTCGGGCCAGAGCGCGAAGAAGCCGCCCTCGACGCCACCGTCGCCCACGGTCCGCTCGCCGCCTCGCAGGGCGCCGAAGATCGCGACCGAACCACCGATCGTGAGGAGCAGCGCGACCGTGCCGGCGGTGATCCGTCGGTTCCGGTCGCGACGGCGGCGCGCGCGGTCGAGGCGCTCGAACGCGCCCGGATCGACCCGCGCTCGATCGCCGAGACGCTCCAGGCGGGCGCGGAGGTCATCGCTCATCCGGATCCTCCAGGCTCGAACGGAGGGCGGCGCGCCCCTGCGAGGCGAGCGAGCGGACGGTGGCCGCCGTCACGCCGAGGATGCGGCCGGCGTCCGAGGCGCCGTACCCGAGGAGCTCGGTCACCACGACGGCCGCGCGCTGCCGCTTCGGCAGCCGCGCGAGGGCGCGGGCGAGCGCGTCGCGCTCGTCGGCCGCGGCGAAGGCGTCTCCGGCCTCCGCGGAACCGACGACCCGCCGGGCGGCCCGTGCCGCCCGCCGGACCCGGCTGCGCCAACGGTTCATGGCCGTCCGGTAGAGGTAGCCGGTCGACTCATCCATCGCCGACACGCGCTCCCAGCGCTCCCACACCGCGACGAACGCGTCCTGCATCACCTCCTCAGCCTCCTGCACGTTCCCGGTCACGAGGTAGAGCGCCCGGAGGAGCCGGGCGTGCTCCCGCTCGAAGAAGGCCTCGAAGGCCGATCCCGCGTCCGCCGAGACGGTCTCGTCGCGTTCGGCCACGCCGCTCGAGGTCTCCCTCACCCCTCCATGAACGCTCTCGTGGGCGCGTTCGTGCAGACGAGCCTAGGCGGGAGACGGCGCGGGCGAGTCCGAAGCGCCGCCGCCGGTGCTCCCGATCGGCACGGCCGGCGACGGCGTCAGGACCAGCTCGCCGAACGCCTCGGACACGGTGACCCGCTGCACCGTGAGGCTCCCCGACTCGGGGACCTGCTCGATCACGTCGTAGGCGATCAGCTCGGGGACCTCCTCGTCCGAGAAGTAGAGGACCTCCGCCGTGAAGGGGATGTCGAGCCCGCGGAAGATGCCGGCGCCCGAGCCGCCCGTCGTCGCGATCCGCAGGAACAACGTCCCGTTCACGACCTCGGCGCCCGTCTCGTGGAAGTGGCCCGAGATCACGAGCGGGACCCGCCCGGCGACCGCCTCGGCCATCCGGTCGTCGTGGACGGCGATCACGTCGACCGGCTCCCCGATCCGGTCGAGGTCCGCGGCGACGCGCTCGCCCGCCGAGCGCGCCTGCTCCTCGAACGCCTCGGCGTCGACCTCGACGCCCCGTGCCGGCGTGAACGCCGGGTGCCCGAGCCCGTAGATCTCGAGGCCGGCCACCGCTCGCGCACCGCCGTCGAGGACGATCGCGTTCGACTCCCGGGCGACCGACGCCTGCAGCGAGGTCGAGTCGTGGTTCCCGCGCACGAACACGTACGGGCGGCCGAACTCCGGGATCCGCGCGACGATCAGGTTCTCGATCGGCGTGGCGAACGACGTCAGGTCTCCGGTGTCGATCACCAGGTCGACGTCGAAGCCGAGCGCGACCTCGCGGGCGAAGTCGAACCCCAGCGGAGACGCGTGCAGGTCCGAGACGTGGAGCACGCGGATCGCGTCGTCGCCGAGCGGTCGCGACTGCAGCGTGGTGTACGCGCGCACCGCGCCGTCGACGATCTGCTCGAGGCCCGCCCGCAGGTCCTCGATCCTGTCGGTCGCCTCGCGGGCCGGCCCGATCAGCTTCGGGGCGAGCGCGAGCGAGCCCGAGTACGTCGGCTCGGTGAACGCGCCCGGCCGGAACGTCGACAGCACGAGCAGCTCGCAGAGCGCGACGCTCAGCACGCCGAACGAGACCGACGCCGCGACGAGCCGCCACCGCGTGCGGAACACGAGCAGCGCAAGCACCGCGGCACCGAGGGCGCCGATCAGGAGCACCCGGGCCGCCAGCGGCGCGATGCGGTCGCGCGCGTCGCGCTCGACGTCGGCGACCAGCCCGTCGATCCCTCGCCGGTTTACGGCGTCCGTCAGCCGCTGCACGCCGACGTCTTGGAGCGTCGCGGACAGGCGGAGCGGCGACAGGTGCGTGTCGGCGGTCAGGGCTCCGAACGGGGGCAGCCCGAGGCGCGTCTCGCCCCTGCCGAACCCCGCGTCGAGCTCGACGTGGAACGGTCCCATCGGCACGGTCGTCCGCGCCAGCAGGGACATGCCGAGCCACGCGCCCACGACGCCGACCACGGCCGCGGCTACCGCGGCGCCCACCCGGCGCCGGCCGAGACGGTGACGTTCTTCCATCGGGTCACTGTCGCAGACCGGCCGCCGTTCGAGGCTGGGGTACCCTCGACGCATGTTCGGCCGCTCGTTCCGCATCGCGACGATCGGCGGGATACCGGTCAACGTGGACGCCTCGTGGATCTGGATCGCCGTGCTCGCCGTGTACACGCTGTGGGCGCGCTTCGAGTCGCGTTTCCCGTCGATCTCGGACGGCGAGGCGATCGCCTACGCGATCTTCGGCGCGGGGATGTTCTTCGGCGCCGTCTTCCTGCACGAGCTCGCGCACGCCGTCTCGGCCCGGATCGCCGGCATCCGCGTCGAGGGCATCACGCTCGTGTTCTTCGGGGGGTTCACGGCCGCCCGGTCCGAGGAGCGGGGGCCGGGGCCGGCGTTCGTCATCTCGGCCCTCGGACCCGCGATGAGCCTCGTGCTCGGCGGCCTGTTCTGGTGGCTCGCGAGGACGCTCGAGCCCGCGAACGGACCGCTCCCCGTGCTGTTCGGCATCATCGGCGTCGTCAACCTGTTCATGGCCGTGTTCAACGTCCTGCCCGGTCTCCCGCTCGACGGCGGTCGCATGCTCCAAGCCGCGGTGTGGCGGATCACCGGCAGCCGGGCACGCGGGACGACGGTCGCGGCGTGGGCCGGCATGGGGATCGGCGTGCTGATGTTCGCCGGGGCGGCGCTCGAGCTGAGCCGCGACGACCTGTTCCAGGCGATCTGGCTCGCCATCATCGGGCTGTTCATCTTCCAGGGCGCGAGGGTGTCGCGGCAGCACGTCGACCTCGCGGACCGGCTCGCGGCGGCGACCGTGGCCGACGCGATGGATCCTCCGCCGCCCGCCGTGCCGGCCGACCTCTCGCTCTCGGAGACGCTCGAGCGCTACCTGCGCGGACACGAGGACGAGGCGTTCCCGGTCCTCGAGCGCGACGGGACCGTGATCGGGATGATCTCGTTCTCCTCCTCCCGGGACCTCGGGGCTCGGGACCCGCTCCGCCCGGCGCGCGAGGCGACGATCCCGCTCGAGCACGTGCTGGTCGCGCACCCGGACGAGCGCCTGGACGAGGTCTCCGGGCGCCTCGGGAGCCAGCGGGCGGCGCTCGTGCTGCGCGACGGACACCTCGTCGGCTCGATCAGCGGCGGCGGGGTGGTCCGCTGGGCCACCCGCGCGGGATGAGCACGGCGCCCGGGCGGTGACCGCGGCGAGCCCCGGCTGGGGTGTCGTCGCTCGGCGGTAGCATCGCGGGCGCGATGGCCCCCTTCGCACCCGATCCTCGCCAGCAGGACGTGCTCGACCACGAGGTCGGGCCACTGCTCGTCCGCGGCGGGCCGGGAACCGGCAAGACGGCGATCCTGCGCGAGCGGTTCCTGTCGCTCCTCGCCGCCGGGGCCGACCCCGACCGCGTCGCCCTCGTCGTCGCGTCCAGGCGGGCGCGCGACGAAGCTCGGGCCGCGCTGTTCCCGCGGCTCGGCGCCGCGATGCCCGACGCCCTGATCCTCACGATCCACGGCCTCGCGCTCCGCATCGTCAGCGAGCGCGCCGCGCGGCTCGGGTACGCCGGTCCACCGAGGGTGCTGAGCGCGGCCGATCAGTTCCGGCGCGTTCGCGAGCTGCTGGGCGGCGAGGATGCCGCGCGGTGGCCGGCGTACGGCGCGCTGCTGCCGCTGCGGGGCTTCGCCGACGAGGTCCGGCAGTTCGTGACGCGCGCGCAGGAGGCGCTCCTGGGCCCCGACGAGATCGAGCGCCGCGCGGACGAGGCCGGTCTCGGCGGCTGGCTCGAGCTCGCCGCGTTCCTCCGCCAGTACCTCGAGGTGCTCGACCACGCGGACGAGGTGGACTTCGCCGGCCTCGTCTCCCAGGCGGCCGCCGCGGCGGCGGACGGCGAGCCGCCGTTCGATCACCTGCTCGTGGACGACTACCACGACGTGACCCTGGCGGCCGAGCGGCTCCTGCTCGATCTCCGACCGCGCTCGCTCGTCGTGGCGGGCGATCCCGGTTCGCACGTGTTCGCGTTCCAGGGCACCACCGACGAGCCGATCCGCGGCTTCGCCGACCGCTTCCCCGACGGACGGCGGATCGAGCTCGCCACGCCGCATCGGCCGGCCGATCTTCCGATCGAGGCGTGGCGCGCGCCCCACGTCTCGGAGGAGCACGCGGCGATCGCGCGCGAGCTGCGGCGGATCCACGTCGAGGACGGCGTCGCGTGGCGTGAGCTCGCCGTCGTGGTCCGACGGGAGGGCGCGCACGCGGACGGCGTTCGCCGCGCCCTCGACGACGCGCTGGTCCCCCGCACGACGTCCGAGCACGGGTCCCCGTCGACGCTCCCGGCGACGCGGCCGTTCGTGCTCGCCCTCCGGTGGGTCGTCGCCTCGAACGAGGAGCGGGACGCGCTCGCGGCCCCGCTGCTCACCTCGGAGCTCGGCCGGATGTCGCCGGCCTCCGCCCGAGCGTTCCTCCGCCTCGTCCGGGCGCACGGGGGACGGCCGGGCGATGCGCTCGACCACGCCCACCTCGCGGACCCGGACGACGCCGCGACGCTGGAAGCCCTCCGAGGGACGCTGGAGCGCGCTACGGCACGGCGGTCGAGCGCGCTCGATGCGTTCCGCATCCTGTGGCACGAGCTCCCGTACGCGCGGGAGCTCGTGGCCGCCGCGGACGCGGACCATCGCGCCCGCGTCGACCTGGACGCCGTGGTCGAGCTCTCGCATCAGCTCTCGGACGCGTCGTCGATCGGCGACCCCTCGGTGGAGGCGTTCCTGCTCCCCCTGCACGCGGCCGAGGGTGCCCCGGGTCTGGCCGCCGGCGGCGAGGACGAGCGGGACTCCGTGCACGTCCTCACCGCGCACGCCACCGTCGGTCGCGAGTTCGACACCGTCGTCGTCCTCGACGTGCTCGAGGGCGATTTCCCGAGCCTCTCTCGTCCGGAGCCGATGTTCGACCTCGCCGCGCTCGACGGGCCGCGCCCGAGGTCCGAGGTCAACCGCGCACGGCTGGCCGATGAGCGCCGGCTCTTCACGACGGTGCGCCGGCGGGCACGACGCCGCGTGCTCCTCACCGCCACCGATCCCCACGGCGACCCCTCCGCCGTCACGCTCACCTCCCGGTTCGTCGACGAGCTGGGCGTGACGTGGTCACCGGTGCCGGCCGCCCCCTTCGCCGAGCCCGTGTCCCTCCGGGAAGCGGCCGCTGCGTGGCGCCGCGAGCTCGCGGACGCGTCGGTGCCGGCCCCGGGTCGGCTGGCCGGGCTCGCCGGGCTCCTCGCGCTCGGCGAGGATCCGCGGCGCTGGTGGTTCCAGCGCGGGTGGACGGATCTGGGGGCTCCCGAGCGCGACACGCTGCACCTCTCGTACTCGCGGCTCGACACGCTGGAGAACTGCGAGCTCCAGTTCGTGCTCAGCAGCGAGCTCGGTCTCGATCCCGGGGGCGGCTACCAGGCGTGGGTCGGCCGGCTGATCCACTCGATCATCGAGGACTGCGAGAACGGGAAGGTCGAGCGAACCGAGGAGGCCTTCGCCCGGGTGGTCGACGAGCGGTGGGAGCCGGCGCGATTCCCGTCGTTCGCGATCTCCGAGGCCGAGCGGGCCAACGCGAAGACGAAGCTGATCCGCAACTGGTTCGATCGGTACGCCGCAACCCCGGCGACCGCGACCGAGCAGAGCTTCTCCTTCCCGTTCGACGGCGCCGTGCTGCGCGGCAAGATCGACCGGATCGGAGCGGGACCCGGTGGCGGGACCCGGATCACCGACTACAAGACCGGCCGCTCGGACAACGCGCCCAAGGCCGGCGACAGCCTGCAGCTCGGCATCTACTACCTCGCCGTGACCGAGTGCGACGACCTCGCCCAGCACCGGCCGGTCGAGGCGGTCGAGCTCGCGTTCCTCGGCGGAAAGCGGAGCGACGGAGCGCTCGACGTCCGGGAGTGGCCGATCGCCGAGGAGGCCGAGGCCGACTACCAGACGCGGATGCGCGAGCGCGTCTCGGAGCTGATCGCGCGGATCCGCCGGCTCGACGCCGAGCGGCGCTACGTCGCCAGCACGACGGCGAGCTGCTTCTTCTGCCGGTTCCAGACCCTCTGCACGAGGTACCCGCAGGGCGCCCCGGTGTTCCCGATCGCCCCGGCGAACGCCGAGGAGGGCGGATGACCGCCTACCCCGAGCCGATCCTCGAGTTCCTCGGTGGCGAGCCGACGCCCGAGCAGTGGCGGGCGATCACGTGGCCGCTCGAGCCGTACGTGCTGGTCGCCGGCGCCGGGTCGGGGAAGACCTCCGTGATGGCCGCGCGGGTGATCCACCTCGCGATGGTCGCCACCGGCCGGGCGGAGGCCGACCACCCCGGCGTGCTCCCCGGCAACGTCCTGTGCCTCACGTTCACGAACAAGGCCACGGAGAACCTGATCGTCCGGATCCGTCGCGCGCTGCACACGCTCGACCTCCCCGAGGGCGAGGAGCCCGAGATCTCCAACTACCACGGGTTCGCGGCCCAGATCCTGGAGCGCTTCGGGATGCTCGCCGGGTTCGAGCCGGGCGCGCGGATCCTCAGCCAGGCCCAGCGGACGGAGATCGCGGCGCGCGTCCTCGATCGGATGACGTTCGACGCGCAGCACACGCGGTGGCAGCCCGCGATCGTCGGCTACATCTTGTCGCTCGACGAGCAACTCGCGAACCACCTCGTCGAGCCCGAGACCGTGATCGAGCACGTCGAGGGCAAGCTGGATGCGCTCGCGAAGGCCCGCGCGAAGGAACCGCTCCAGGCGGCGCGCGAGCGGCTCGAGATCGCCCGGGCGGTCCGCGTCTTCCGCGACATCAAGGCGAGCCTCGGCGTGATCGACTTCGGCGACCAGATCGCCCATGCGGTGCGGATCGCCGAGTCGCACCCGGAGGTCGGCGAGGCGTACCGGAGCCGGTTCGGCGCCGTGCTGCTCGACGAGTACCAGGACACGAACCACGCGCAGGCCGTGCTCATGCGGCACGTCTTCGGCGGCGGCCATCCCGTCACCGCCGTCGGCGACCCCGACCAGAACATCTACGCGTGGCGGGGCGCGAGCCTGAAGAACCTCCTGGACTTCCGGACCGAGTTCCCCAAGGCCGACGGCACGCCGTCCGAGCGACTCCCGCTCTACACGAACTTCCGGTCGGGCGCTCGGATCCTCGGCGCCGCCGATCGCGTGATCTCGCCGCTCCCGCCCTCGCAGCGTCCCGACCCCGACAAGGTCCTGCGGCCGTGGGAGCCCAACGGCCTCGGTCGGGTCGGGGTCGCCCAGTACGAGCACGAGGTGGCGGAGGCCGAGGGCATCGCGGAGCGGCTGCTCGCGCTCCACGACTCCGGCGTGCCGTGGCGATCGTGCGCCGTTCTCTGTCGGACGCACCGGTTGTTCGCGCCGCTGCAGCTCGCGCTGGGGTCCCGGGGCGTGCCCGCCGAGTTCGTGAACCTCGCCGGGCTGATGCACCTGCCGGAGGTCGTCGAGGTCCTCGCGTACGCGCGCGCGGCCGAGGACCCGGCCGACGGCGTGGCCCTCGCGCGGATCCTCACCGGCCCCCGGTACCGCATCGGCCTGCGGGACCTCGCCGCCGTCGCGTCCTGGTCGCGCGAGACCGGCCACGACCTCCTCGTCGCACTGCGTGAGCTCGAGCTCGACGAGGACGAGGACCTGCTGGAGGACCACCCGTTCCTGATGGCCGAGGCCCTGGAGCACCTCGACGACGTCGAGGGCTTGGGCGAGGTGGCGCGCGCGCGGCTCGAGGGCTTCCGGCAGGAGCTCGCCGAGCTCCGCGCCGCCGCGCGCCGTCCGGTCGGGGAGTTCCTCGCCGACGTGATCCGGCGCACCGGCCTGCTCGCGGAGCTCGAGGCGTGGCCCGACGCGGCGATGGCGGCGGCGCGGCGGCGGAACCTCGCGGCGTTCCTCGAGCAGGTCCACGCGTTCCAGCCGGTCGAGGGCGAGCTCACGCTCGGCGCGTTCCTCGCCTACGTGGACTCGATCGAGGACGACCGTGAGTGGAACCCCGTCCAGCCGAGCGAGGACGACACCGTGAAGGTCATGACGGTGCACGCCGCCAAGGGGCTCGAGTTCGACGCCGTGTTCGTCCCCGGCCTCGCGCACGGGTTGTTCCCCGACACGCGGATCCAGCAGAACCCGCTCCGCAAGGGGAGCTCGCTCGACGTGGAGCTCCGGCGCGACCGGGACCTGCTCCCGGTGTTCGAGGACAACATGCGCGCGTTCACCGACGCCCTGCGCGAGCAGGAGGAGTTCGAGGAACGCCGGACCTGCTACGTGGCGCTCACGCGGGCGAAGCGGCACCTGTTCGTCTCGTCGGCGGTCTGGTACGGCGAGACGCTCGAGGCCAAGGGCGTCGGCAGGTTCTTCATCGAGCTGATGAAGTGGGCGCATGAGGCGGGCGTCGAGCGATCGACCGAAGGCGGCGAGCAGGGCGACGTCAACCCGCTCGAGGGGTACCGCCAGCGCTTCGTGCAGCCCTGGCCGGGGCCCGCGGCGCCCGAGGACGTCGACGAGCTGTTCCCGCAGGGATGGCGGCAGACGGCCGTCGAGGCATGGGAGGCGGGCGACGTGCCGGATCGGCTCGTCGCCTCGCTCGACGCGCAGGAGCGTCGATCGTTCGAGGGGTCGGCGGCGGCCCGGCGCACCCTCGCCGCGCACCTCGTGGAGCAGGAGGAGCCGGTGAACGCGGAGCCGCCGCGGCGGAGCACGGTCGCCGTCGGATCGCTCATCGACTACGCCCGCTGCCCGAAGCTCTACTACTGGTCCGCCGTGCGCCCCCTCCCGCGCTTCGCCGGCCCGAGCGCGAGGATCGGCACCGAGATCCACCGGTGGATCGAGACCCGGTCGCGCGGACAGGCGACGCTGCTCGAGGTCGACGAGGTGCCCGACGTGACCGTCGAGGAGCTCGCGGGCTCACCGGGCAAGCTCCGGGATCTCCGCGAGGCGTTCCGCAGCAGCCGCTTCGGAGACATGGTGCCGCTCTACGCGGAGCGGCCGTTCCTGCTCCCGGTCGAGGGCATCACGATCAAGGGACGGATCGACGCGATCTACGGTGAGCCGGACGGGCCGTGGGAGGTGGTCGACTACAAGACCGGCCGCATCCCGGATCCGGCCGACCCGCTGGTCCGCACGCAGCTCGACGTGTACGCGCTCGCCTGCCTCGACGTCTGGCACAAGCGCCCGGAGGACCTGCGGCTCACGTACCTGTACCTGTCGAGCGGCGAGGAGCGCTCGTACGAGGTCGACGCGGTCGACGAGGTCCGCGCTCGCGTCGCCGGGTGGCTGCGCTCGATCGGGGCGAGCGAGTTCGACCCGACGCCCGGCCGGCAATGCCGGTGGTGCGACTTCCTTCCATTCTGCGACGCGGGACGCGACTGGGTCGAGGCGAACGCGGATCCGGTCTAGGAGCGGGTGAGGCGGCTCACCTGGTCGGCGAACGTCCGGTAGTTCGCGGCCGGGTCCCAGCCGCCGCGGACCTCGTGCGCGACGAAGCGGACGGCGAGGCCGAGCGCCGGCGCGCGCGAGAGCAGGGCCGCGCGGAACCACTCGAGCGAGCCCGGCTGCAGCAGGCTCTCGCCGTGGGTGCCGAGCGAGCGGAGCGACGCGTCGTCCACGGCGACCGGGGTCGGGCGAAGGAGCCCTTCGACGCCCTCCGGCGCGCCGGCCGTCGGCTCGATCCGGGGATCGTCCTCGGACCAGATGGCGACGGCGACCACCGTGCCGGGGTCGTCGGGCCGGAAGAGCTCGGCCCGCATCAGCGGTTCGTCGAACGTTCCAGACGCCGGAGCATCGACGCCGAGTGGCTCAGCAGGGCCACGCCGACCGCCGGCTCGAGCTCGATCACGTGGAGGAAGGCCTTGCGCGGGAGCGCCAGCATCTTGAGCGGCGTGTCGGCGACCACCGTGGCCGTCCGAGGGCCACCGTCCAGGAGCGAGATCTCACCGAAGAAGTCCCCCGGCCGAAGGCGGTTCACGACCCGCCCCGACGCGCTCAGGACGTTCGCCTGGCCCTCGAGGATCACGTAGAAGGTGTCGCCGATATCGCCCTCGCGGACGACGCGAGAGCCCTCCATGAAGCGCTGCTCCTCGGTGAGGTCGGCGAGGCGCCGCAGGTACCGAGGCGCCAGGCTGGAGAACAGCGGCACCTGGGCCAGCGCGTCCCGCTCTCGCTTGGGCACGGTTCCTCCCTTCCGCTGCGTGCCGCGAGCCTACCCGAGCCCGCCCACCCTGTCTGCCCGGGCCGCGCCCGTACGATGGCGCCGTCCGCGCCCTCGGAGGGATCCCGATGACCTACGTGCCCGCCGACGACCGCTACGCCTCGATGCGCTACCGCCGCACCGGCCGCAGCGGCCTCCTCCTGCCCGAGATCTCGCTCGGGTTGTGGCACAACTTCGGCCACGACCGCCCCTGGGAGACCCAGCGCGAGATCGTCCGGCGGGCGTTCGACCTCGGGATCACGCACTTCGACCTCGCGAACAACTACGGGCCGCCCT
>DATBMU010000155.1:0-8422 GCA_036554665.1 Actinomycetota bacterium | reverse complement strand
CGCTACTTCACGCCGGAGGAGATCGCGGAGGCGTTCGCCGCCACGCGCGGTGTCGCGAGCCCGACGCAGGTCCGCACGATGATGAAGCGGGACGGGCGCGACCTCCTGGCCGAGTTCCGGCGCCTGGCTCCCCCGCACGATCCGATCCCGATCCAACGCTGGAGCCTCCGCAGGATCGCGGTGACGCTCGGGGTCCTCTTCATCGCGCTGCTCTCCATCGGCTTCGTCGCGAGCAACTGGGCGGTGTTCACGTGATCCGTCGAGCGGTGCTCGTCACGGCCCTCCTTGCCTTCCTGCTGCCGGGGTGCGCCGCGTCCACCGACGTGCGGCCGGACTGCCGGGGCGAGGACCCGGTCTTCGCGCTCGCCGCGCAGGCCGTGCCGTCCGCCTCGCTCCTGCCCTGCCTGGACGCGCTGCTCACGGGGTGGGACTTCGCCGGCTCGCAGGTCGTGGACGGCGCCTTCCGCTTCTGGCTCGCGTCCGATCGCGCCGGGATGAAGGCCGTCGAGGTGGAGCTGCTGACGGCGTGCGACGTCTCGAACGCCGTCGAGGTGATCGCCGGCCCCGACGAGATCGGGACGCGGCGCTTCGAGGAGCCGATCTCGCTCGGGCCCTCCTACTCCGCGAACCGCTACTACACGTTCCCCGGCGGCTGCGTGAAGGTCGAATACCGGTTCGACGACGACGACACGAGCCTCGTCCTGCAGGCCGATCAGGCGATCTCGTTCCGCCCGCGGCAGGAGCTCGTGGACCGCTACGCGGACGTCGGGCTCATCCTGTGCGGCTTCGGCGCCACCGGGTGCGCGGGGGGCGACTGAGCCGTGCTCGTGAACCACCGGAGGGCCCTGTGGTACGCGCTCGGGTTGCTCGCCGCGATGATCCTGGTGTTCCTCGGCGTCGGCCGCCATCCACCGGAGGCGGCGCCACTGACCACGGTCCCGTTCATCGGCGAGTGGGACCAGGGCGTGTACGACTGGGTGGACGAGGTGCGGAGCGAGCCGCTCACGGCCCTGGCCCGGGTGCTCAACGTCCTCGGAGGCGGGCTGGTCACGATCCCGGTCCGGATCGCGGTCGCCGTCTACCTCGCGGTCGTCCGGCGATGGCGCGCGCTCTCGGTATGGCTGGGGACCTGGGCCGTCGCCGAGATCCTCCTCGCCGGGGCGAAGGCGTTCTTCCACCGGGGGCGGCCGCCGGAGCCCCTCGTCGACGTCGTCGGGTACTCGTTCCCGTCGGGACACGCCGTCGCCGGCGCCGCGACCGCGGTCGCGCTCGTGCTCGTGCTGATGCCGGCCGGCCCGCGGCGTCGCCGGTGGGAGTGGACGGCCGCGGCGTTCGCGTTCGTGATGGCCTCGTCCCGGGTCTACCTCCACGCGCATTGGCTCTCGGACGTGGTCGCCGGCGTGCTGCTCGGCAGCGGCGTCGCGCTCGGCGTCGCGGTCATCGCGACCGAGATCCGCGACCGGGCGCTCGACGTCGGCCACCACGCGGAACCGCCTCCCGCGGAGCCGCCCACCGCGGAGCGGCCTCTCGCGGAGCCGCCTCCGACCGAGCCGACGACGGCCGAGCCGATCTAGGTCGCGGCCACCGGGGAGGACGATTCCTCCTCGGCCGGCGGTCGGCGCCAGCTCTTGCGCCCGCGCCAGATCAGGTAGGTGAAGCCGCCGAGCGGGATCTGGAGGCCGTACGTGAGGACGCGGAAGAGCAGCACCGCCGCGACCACCTCCGGCCTGCTCCCGCCGGCCGTGACGAGACCCCCGATGTAGCCGAGCTCGATCACGCCCAGACCGCCGGGGGTGAGCGGGAGCGCCCCCAGCAGCCGGCCGAACGAGAACACGGCGAGCACCTGCAACGTGCTGACCTCCTCCTCGGAGACGCCGACATGGCGAAGGCTCAGCAGGAGCACGAACCACAACGCGAGCTGGGACAGGATGGTCGTGGCCGTCAGCCAGGGCCACCGCTTGACCACCAGCCGGATCGTCCGCTTGCGGAACGCCACCGCCTGCTCCCCCCACGTCGTGATCGGAGGCTTGCGGAACACCCGCCGGAGCGCGGACGCGATGCGTCCCAGGCCGTTGCCGATCCTGCGCGCGAGCTCCTTCTTCCACAGGGCGAGCGCGAACAGGGTGACCGCGACCGCGAGCACCGCGAGGCCGACAAGCGCGGCGACCAGGAGCGCCGCGTTCGCCTGGCCCGTGATCGCGAGCAGCCCGAGCGCGATGATCGGGAGCCCGAGCTTCAGGAAGGTGTTCCAGACGCCGGTCACCGCGACGTAGAGCCCGATCGCCTGAGCGCCGAACCCCCACGAGAGCAGGATCTGGAACGTCAGCCCCACCGCGATCGCGCCGCCGGCCGGCAGCGTGTTCGCGACCGACGTCGTCGTCTGCGTCACGACCGCGGCCTTGCCGAGCGTCAGCCCGGGGAGCGCCGCCATGTTGGCGAGCCAGTAGGTGAAGAGGTTGAAGAACGTGGCCGCGACGAGCGACCACATCTCGATCGGCGTGAGCTGGCTGATCGTGTCCCACACCGCCGAGTAGTCCGCGATCCGCGGGATCGCGAACGCGAAGATCCCAACGACGATCACGAGCGAGAAGACGGCCTGCAGGACCCGCTTGACGCGGACCTTGTGCGCGTCCGCGGGCCCCGGCGGGCCGGTCGCGGGCGCCTGCTCGCCGGTCGCGACGTCGCTCATCGCGGCAGTATGACCCGCGGCCGAGCCTTCGCGCCCTCGTCCTCGTAGATGCCGACCAGGGCCCCGTCGGGATCGAAGACCCCGTACGGCCCCACGATGCCTCCCGGCGCGAGGATGCGCCCGTGCCGCGCGGCGACCGCCTCCTCCGGGGACAGGTCCAGCCTCGGGAGGTGCGCCACCGCCGCCTCGACCGGCGATGGGGTTCGGACGTCCACGGGAGCGACGGCGTCCTCGACCCGGTACGGCCCGATCGCGACCCGTCGCAAGCGACGGAGATGGGCGCCGCACCCGAGGGCCGTCCCGACGTCCGCGAGGAGCACGCGGACGTACGTGCCCCCCGAGCACGTCACGACGAACTCCACGTCCGACCCGTCGAAGGCTCTCACCGAGAACCGCTCGACGTGGATCGGTCGCGGCGGGGCCTCGAGCGTCCGGCCCTCGCGCGCCGCCTCGTACAGCTTGCGGCCGCCGACCTTCACGGCCGAGTAGGCGGGCGGGCGCTGCATCGACCCGCCGAGGTGCTCGGCGAACCGTCGTTCCAGGTCGACGAGGGAGACCTCGACCGGCGTCGTGCGCACGACGGCGCCGTCGGCGTCGAGCGTGTCGGTCTCGATCCCGAGGCGCGCCGTCCCCTCGTAGGTCTTCGGGAGGTCGCCGAAGAACCGGAGCAACCGCGTGGCGCGGCCGACCCCGACGACCAGCAGGCCGGTGGCCATCGGATCGAGCGTCCCTGCGTGCCCGACCTTGCGCGTCCCGAGCGCGCGTCGCACCGCGTCGACGACGTCGTGGGACGTGACGCCGCCCGGTTTGTCGACGAGCACGAGCCCGTCCCGCACGTCCGGTGTCTGGCGGGGGCCCCGGTCCATGCCGTCAGGCCTCGACCGGCTCTCCCCGCAGCGCCGCGCGGAGACGGTCGACGGTCTCGGCGAGCCCGTGGCGGGAGGTGTACCCGGCGGCGAGCCGGTGGCCGCCGCCGCCGAACGTGGCGGCGATCGCCGCGAGATCGTGCCCGCCCCTGGAGCGCATGCTGACCTTGAACCGGCCGTCGCGCTGCTGCTTCATCACGGCCGCCACGTCGGCCTCCCGCGCGGTCCGGACCACGTCGATCAGGTCGTCGGCCTCGCTCGGGTGGATGCCGGCCGCCGAGAGATCCGACTGTGTGAGGTAGCTCCAGACCAGGTCGGCGTCCGGCTCGAGCACGATGCGCTCGAGCGCCACGCCGAGGAGCCGGAGGTAGGCCATGCCGTTGTCCTCGTAGAGCGCCTGGACGAGCCGCGTGTGGTCGAACGCGAACTCTCGGAGCTCGGCGCCCAGCCGCAGCGTCTCGGGCGTCACGGCCTCGTACTGGAACCGTCCGGTGTCGGTGATGAGCCCCGCGTACAGGCACGTCGCGGTCTCGAGCGGGACCGGCCCGCCCAGCGTCTTGACGAGCCTCCAGACCAGCTCGCACGTCGAGCTCGCGCTCGGGTCGATCACGGGGATCGTGCCGAGACCGTCGTTGCTCACGTGATGGTCGATCCAGATCAGCGTCTCCGATCGCTGCGCGACGGGCGCCAGCATCCCGAGCCGGTCCATCGAGGCGACGTCGCACGTCACCATGACGGCGGGCCGCGCCGGGAACTCCCGGGGCGGAACGAGGGCGTCCGCGCCCGGCAGCTTCGCCAGCCATCGGGGCGGGTCGAACGGCTCGTTCGGGAACGAGCAGACCGTCTCCGTTCCCCTGGCGCGCAAGAAGTTCGAGAGGCCGAGCGAGGAGCCGAGCGCGTCGGCGTCGGGGTTCACGTGGCACGCGATCGCGACCGAGGAGGCGGCCTCGAGCGCCTCGGCGGCGCGGGCGAGCTCGGTCACGATCCACCCTCCTCTGCATCCTCGGTGTGCAGCTCCCGCATCAGCGACTCGATCCGCTCCGCGGTCCGCTCCGTCTCGTCCTCCTCGAACTCGAGGTCCGGCAGCACCTTCATCCGGACCTGGCGGCCGATCACGCGCCGCAGGTGCCCGCGGGCCGAGCGGAGCGCGGCGGCCGTCGCCCGGCGCGCCGGCTCGTCCCCGAGGGACGTGTAGAACACCCGCGCGTGGCGAAGGTCCGGCGTCACGCGAACGGCGACGATCGTGACGAACCCGACGCGCGGGTCCTTCAGCCTCGGGATCTCCTCGGCGAGGATCTCCCGGAACTCCTCCGACACGCGGCTCGGGCGGCTCCCCTCGGGCATCGGCTCACGCATCCGGGTAATGGAGGCTGACCTCGGCGTCGATCAGCTCGACCTCGCCCCACCGCTCGACGAGGCGTTCGACCTCGTGCAGGACCCGCTTCGCGTGGTAACCCTCGCCGGCCGCGATCGCGACGGCGAGGGCCGTCCGCTGCCACAGGTCGTGGTGGTCGACCTCGGCCACCGAGACGTTGAACCTCGAGCGGATCGCGTTCGTGAGCGTCTTCACGACGTGGCGCTTCTCCTTCAACGACCCGCAGCTCGGGATCCGGAGGTCGAACCGTTCCAGGGCGACGAGCATCGGGGCGCCTCCGACGGCTACAGCTCGCGGGCGACCTCGCGGACCTCGTACGCCTCGATGAGGTCGCCCTCCTTGACGTCGTTGAAGTTCTCGATCCCGATGCCGCACTCGAAGTTCTCGGCCACCTCGCGGACGTCGTCCTTGAACCGTCGGAGGGACCCGATGCGACCGTCGTAGACGACGACGCCGTCGCGGACCACACGCGCTCGCGCGTTGCGGAGGATCGTCCCCCGCACGACGTAGCAGCCGGCCACGACCCCGACCCGCGGCACGCGGAACAGCGCGCGGACCTCCGCGGCGCCGAGGTCCGTCTCTCGCTCCTCCGGCGACAGCATCCCCGAGAGCGCTGACCGGATGTCGTCGATCGCGTCGTAGATCACTCGGTAGAGGCGGACGTCGACGCCCTCCTTCTCGGCGAGCTCGCGGGCCTGGGCGTCCGGTCGGACGTTGAACCCGATCACGATCGCGCCGGAGGTCAGCGCGAGGTTGATGTCGCTCTCGGTGATCGCGCCCGCCGCGCTCCGCAGGACGTTCACGCGGACCTCGTCCTGCGGCAGCTTCGCGAACGCGTCGGTCAACGCCCCGATCGAGCCCTGCGCGTCCGCCTTCACGATCAGGTAGAGCTCGGGGACCTCGTCACGGCGCGCCTGCGCCATCAGCTCGGAGAGCGTCGGCGGCCGGGCCGTGACGAGCTCGGCCGCCCGCACCTTCGCCTCGCGCTCCTGCACCAGGTGCCGCGCCGCCCGTTCGTCCTCGACCTCGCGGACGTCGTCACCGGCGTTGGGGGTCGTCGACCACCCGAGGATCTGGACCGGCTTGCTCGGGCCCGCGACCTTCACCCCCTGCCCGTTCTCATCGAGCATCGCGCGGATCTTCGCCCAGGACGTCCCGCTGACGAGGGTGTCGCCGATCTCGAGCGTGCCCCGCTGCACGAGCATCGTCGCGACCGGCCCCCGGCCCTTGTCGAGGTGCGCCTCGAGCACGGTGCCGCGTGCGCGGCCCTCGGGGTCGCCCTTCAGCTCCTCGACGTCGGCGACGAGCAGGATCGTCTCCAGGAGCGACTCCAGGTTGGTCCGGGCCTTCGCCGAGACGTCGACGAACTCGTACGTCCCGCCCCACTCGGACGGCACGATCCCCTGCTCGACGAGCTGTTGGCGGACGCGGGTCGCGTCCGCTTCGGGCTTGTCGATCTTGTTCACGGCCACGACGATGGGAACCCCGGCCGCCTTCACGTGATCCAGCGCCTCGACCGTCTGCGGCTTCACCCCGTCGTCGGCCGCCACGACGAGCACCGCGATGTCGGTCACCTGCGCGCCTCGAGCTCGCATCGCCGTGAACGCCTCGTGACCCGGCGTGTCGATGAACGTCACCTCGCGGCCGTCGACCCGGACCTGGTACGCCCCGATGTGCTGGGTGATGCCGCCGAACTCCTGGCCGACGACGTCGGTCTTGCGGATCGCGTCCAGGAGCAGCGTCTTCCCGTGGTCGACGTGCCCCATGATCGTCACGACGGGGGCGCGGGCGACCAGGCGTGCCTCGTCGACGAGATCGTCCTCCGGCTCCTCCTCCTCGTCGACGCCGACGATCTCCACGTCGAACCCGAGCTGATCCGAGACCAGCGTGATCGCGGTGTCCGACAGCGACTGCGACGCCGTCGCCATCTCGCCGAGGCCGATCAGCGCCTTCACGACGTCGGCGACCGAGCGCTGGGATCGGTCGGCGACGTCCTGCGGCGTCGCGCCGTGCACGAGCCGCAGGGTGGGCCGTCCCGGCTCGGCCGGCGCCGCGGGAGCCGGTGCCGCAGCAACGCCGGCGGCGCCCGCCGTGACGGCGGCCGGGGCGGCGGTCGCCTCGGCCGCGACCTCCGCGGTCGCGGCGTCGGTGGCGGGAGGGCTCGCGGGCGGCGCGGCCTCGGGCTCCGGAGCCGGGGGCTCCTTCTTCTTCGGGCGGGGCTTGGGCAGCGGCTCCTCGACCGCCTCCTTCAGCTTCGCCTCGGGGACGGCCTTGCCGCCCGAGGCTCGGAGGCGCGGGACCGCTTGGTCGGGGACGGACGACGACGCGGTGAGACCGTCGACGCCCATCTCCTTCAGCGCCGCGAGCAACTCCTTGCTCGCGACGCCGAGCTCTTTCGCCAGCTCGTGAACCCTCACGCCCGTCCGGCCCCCTCGATCTGTCGCCTTAGCCTAGCCGCTGCGTCCGGGTCCGCCCCCGTCCGCAGCACGCGCCAGAGCGCACCGCGCGCGAGCGCCGCGTCGACGCACGCCGAGCCGCGGTGCACGTAGGCGCCGCGGCCGGGCGCTCGGCCCGCGGGATCGACGACCACCGACCCATCGGGCCGACGAGCGATGCGGAGCAGCGTCGCCTTCGGCGCCTTCACGCGGCACCCCACGCACGTCCGCTCGGGCTCGTGCGCGGTGCCCATCCCCTCAGGCCTCCGCCGGCTCCTCCGCCGTCGGGACCGGCTCAGCTGCCGCTGCGGGCTCGTCGGCCGAGTCCTCGACGACCGCGACCTCGGGCTCGGGCTCGGGCTCCTCGGCCGCGACCGGGATCGGCTCCGGCTCCCGGGGCGCGACCGGCGCCGGCTTCACCCCGCGCTGCTCGTCCGCGAACTGCGTCTCGCTCTTGATGTCGATCCGCCAGCCCGTCAGGCGGGCGGCGAGGCGGGCGTTCTGGCCCTCCTTGCCGATCGCGAGCGACAGCTGGTAGTCGGGGACGATCACGAGGGCCGTCTGCGTCTCCGGATCGACGCGCGCCTCCTTGACCTTCGCCGGCTGCAGGGCGTTCGCGACGAACGAGGACGCGTCGCCGCTCCAGGGGACGACGTCGATCTTCTCGCCGCGGAGCTCGGTCACCACGTTGCGGACGCGAGAGCCCTTCGGCCCGACGCAGGCGCCGACCGGGTCCACCGCCGGCTCGTTCGAGCCGACCGCGATCTTCGAGCGGTGCCCGGGCTCCCGTGCGACGGCCTTGATCTCGACGATCCCCTCCTCGATCTCGGGGACCTCGGTCTCGAACAGCGACTTGAGGAAGCCTGGATGCGTCCGCGACAGGATGATCTGCGGGCCCTTGGCGTTGTTCTGCACCTCGATGATGAACGCCTTCAGCGTCTTGCCTTGATGATAATTCTCGCCGCGGAGGCGCTCGCGGAACGGCAGCAGCGCCTCGGCCCGGTTGACCGTGACCAACACGTTGCCGCGGTCGACCTGCTGGACGGTGCCCATCACG
>DATBMU010000128.1:0-13020 GCA_036554665.1 Actinomycetota bacterium | reverse complement strand
GTCCGGCACGGGGGCGCGCACGGAGATGCCGTCCACGACGCCCTGGAGCTCGGGGATGACGAGGCCGATCGCCTTCGCGGCGCCCGTGGAGGTCGGGATCAGGTTGATCGCCGCCGCGCGGGCGCGTCGGAGATCCTTGTGCGGCAGGTCGAGGATCTGCTGGTCGTTCGTGTACGCGTGGATCGTCGTCATGAACCCCTGCTCGATGCCGAACGCGTCGTCCAGGACCTTGGCCATCGGCGCCACGCAGTTCGTCGTGCAGGACGCGTTGGAGATCACGTTGTGCTGGGCGGGGTCATACGTCTCGTCGTTCACGCCGAGGACCACCGTGGCGTCCTCGCCCTTGGCCGGGGCGCTGATGATGACCTTCTCGGCGCCGGCCGCGATGTGCTTGTCGGCGTCCTCGCGCTTCGTGAACAGCCCCGTCGACTCGATCACGATCTGCACGCCCAGCTCCTTCCACGGGAGCTCGGCGGGGTCCCGGACCGCCAGCACGCGCAGCTCGTCGCCGTCGACCGTGATGCCCTCGTCGTACACGCCGACCTCGCCGTCGAACGTGCCGAGCACGGAGTCGTACTTCAGCAGGTGCGCGAGCGTCTTCGCGTCCGTGATGTCGTTGACCGCGACGAAGTCGAAGTCCATCCCCTGGCGCTTGGCCGCACGAAGGAAGTTGCGGCCGATGCGCCCGAACCCGTTGATGCCGATCTTCACGCTCATGATCGTTCCTCCTCGCGGGGGGGTCATCCCACTGTATCCGATAGCCCACGCACGGTCCGCCCAGCCGAGCGGCCCTCCGGCCGCGGGCCGAAGGCCCCGCGAGATGGTGCTACCGGTCGAGGTCGCGGTGGTCCACCGCGGCCGGGAGACCCTTGTCCCGCAGGAACACCGACAGGTCCTCGGTGACGACGACCGACCGGTGGCGCCCGCCGGTGCACCCGACCGCGATCGTCAGGTACGACTTCCCCTCCGCGACGAACCCCGGGATCATGAAGCCGAT
This sequence comes from Actinomycetota bacterium, assembly GCA_036554665.1. GTDB lineage: Bacteria > Actinomycetota > UBA4738 > UBA4738 > HRBIN12 > CALGFI01. Next base: position 12,023 of record DATBMU010000128.1, on the reverse strand, counting down.
CAGCGAGCGGAGCCGGCGCATGAACTCCCGGTACGTCTGCTGGCCGCGGACGTACGTCCGCACGCGCTCGTCGGTGCCCGGGAGCGGGCGGAGCTCGTCGACCCAGTGCGGGTTCGGCAGGAACCGGCAGTCGATCACGAGGTCGGCGTCACGCGGCGCGCCGTACTTGTAGCCGAACGAGATCAGCGAGACCTGCAGTCCGGTCTCGGCGGCCGGGTCCGCGAACGCGTCCCGGATCCGGTCGCGGAGCTCGTGCGGCGTGAGGCCGGAGGTGTCGATGATCAGGTCGGCGTCGCCCCGCAGGCTCTCCATCATCAGCCGTTCCTTGCGGATCCCCTCGACCACCCGGTCGGCCGGCGCGAGGGGGTGACGTCGCCGGGTCGCCTCGTACCGGTTCACGAGGTCCCCGTCCGAGGCCTCCAGGTAGAGGATCCGGTAGGGGATGCTGAGGTCCTCCAGCTCCTGGAGCGCGCGCGAGAGCTCACCGAAGAAGACGCCGCCGCGCACGTCCAGGACGATCGCCACCTTGCCCGGGCCGCCGGGCTTCCCGGCGAGCTCGGCCATCTTCGCCAGGAGCGACGGTGGGAGGTTGTCGACGACGAAGTAGCCGAGGTCCTCCAGGCACCGGGCGGCCTCGGAGCGCCCGGCGCCCGACAGCCCCGTGATGATCGTGAAGCCCGGCCCCGACGGGCGCCGACGCGTGCGACCGGCGGTGGCTCCCACCCGGCGCTCGCGCGTCGGCGCGGAGCCGGTGGTCGCGCGACCGTCCTCCTGCCGGGTGGTCACGCGCTCTCCCTCCGCTCGGCCGGACCGACGCCGGTCAGCCGTTCGTGCACGGCCCGGGCGAGCTCGGGGCCGACGCCGGGCGTCGACGCGATCTCCTCGACGCTCGCGCGCGACATCCGCGCGAGCGAGCCGAAGCGCTTCAGCAGCGCCTTCTTGCGCGCCGGCCCGACCCCGGGCACGTCGTCGAGCGGGGAGGCGAGCGCTCGCCGGGCCCGCTTCTGCCGGTGGTACGTCACGGCGAATCGGTGGGCCTCGTCGCGCAGGTGCTGCAGGACGAACAGCGCCTCGGACCCACGCGGGATCAGAAGCGGGTCCGGCCGGTCGGGGAAGTAGACCTCCTCCAGGCGCTTCGCGAGCCCGATCGCGGGGATGTGGAGCCCCTCCTCCGCCAGCACCTTCGTGGCGACCGAGAGCTGTCCCCTGCCCCCGTCGACCACGACGAGCGCCGGCGGGTACGAGAAGCGCCGGCGCCTGGGCTCCTCCTCGTCGCGCTCGCGCCGAAGGCGCAGGAACCGACGCCGGAGCATCTCCTCCATGCTGGCGAAATCGTCCTGTCCGGACACCCCCTTGATCTCGAAGCGGCGGTAGTCGGAGCGCTTGGGCAGGCCGTCCTCGAACACCACCATCGACCCGACCGTGTCGGTCGGCCCGAGGTTGGAGACGTCGTAGCACTCGATCCGGAGCGGCGCCTGCTCGAGGCCGAGCGTCGCGCCGAGCTCCACGAGCGCCCTCGACCGGGCCCCGAAATCGGATGCGCGCCGCAGCTTGTGCCGCTGGAAGTGGTCCCGGGCGTTCTGGACGACGGTCTCCATCAGCTTGCGCTTGGCGCCGCGCTCGGGGACCGCGAAGGCCACCCTGCCGCCGCGTCGCGTCGTGAGCCAGGCCGTGAGCAGGTCGGCGTCGGCCGGGACCTCGGGGACGAGCACGCGCGGGGGCACCTCCTGCCGCTCCATGTAGAGCTCCCGGACGAACGACGCGATCAGCTGGGGCCGGTCGAGCTCCTCCACTCGGTCGGCGACCCACCCCTTGCGACCGGTCACGCGGCCGCGCCGCACGAAGAAGGCCTGGATCGACGCCTCGAGGTCGTCCTCGATCAGGCCGATCACGTCGAGGTCCTCCGGCTGCGTCAGCACCATCTCCTGGCTCTCGAGCGCCCGCCGAGCCGCCGTCAGCTGATCGCGGAGCTTGGCGGCGAGCTCGTACTCCTCCCGCTCGGACGCGGCGTGCATCTCGCGCTCGAGCCGCAGCAGCACCGGGCGCTCGTTGCCGGCGAGGAAGTCGGCGAGCGCCTCGACGTGCGCGCGGTAACCCTCCTCCGTGGCGCCCGTGACCTCCGGGACGCAGGGCCCGGCGCACCGCCCGATGTCGTAGTAGAGGCAGGGCCGGCGCGCCCGGGCACGTTGATCGAAGAAGGCGTTCGAGCAGGTCCGCACGGGGAAGACCCGGGTCAGCGCATCGAGCGTCTCCCGGATCGCGTACGCGTGACCGAACGGCCCGAAGTACCGGACGTTCTTGCGCTTGGCGCCCCGGAGCACCTGCGCTCGGGGCCAGCGCTCCCCGATCGTGAGGGCCAGGTAGGGGTAGGACTTGTCATCCCGGTAGCGGACATTGAAGCGCGGACGGTGCTCCTGGATCAGGTTGAACTCGAGCATCAGGGCGTCGACCTCGCCCGAGGCCACGATCCACTCGACGGTGGCGGCGGCCGCCATCATCGCGCCGGTGCGCGGATGGAGGTCGCGCCCCCAGTAGTTCGCGAGTCGCTTGCGGAGCGAGCGCGCCTTGCCGGCGTAGACGACCCGACCCTCGGCGTCCCGGAAGAGGTAGGCCCCCGGCGCGTCGGGGATCGTCGACGGCTCGGGTCTCGGGACGCTCACGCGCCTCATCGTAGCGCGGGGGTCCCACGGGCCCGGGAGGTCGTGGCGGTGAGGGGGCCGATCCGGTCGCCGGCTCAGCCGACGACCACGGTCCCGTTCATGTCCGGATGGACGATGCAGAGGAAGTAGTACTCGCCCGGCGGCAGGGGCGGGATCTCGTAGTCCACCGTGGCGGGGCCCGTGACGAGCTCACCGTTGAACAGCTCCTCGGAGAGGGTGTCGTCCGTGAAGATCGCGATGTTGTGCTGCTGCCCGACGTCCTGGTTGTCGAACGTGATCGTGGTCGCGGTCTCGGCGGCGAGCTCGATCGTGGTCGTGTCGAACGCGAGGTTCGCGGCCGACACGGTGATCGCGCCGCCATCCCCGCCGCCGGTCGCCCCCGTGCCGCCCGTCGCCCCCGTGCCGCCCGTCGCCCCCGTGGCCCCGCCGTCGCCGCCGTCACCACCACCGCCGCCCTCGACGACGTTCCAGGCGCCGTTCATGTTCGGGTGCACGTCGCACTGGAAGTAGAGCTCCGCCGCGTCGAGCGCGGGGACCTGGTACGTCTGGGTGGCCACGCCGTTGAACACCTCGCCCTGGAAGAGCGCGGCGTCCGGCGTCAGCTCGTCGGCGCTCGGGTAGATCGCGACGTTGTGCGGGATCGCGTCGTCCTCGTTCACGAACTCGAGCTCGACGGGCTCCCCGGCGGGGGCGTTCACGCACGACGCGTCGAACGCGAGACCCACCGCCGTGATCGTCACGGCGCCGTCCACGACCTCGACGCAGTCCTCCGCGTCGGGCGCCTCGGTCGGCCCCGGGGGGCCGGGATCCGGGCTCGGCGCGGCGATCGCGAGGTCGGCGAGCTCGCCGTACGCGCCCACCAGCAGGTTCTCGCCCAGGGTGTCGTACCACGCGAGGTACGCCTGGGAGCCGTCGGGCGTGACCGCGACGGTTGGCATCGCCCCACTCACGGTGCTCGTGCCGGTCTCGATCGGCGTGAGCTCCGCCCCCGCCGAGCCCGAACCGAACCGGACGCCCTCGGCCTCGTCGAACCAGGCCCCCCAGATCGTGCCGGCATCGTCCACGGCGATCGAGGTTCCTGCGCCGTCGGTCGTCGACGATCCCGCGGAGGTCGAGGCGGCCGGGGCGGTCTCGAAGGGTCCGCTCGCCGGTCCCGAGGCGAGGACGACCTGGTCCCCGTCGTAGTACGCCAGGGCGACGTCGTCGCCGGTCGCGGCGCCCGACAACCCGAGGCCACCGGAGGGGGCGACCTCGGCGCTCTCCCAACCCTCGATCGTGGCCAAGGCGACGAACACGCCCTCGCCGGCGTTCGAGTACGCGACGGCCGGGCCATCGCCGGTCGGCACGACGGCCGTTCGGCACGCGTCACAGCCGCCGGTGTCGGCCACGGGGTCGATCCGCCAGCGCGAGCCCTCGGGCGTGGCGACCTCGATCGACGCCGTCGACGAGGTGGAGGTGTAGTAAGCGATCCACGGCTCGCCGTCCACGACCCCGAGCGACGGCCCGATCGGCGGCGTGCTCGAGACCTGCTCGATCTCGAACGCCGTGTCCGAGGCCGGGTCGATCGATCCCCGGCCGTAGAACAGGCCCCCCGCCGAGCCCCAGGCGGCGTGCAGGGTCTCGCCGTCGGCCGCCACCTGGAGCCCCGTGACGTTGCCCGCCGTGAGGTCGGCGATCGCCTCGTCGAATCCGGGGTTGAACGGGACGGCGATGTTCGGGATCTGCGCCTGGAGCGCGATCGCGCCTCGCTGCCAGACGCCCTCCGCGTTCGCGGTCGCCGCAAGGACGCCGGGAAGCGTCGGGGCGGTGACCGGCCTGGCCTGCGGGATCTCCCCCTCCTCGGTCGCCTCCTCGAACCCGAAGTACCCGATCACCGGGAGCCCCTCCGCGTTCACGGCCACGGACGGATGGCGGCCGGCGTCGTTCAGCGGATCGGCCACGAACGTGACGAAGCGCTGACCGGAGCCGAGATCGACCTCGGGAGCCGACGGCTCGGAGCACGCCGCCGCGGCGAGCGCCAGGAGGAGGGCGAGCGGCAGCAGCTTCTTGGACATGCGGGGCCGAATCCTAGCAAGGACCTCGACCGGGGGGAGCCTCCGTCCCTACGCGTCCCGCCGGAGCCCGACCGGCTCGAGCGGGAGCGCCCCGAGCACCTCCGCGAGGAAGCGGCCGGTGTGCGACGTCGGGTGGGCGGCGACCGCCTCGGGCGGTCCCGCGACCACGACCTCACCGCCGGCGTCGCCTCCCTCGGGTCCGAGATCGACGATCCAGTCCGCCGTCTTGATCACGTCGAGGTTGTGCTCGATCACCAGCACGGTGTTGCCCTGCGCGACCAGGCGTTGGAGCACGCCGAGCAGCTTGCGCACGTCCTCGAAGTGCAGCCCCGTGGTCGGCTCGTCGAGCACGTACAGCGTGTTGCCCGTCGCGCGCTTCTGCAGCTCGGAGGAGAGCTTGATCCGCTGCGCCTCCCCGCCCGACAGCGTGGGCGCCGGCTGCCCCAGCTTGACGTACCCGAGCCCGACGTCCGAGAGCGTCTGCATGTGCCGCTTGATCGGCGGGATGTTCTGGAAGAACGCGAGGGCCTCGTCCACGCTCATCTCGAGCACGTCCGCGATCGAGCGGTGCTTATACCGGACCTCGAGCGTCTGCCGGTTGTAGCGATGACCCTTGCAGACCTCGCAGGTCACGTAGACGTCGGGCAGGAAGTGCATCTCGATCTTGATCTGCCCGTCGCCCGCGCAGTTCTCGCACCGGCCGCCTCGGACGTTGAACGAGAACCGGCCGGGCTTGTAGCCGCGCACCCGCGCCTCGGGCACCTGGCTGAACAACGTCCGCACGTGGTCGAACACGCCCGTGTAGGTGGCCGGGTTCGAGCGCGGGGTCCGCCCGATCGGCGACTGGTCGATGTCGATCACCTTGTCGATGCGCTCCCACCCCACCATCCGGCGATGCTTGCCCGGCAGGAGTCGCGACCGGTAGACCTTCTGCATCAACGCGCGGAGCAGGACCTCCTGCACGAGCGTGGACTTGCCCGACCCGCTCACGCCGGTCACGCAGACGAACAGGCCGAGCGGGATCTCGAGGTCGACGTTCTTGAGGTTGTGCTCGCGGGCCCCGAGCACCTTCAGCCAGCCCCCGCCGGGCGCGCGCCGGACCTCCGGCGTCGGGATCACCCGTCGTCCCGACAGGAACATCCCGGTGAGCGAGGACTCGGTCTCGAGCAGGCCCTTCAGGTCGCCCGAGTACACGATCTCGCCGCCCGCGTTCCCCGCGCCCGGGCCGATGTCCACCACGTGATCGGCCGCAGCGATCGTGGCCTCGTCGTGCTCGACGACGATCAGCGTGTTCCCGAGGTCGCGGAGCCGCACCAGCGTGTCGATCAGCCGTCGGTTGTCGCGCTGATGCAGTCCGATCGAGGGCTCGTCGAGGATGTACAGGACGCCGACGAGGCCGCTCCCGATCTGGGTCGCGAGCCGGATCCGCTGCGCCACGCCACCGGCGAGCGTCGCCGAGGCCCGCGACAGCGTCAGGTAGTCGAGCCCCACGTCCACGAGGAACCGCAGGCGCTCGCGGATCTCCTTCAGGAGCCGCTCGGCGATCATGTGCTCGCGCTCGCTGAGCTCGACGGTCGAGGTGAACGCGAGCGTGTCGCGGATCGAGCGGTCCGTGAGCTGCGCGATGTTCAGCCCGCCGACGGTGACCGCCAGGGTCTCGGGCTTCAGGCGCGCGCCGCCGCAGGCGCGGCACGGGATCTCGCGCATGAACTGCTCGAGCTTGTCCCGCTGGCTGTCGGACTCGGTCTCGGCGTGCCGGCGTCCGACGGCCGGCAGCACCCCCTCGTACGTGGTCCAGTACGAGCGCGTGCGGCCGTACCGGTTCTTGTAGCGGACGTAGATCTCCTCCTCCGAGCCCCACAGGACGACGTCGCGCGCCTTCTTCGGGAGCTTCTTCCAGGGCGTGCGCATCGAGAAGTCGTGCGCCTGCCCGACCGCCTCGAGGACCCGGTACCAGTACTCGAGCCGGGAGCCGGCCCACGGCGCGATCGCGCCGTCCTCGATCGACAGGTCGGCGTTGGGCACCACCAGCTCGGCGTCGACCTCGAGACGGGTGCCGAGCCCGTCGCACGTCTGGCACGCTCCGTACGGCGAGTTGAAGGAGAAGTTCCTCGGCTGCAGCTCGTCGAACGACAGGCCGTCGAACGTGCACGCGAGCGACTGGCTGAACGTCTGGACGTCCTCGCCCTCGTGCGTCTGCACCGCGATCGCCGCCATCCCCTCGGTGAGCTCGAGCGCGGCCTCGATCGAGTCCGCCACGCGCCGCCGGATGTCGGGCTTGGCGACGAGCCGGTCGACGACCACCTCGATCGTGTGCTTGTAGTGGCGCGGCAGGCGGATCGGCTCGGCGAGGTCGCGCACCTCGCCGTCGACGCGCGCCCGCACGAACCCCCGCTTCGCGAGGTCCTGGAGCAGCTTCTCGTACTCGCCCTTGCGGCCCCGGACCACCGGCGCGAGCACCTGGAACCGGGTCCCCTCCGGCAGCTGCATGACCTGATCGACGATCTGCTCGGGCGTCTGACGTCCGATCGGTCGGCCGCACTTCGGGCAGTGCGGGTGGCCGATCCTCGCGAACAGGACCCGCAGGTAGTCGTAGATCTCCGTGATCGTCCCGACCGTGGAGCGCGGGTTCTTCGACGTCGACTTCTGGTCGATCGAGATCGCCGGTGAGAGCCCCTCGATGAAGTCGACGTCCGGCTTCTCCATCTGCCCGAGGAACTGCCGCGCGTACGCGGACAGCGATTCGACGTAGCGCCGCTGGCCCTCGGCGTAGATCGTGTCGAACGCGAGCGAGCTCTTGCCCGAGCCGGACAGCCCGGTGAACACGATCAGCTTGTCGCGCGGGAGCTCAAGCGTGACGTTGCGCAGGTTGTGCTCACGGGCGCCGTGGATGACGAGGGAGTCGGTCCCCACGGCGCCTATCCTACGGGCCGCTCCGACATGACCCGAGGGCGGATAGGGTCCCCGCGTGGAGCGCGCCCAGCCAGGGGTCGCCGAGGTCCCGTTCCGGGAGGCCCTGACCTTCTGGGTCCGGCTCGGATTCGTCAACTTCGGCGGCCCCACCGGCCAGATCTCGCTGATGCACGCCGAGCTGGTGGAACGTCGCCGCTGGATCGACGAGCGTCGGTTCCTGCACGCGATGAACTTCGCGATGCTGCTCCCCGGACCCGAGGCTCACCAACTCGCGATCTACGTGGGGTGGCTCCTGAACGGCGCCCCCGGCGGGATCGTCGCCGGCCTGTTCTTCCTGCTCCCCGCCCTCGCGCTGATGATCGGCCTGTCGTGGATCTACGCGGTGCACGGCGACGTCGCGTGGATCGCCGGGGTCTTCGAGGGACTGGCCTGGGGCGTCATCGGGATCGTGGCGGCCGCGCTGCTGCGGATCGGCTCGCGCACGCTCGATGGGCCCTTCAGGATCGCGATCGCGGTCCTGGCGTTCCTGGCCCTGTTCGTGTTCGGCGTGCCCTTCCCGATCGTGGTCCTCGGCGCGGGGGCGGCCGGGCTGATCTGGAGCGCCGCGTTCGCGGCCGACGGCGCCGAAGCTGGGCGGGGCGTCCCGGGGTTCGACCGCGTCCGGCCCACGCTCGCCCGCACGGCACGCGTCCTCGCGGTCGGCCTGGCGATCTGGCTCGTACCGCTCGGCCTGGTGGTCGCGGCCGACCCGGAAGGCGTCCTCGCGGAGGAAGCCGTCTTCTTCGCGACGATGGCGCTCGTGACCTTCGGCGGCGCCTACGCCGTCCTGGCCTACGTGCAGCAGGCTGCGGTCGTTCGGTTCGGGTGGCTGACCTCGAGCGAGATGGCCGTCGGCCTGAGCCTCGCCGAGACGACGCCCGGCCCCCTGATCCTCGTGGTCGTCTTCGTCGGGTTCCTCGCCGCGTACCGGGAGCCTGGCGCGCTCCCGGCCGCGGTCGCGGGCATCGCGGGCGCCCTGGTCACGGCGTGGGCGACGTTCGTCCCGAGCTTCCTGTTCATCTTCCTGGGGGCGCCGTCGGTCGAGCGGCTCCGGGGCAAGGCGCGGCTCTCCGGCGCGCTCGGGGCGATCACGGCCGCCGTCGTCGGCGTGATCACGAACCTCGCCGTGGTGTTCGCCACCTCGGTCCTGTTCGAGGAGGTCCGGATCGCCTCGCCCTTCGACCACGACGTGGCGCTGCCGGTCCTTCCGTCACTGATGCCGCTCGCCCTCGTCGTGGCCGCCGCGGCCTTCGTCGCGATCAGTCGGTTCCGCGTCAACGTCGCCTGGGTCGTCCTCGGCGCAGGGCTCATCGGTCTGGCCGACGCGCTCGTCGGGTAGGCTTCGCCGGTGACCGATCGGGACGAGCTCGACGCCCTGTCCTCGCAGGAGCTGCACGATCGCGCCACGCGCCTGGCCTGGCGACGGCTCGACGTCACGTTCCTGTGGGACCTGCTGAAGACGATCCCCGAGGCGCGGGCGGCCGCCGGGGACGAGGAGCGGAGCGAGACCGACATCATGCGCCCGCTCGCCCTGCTGAACGACCTCGTCGACGCCGACCGGGGCGAGCTCGCGGACGCCCTTCGACCGCTCTACGTCGAGTACCTCGTCGAGCACGAGACGATGGACGGTGCCGACGGCTGAGCGCAGCCCGGAGTCCTACCGCGACGAGTTCCCGGTCCTCGCGCGGAAGGCGTACCTGATCAGCGCCTCGCTCGGCCCCGTCTCCGAACGCTCCCGCGCGTACCTGGACGCCTACCTGGACGCCTGGGCGACCAAGGGCGCGCCGGACCACGTCTGGTTCGAGGACATCTTCCCGAGGATGCGCGGATTGAAGGAGACCTTCGCCCGGCTGGCCGGGTGCCACGCGGACGAGCTGGCGATCACGACGAACACCTCGATCGCGCTGTCGACGATCGCGTCGGCGCTGGACCTCTCCGAGCGCCGGAAGGTGATCATGTCCGAGCTCGACTTCCCGACCGACGGCCACGTGTGGCTCGCGCAGCGGCGGCGCGGGCTCGAGATCGAGTGGCTCCGCTCCCCCGACGGGCTCACGATCCCGCTCGAGGAGTACGACCGCGCGATCGACGAGCGGACGGCCGTCGTGATGGTGAACCGCGTGCTCTACCGCTCGAGCGCGGTCGTCGACGCCAAGGAGGTGTGCCGGATCGCGCGCGAGCGGGGCGCGCTCTCGTTCCTCGACGACTACCACGGCGTCGGCATCCTCCCGCTCGACCTGCACGACATCGGCTGCGACCTCTACACGGCCGGCGTCCTGAAGTGGCTCTGCGGCGGGCCGGGGCTGGCCTTCCTCTACGTCCGCCGGGACCTGATCCCGACGCTCGAGCCGGCGGTCACGGGATGGTTCGCGACGGCCGAGCCGTTCTCGTTCGACGCCCAGCACCTCGAGTACCACCCGACGGCGCGGCGGTTCGAGCACGGGACGCCGCCGGCTCCGGTGTTCTTCATCGCGCAGGGCGGGCTCGACGTCATCGGCGAGGTCACGCCCGAGCGCATCCGCGCCCGCCAGGGCGAGCTCACGGATCGCGTGATCGCCCGGGCCGACGAGCTCGGGCTCCCCATCCGGACCCCTCGCGAGCGTCACGCGCGCGGCGGCGTGGTCAACGTCGGCGTGGGACCCGAGGCCGGCGCGATCTGCCACGCGTTGCTGGACCGCGACGTCTGCACGGACTTCCGCGGCGACGGGCTGCGGATCAGCCCGCACTTCTTCAACACGGAGGCCGACGTCGACCGGTGCTTCGAGGAGCTGCGGACGCTCCTGCCAACGACGGCCGCACGCCGGGCCTAGGGCCCGATCACCCGGCCGGCCCGGACGACCAGCCGGAGGTCGCCCAGCGCCTCGATCCGGGCGAGCGGGTCGTCCCGAGTCACGATGAGGTCCGCCGGTCCCCCGGGCTCCAGCCGGTGCGCCGTCATGGCATCGAGGACCTCCTCGGGCGTCATCCGGAGCGCCTCGTGCAGCAGGAGGGCCTCGCGGACGTGGATCCCCGGCGGGATCGGCCCGTTGCCGAGATCGGTCCCGTAGACCACGGTCCCGCCCGCCGCGCGGAACCGGACGAGGTTGTCGCACGCGACCCGCAGCTCGGGCGTGACCTCGCCGCGGGACAGGATGTCGAGGGTGGAGACGATCCGCATCGAGCGCGCGGCGGCCTCGACGAGCGCGTCGGACAGCCGCTCAGACCACGGCGTGTGCGCGAGCTCGTCCATCCCGGCCCCGACCGCACGCTCCGCCTGGCCGGGGCCCTGGACGTGCGCCGTCACCGGCAGGTCGCGCCCGTGCGCAGCCTCGACGATCGCCGCCAGCTCGACGTCCGTCGGTGTCGGCCCGGCCTCCGCGTTCAGCGAGACCTTGATCGCCGCGGCGCCCCGCGCGGCGAGGTCCGCGACGGCCCGCCGCGCGTCCTCCGGGCCGTCCAGCTCGAGCCCCGTGCCGGGCGGCGCCCACGCGTCCGCGGTCGGGTAGCCGCCCGGCCCGGTGAGCATCGGGCCGACCGCGCGGACGAGCGGGCCGTTGAAGCTCGGGAGCTCGGAAGCGTCGGCGATGGCGAAGATGTCGTCGGACGGCCAGGCGAGGTCCCGGACGGCCGCCACCCCGCCGAGCAGGACCGCGCCGGGGTCCGAGAGCCGGATGTGGACGTGCCGGTCGGCGACGGCCGGCATCAGGAAGCCGGGGACCTCGATCTCCTCGTCGGCGCCCGGCGCCTCCGCCCACCGACCGGCGAACGAGATGCGCCCGCCGTCGCAGACGACGGCGGCGTGCCGGACGAGCCCCTCCGGCCCGAACCAGGCGACCGGGGCCGTGACCTTCAGGGACGGGCTCACGCTGCGCCGAACCCTACCGGCCGTCGCCGGAGCGGGTCTCAGCCGACGCCGGCCTGCCTCAGGCCCTTGAGCTCCTTGCGCAGGTCGACGACCTCGTCGCGGATCCTGGCCGCGTACTCGAACCGCAGGTCCTTCGCCGCCTGGTGCATCTCCTCCTCGAGCTGCTGGATCAGCCGCTCGAGCTCCTCGGTCGGCATCTCCGGACGCTCCCGGCGGCGCCGCTTCCGGTCGGGCGTCGGCGCCTTCGTCGTGTCGACCGCCATCGTGAGCAGGATGTCGGAGACCTTCTTGCGGATCGTCTGCGGGTCGATCCCGTGCTCGCGGTTGAAGCCGATCTGGATCTTGCGGCGACGCTGGGTCTCGGAGATCGCCTGCTTCGTCGAGTCGGTGACCTCGTCCGCGTACATGATCACGGTGCCGTCGACGTTGCGCGCCGCCCGTCCGATCGTCTGGATCAGCGACGTGTCGGAGCGCAGGAACCCCTCCTTGTCGGCATCGAGGATCGCGACAAGCGAC
>DATBMU010000066.1:0-9527 GCA_036554665.1 Actinomycetota bacterium | reverse complement strand
CGGAGCCCCGGTGAGGAGCTCGAACAGCAGGACGCCGACCGCATACACGTCGGTGCGGACGTCCAGGGTCGAGGTCGTCGCCTGCTCGGGTGCGAGCGCGTCGCCGCCCAGCAGGCGGGCCGCCTCGGCGGCGGAGCGCGTCGTCGTGACGGCGGGGCCGATGCCGAGATCGGTGACGCGGACCCGGCCGTCGGGCGTGAGCAACACGTCGTCGAGGTCCAGGTGGAGGTGGAGGATCCCCGCGTCGTGGGCCGGGGCGAGCGCGTCGAGCACGGCGATCGCGATCCGGGTGGCCTCCTCCGGCGCGAGCGGCCCCGAGCGGTCGAGGATGGCCCGCGCGCTCTCGCCCTCGACGTGCTCGCGGACGAGGTAGGTGATGCCGTCCTCCTCCCCGGAGTCCAGGAGGCCCGCCACGCCGGGTGCGGCGAGCGAGGCGATCCGGCGCACCTCGTCCCCGAGGCGTTCCGCGAACGCGGGGTCGTCGCCGAGGCTCGGGTGGATCAGCTTGACGGTGACGGTCCGGCGCAGGAGCCGGTCCTCGGCCCGCCACGCCATCCCGGTCGCGCTCCGGCCGAGCTCCGCCTCGAGCGCGTACCTCCCGGAGATCACCGTGGACCGATGGGTCTGCACTCGGGCCAGTCTATGCCGCGACCTGCGTGTTCCCGGGCCGCGACCTGCGCGTTCCGGCTGCGGGCGAGGGGCGATCGGCGGCGATCAGTCGCCGCTCGTCGCGGTGGCGCGCGATCGGGTGAGCTCGTCCAGGACGCCGAACCGGCCGACGAGCAACGTGCCCGTCTCATCGGTCACGACGACCGTGACCTCGCCCCGCCGCGTGACCTCGAAGTCCTCCAGCAGGGCGTCCTCGTCGCCGGCCTCGACCACGGCGAGGGCCGCGGCGCGCGCCTCGGCGCGTTCGCCGGTCCGAGCGTAGGTCTCGGCGCCCGTCGCGGCCGCGTCCCGGGCGAGATCGGCGGTCCGCACCCGCGACATCAGGATCGAGGCGCCGTCGATCGCGGCGATCACGACCAGCGCGAGGAGGACGAGCCAGAGCACCAGCACCTTGCCGATCAGCCCACGCTCGTCGCGTGCGAGCCTCATCGGCGCCACCGCTCGACCAGCATCCGGCGCACCATGGCGACCTCCTCGATGCGCAGGAGCGTCGCGGCGAGGACGAAGGCCGCGAGGCCGGCCACGACGGCGCCGAGCACCTGGACGACCTGCTCCGCGATCGTCGAGATGCCCACCGTCTCCCCGAGCCAGCGGGCCACGAGCCAGGCCACCGCGGCCGTGACCGCTCCCGCGACGAGCGTGCGAGCGATCGTGTCCACGATCCGCCAGCCGTCGATCCCGTGGAGCTTCCGCCGTATCAGGAGCGCGAGCGCGAGCGAACCGACCAGGTAGTGGACCGCGTGCCCGAGCGCCAGTCCCTGGACGCCGAGATCGAGCACGAAGAAGAACACGAGGTTCGCGACCACGTGGGCCGCGACCGCCGCCGCCGTCACGAGCGCGGGCGTCCGCGTGTCCTGCATCGAGTAGAACGCGCGGGTCAGCAGCAGGAAGGCCGAGAAGGGGAACAGCCCGACGGAGAACGCGACCAGCACGTCGGCCACGAGCTGGCCGCTGACCGCCTCGGTCGCGCCGTGCTCGAGGAGCAGGCGGACGATCGGCCTCGCGAGCACCAGGTAACCGAAGGCGGCGGGGATCACGATCGCGGCCGTCGCTCGCAGGCCCTGGGAGAGCAACCGCCGGAAGCCCTCGACGTCCCGGTCCGCCCATCGCCCGGACATCGCCGGCACCAGCGCGGTCGAGATCGAGACCGCGAATATCGCGTGCGGGAGCTGGAACAGGATGAACGCCGCCGAGTAGGCGGCCGTCGCCCCCTGGTCGCGGAGCGCGAGGACGATCACCAGCAGGTACACGAGCTGGTTGGCCGCGACGTAGGCGAGCACCCACGTCGACAGTCGAGCGATCCTCGTGACGGCCTCGTGCCGCCAGCCGGTCCGCCAGCGGTACCGGAAGCCGGTGGCGCGGACCGAGGGCCACAGGGCGAGCGTCATCCCCACCACGCCGGCGGTGGTCCCGATCGCGAGGACGAGCTGCTGCGAGGTCGTCGCGACCTCGCCCGCCGCCGCCCCCGGCATCGCCGCGAACGTGAGGAACGTCGCGATGACGATCAGGTTGTTCACGATCGGCGCGAACATCGGCGCCGCGAACCGCCGGTGCGCGTTCAACAACCCGCTCGCGATCGCGCCGAGCCCGTAGAAGACGATCTGCGGCATGAACCAGCGCAGGAAGAACGTCGCGAGGTCCTGGACGGCCTGCCGATCGGGCCCCTCGATGCCCGACGTGTAGACCTCGACGATCCACGGCGCGAGCAGGATGCCGAGCGCCGTGAGCGCGGTGAGCACGACGGCCGCGAACGTGAACAGCCGGCGGACGACGTCCCAGGCCTCGTCTCGGCCGTGCTCCTGCAGCCACTCGACGACGACCGGGACGACGACGGAGGTCAGGATCCCTCCGAGCGCGAGCTCGTAGATGATGTTCGGCGTGACGTTCGCGACGTTGTAGGCATCGGCGAGCCGGGTCTCGGTGATCCCGAGCGCGAAGGCCATCGCCGCGAGCCGCAGGAAGCCGGTGAGGCGTGAGAGCGCCGTCCCGACCGACATGACGGCGGTGTTGCGGACGAACGCTCGCGGGGAGTCCTCGGGCGGCGCCTCCACCGCCCCGGGGTCCTCCGGCGGGACGCGGGTCGGCGCGTCTCCCGGCGTCACGAGGTCCGACGTGGCAGGAACCTCCTCGCCCACAGCCCGAGCAACACGACCGCGGCCGCGATCGTGATCAGGAGCGCGATCCGGTTGTACACGGTCGAGCGGACCGAGAGCTCCTCCTCCTGCAGGATCCGCCCGCCCGGCGCCAGGACCTGGACCAGCACGGGGAACCGGCCGGTCGAGCGCAGGTCGACGCGGAACGTGACGGTCTCGGAATCGCCTGCCGCGAGCGCGAGGTCGATCGCGGGCGAGCTGCGCAGGTAGGGCGATTCGAGCCGGACCGTGACCCGCAGCGCCTCCGCCGCCCCGTTCGTGACCGTCACCGGGACGCCGGCGCCGGTGCTCGAGGTCAGCGTGATCACCTCGGCCGAGCTGATCGCGATCGAGTCGAACACGCCGGTGATCGCGTCCTGCACGGAGGTGATGAACGCGAGGCCGTCGTCGGGGTTCGACAGGTACTGGCGGGACTCCGCGAGGAGCAGCATCGTGTCGAAGCGGTCCGGCTCCTCGCTCGGCTCGAGCAGCATCGAGCGATACGTCGCGATCCGCCGCCTCGCCTGCTTGAGCTCGGCGACGTAGGTCGAGGAGAAGCGACGAGGCACGGGCGCGGTGAGCAGGGACGGTTCTGCGGGGGGGAACGCGACGGCGAACTCGCCCGCGTGCATCGGCGCGAGCCACGGGGCGCCGGCGATCGCGCGCGTGAACGCTCCGAAGAAGGCGGGGGGAAGGACCAGATCCTCCGACACGACCAGGGCCATCCCGCGCGGAACGCCCGGTTGCTCCTGCCAGATCGCCGCGAGCTCGCCGAGCAGGACCTGGCTCGCCAGGACCGGATCCGTCTCCGTGAGCGAGGACTGGAGCAGCGCCATGACGGCGGGTTCCGGCACGATCGCGGTGAGCCCGGTGTCTCCGAGCGCCGCGGTGGGCGGACCCGCGAACCCGAGCGGCTGCGGCGACGGCTCCACCGTCGCCGGCCCGGCGACGAGCGTCGAGATCGAGGTGCCCGACAGGTGCTCGAGCGTCGGCTCGTCGATCGCGGCCCCCGGCGGGCGCAGGACCGTCGGGATCGGGACCGCCTCCAGGAGCCCGCCGACGAGCTCGCGGCCCCGGGCGATCTGCACGTCCACGTCGCGGGCGAGGCCGCCGGACAGGAGCGCGGGCAGCTCGGGGGACGAGAACGGCAGGGCGCTGATGCGGATGTGCGGCGAGCGCGCGATCGTCCGCAGGTCCTCCAGCGCCTGCGTCGCGAGCTGCGCGCCGCCCTCACCGGCCGCCACCACCCGTTCGGCCTCCTCGGTCGTCACCACGTAGCCGCCGCGCATCCGGTCGAGCTGATCGAGCAGCACGGGGGAGATCGCGACGTCGACCGGTGGGAGCGTGGCGTCGCCCGAGAGCTGGAGCAGGGCCTGGATCTGCGCCGCGAGGACGCCGCCGGGCTCGAGCGCGGTCTCCAGGGCCGACGAGGTGAACGCGCCGTCGGGGCCGAACTCGATCGGATGGTGCAGCACGAACGTCCACGACAGCGACAGCGGCTGCTCCGGATCCCGGACGAGGAAGATGGCGGCGCTCCGCAGGGCCGCGAGCGAGACCGCCCCGCTCCGCAGGTCGATCTTCAGCGGGTAGATGCCGGAGTCGTCCGGGTCCAATCCGGCCGAGTCCATGGGGAACACGAGCTCGAAGTCGCGCGCCTGTCCGGGCTCGAGCGCGCCCTCGCGGGGGAGCGTCTCGGCGTCGATCACGACGGTGGGGTCGGTGATCAGGGAGGCCTCGTACGCCGAACGCGACCCGACGCGCGCGAACAGCGTGACGCCGATCGACAGCTCACCGATCGGCTCGGTCCCGAGGTTCTCGGCCCGGAGCCGGACCGTGAGCTCGCGCTGCACGGTCGAGTTCCACGGCGTCTGGGACAGCAACGTGAGCCGGACCGATGCGGGCTCCTGGGCGGATGCCGTCGAGGGGAGCGCGAACGCGCAGGCGAGCGTGAGGAAGGAGAGGACGAGCCGTCGCATGGTCGGCGCGCTCATCCTACCCGCCGTTCCCGAGCAGGGCGACGGTCTCGCTGATGCCGTACACGACCCCGATCACGAGCAGGAACAGCCCGACGGTCATCCGGAGGGTGCGCTCGCGGGCGCCGATCGCGACGAGCGCTCCGATCCTCGCGCCGGGGATCACGCCGATCGTCAGGGCAAGGAAGATCGCCCAGTCGATGTTCCCGAGCCACGCGTGGACGATGGTCCCCGGAACGACGAGCGCGGAGATCACGACGAGGGACGTCCCCAGCGCTCGCTTGAGCGGCATGCCGAGCAGCACGGTGAACGCCGGGACCATCACGATGCCCCCGCCGACCCCGAGCAGCCCGGACACGAGCCCCGCGCCGAGGCCGATCGCGGCGTACCTCCACCCGGGCGTCGCGCCGACCCGCCACGGTGTCGCGGTCCGACGGCCCCGGATCACCTGCAGCGCCGTCCATGCGAGCAACACGGCCGTCGCCAGGAGGAGCAGGTGGGCGTCCGTGAACTCGGTCAGGTACGCGCCGAGCGCCGCGCCGGCCAGTCCCGGGCCGACCGCCCACCTCGCCGCGCGGAAGCTCGCTTCGCCGGCCTTCGCGTACGTGTACGCGCCCACGAGCGAGGTCGGGAAGATCACCGGCAATGGGGTCGCGACCGCCTGGATCGCCGTGCCGCCGAGCAGTACGTTCACGGCGGGCGTCGTGACGATCCCGCCGCCCACGCCGAAGAGCCCGGACAGGATGCCGGCGGCGAACCCGGCGAGGATCCCGAGCGCCCACTCGACCGGCGTCACGCGAGGAGCCCCACGGCGCGCTCGAGGACCTCGCGCTCGCCGCGGTAGGCCGCGCGCTTGACGACCCGCCCGATCGGGTACCAGCGCACGTCTTCCATCTCCTCGTCGTGGTCGGCGACGTCGCCGCCGGTGGCGCGCATCAGGAAGAACCGGACGCGCTTGCGGACGCGGACGCCCTCCCAGACGTAGAAGTAGCGGATCGTCCCGAGGTCGCCCTCGATCTCCGCTTCGAGGCCGGTCTCCTCGAGGACCTCGCGGATCGCGGCCTCTTCGGGCGACTCGTCGGGCTCGACCGCGCCCTTGGGCAGCCCCCACGCCAACTCGCCGCGGCGCGTGCGTCGGGCGGCGAGGCAGACCTCGAGCCCGTCGTCCGCGCCCCGGTAGACGACGCCGCCGGCCGAGACCTCGTGCCGCGTCTCCATCAGCCCCGGGCGGGGGGGACCCCCTCCCTATACTGGGCGCCAGTGCTCGACCGCATCATCGAGTTCCTCGAGCCGTACCTCGGCGTGCCCTGGGGATACGTCATCGTGGGGCTCGCGACCTTCCTCGAGAACTCCATCGGCGCCGGGGTGATCGTCCCGGGCGAGACCCTGGTCATCGTCGGCGGATTCTATGCGCGGATCGGCGAGCTCTGGCTGCCCGGCGTGATGCTCGTCGCCATCGTGGGCGCGGTCCTCGGGGACAACCTCGGCTACTGGATCGGCCGGCGGTACGGCCGGGGGTTCCTCGAGCGGCACGGGCGCAAGCTGTTCATCACCCCCGAGCGCCTCGTCCTGGCCGAGCGCTACTACGAGCGGCACGGCGGCAAGACCGTGTTCTTCGGCCGGTTCATCCCGGTCGTGCGGAGCGTCGGGTTCATCCTCGCGGGCGTCGCGCACATGGAGTGGAAGCGGTTCTTCGTCTACGACGTGGCCGGGGCCGTGATCTGGGCCGTCGGGCACTCGCTCCTGGGCTACGGGCTCGGCGCCTCCTACGAGCGCTGGGAGCGCTACGCCACACCGTTCGGGCTCGGCCTGCTCGTGGTCCTGCTTTTCTCGATCGGAGCCTCAAAGTTCCTCGCGGCGCGCCGACAAGTGAATGAGGAGCTCGAGGAGCTCGAGTCGACGCACGACCAGGGCGCCGACCGCGAGCTCGAGCCCGAGCGGGAGAGGGACTGAGGCGTTGGACGTCACGGAGCTGCTCCGCTACACGGTGGAGATGGGAGGCAGCGACCTCCACATCAAGGCCGGCAACGTGCCGTTCATCCGCGTGGACGGCGAGCTCGAGCCCGCCCCGTTCCCGGCGCTCTCGTCGAACGACACCGTCGGCGCCGCGATCGCGATCATGCCGGAGCACAAGCGGAAGGAGTTCGAGGTCACGAACGAGGCCGACTTCGGGTACACGATGCCGGGGGTAGGCCGGTTCCGGATCAACGTGTTCCGCCAGCGCGGCATGGTCGGCCTCGCGATCCGCCGGGTCCGCTCGGAGGTGCCGACGATCGAGGAGCTCCTGCTGCCGCCCGTGATGACCGACCTCGCGGAGTCGGCCCGCGGGCTCGTCCTCGTCACCGGGCCGACGGGCACCGGCAAGACGACCACGATCGCCTCGATGATCGGGCACATCAACCGGACGCGACGCGCCCACATCGTCACGATCGAGGACCCGATCGAGGTGGTCCACGACGACGACCGTTCGATCATCCAGCAACGCGAGATCGGGCTGGACACGGACTCCTACGCGGCGGCGCTCAAGCACGTGATCCGACAGGACCCGGACGTGATCTTCGTGGGAGAGATCCGCGACCCCGACTCGGCGCTGTCCGCGATCCAGGCGGCCGAGACGGGGCACCTCGTGATCTCCACGCTGCACACGATCGATGCGACCGAGACGATCAACCGTCTCCTCGACCTGTTCCCCCCGCAGCAGCAGCGCGAGGTGCGCACGTCGTTCGCCGGCGCGCTCCGCGGCATCGTCTCCCAGCGGCTCGTCGTGCGCGCGGACGGCAAGGGCCGCGTTCCGGCGGTCGAGGTGCTGATCGCGAACGGCCGCGTCTACGACCGCATCGTCGATCCCGCCGCGACCGTCGAGATCCACGACGTGATCTCCGAGGGCGAGTTCTACGGCATGCAGACGTTCGACCAGGCGCTCGTGAAGCTCGTGACCGAGGGCCTCGTCACCGAGGAGGACGCGCGCCGCGCGTCCACGAACCCGCACGACTTGATCCTGGCGCTCCGGGGGACGACGGTCCGCACGGTGCCAGCCGGGATCCCGTAGCGGTCCCGAACGCCGGCACCGCAGGGCCCGGAGGGCCGGGGGGTATCCTGACCCGGTCATGGCCGACCGGTCGCGCGGCGACGCCGGCGCGCTCCTCGAGGTCCCCCCCGTCGCCGCCGAGCTCGGCGAACGCTTCCGCGTGGCCGGGCACGAGCTGGTCATCGTCGGCGGCGCGGTGCGCAACCTGTTGCTCGAGGACGAGCAGACCCCGGACCTGGACTTCGCGACGGACGCCCTGCCGCGCGAGACCGCGAGGATCCTGCGCGGCTGGGCGGACCGCCTGTACCTGGTCGGGGTGCGGTTCGGCACCGTGGGCGCGCGCAAGGGCGACAGCGTCCTCGAGATCACGACCTACCGCGAGGAGGTCTACGCCGAGGAGCACCGCAAGCCCGCGGTGACGTTCGGCAAGGACGTCGAGACGGACCTGTCCCGACGCGACTTCACCGTGAACGCGATGGCCGTCCGCCTGCCCGGCGGGGAGTTCCTCGATCCGTTCGGCGGCGTGCGGGACCTCGCGGCCAAGCGGCTCGACACCCCGCTCGATCCGGAGGTCTCCTTCGGCGACGACCCGTTGCGGATGCTGCGGGCCGCCCGGTTCGCGTCACAGCTCGAGCTGAGCCCCGCGCCGCGCGTCGTCGAGGCGATCACCCGGATGCGGGAGCGGCTGCGGATCGTCTCCGCCGAGCGGATCTCCGACGAGCTCTCCAAGCTCCTGCGGGGGCCGAAGCCGTCGAAGGGCCTCGAGCTCATCGTGCGGACCGGCCTGGCGGAGGAGTTCCTGCCCGAGCTGCCCGCCCTGCGGCTGGAGCAGGATCCGGTGCAGCGCCACAAGGACGTGCTCCACCACACGTACGCCGTCGTCGAGAAGTGCGACGCGGACGACCCCACGTTGCGGCTCGCCGCGCTCCTGCACGACATCGGCAAGCCCCGCACGCGCGAGATCACGCCGGACGGCGTCACGTTCCACCACCACGAGGTGGTCGGGGCGCGTCTCGCGCGCGAGCGCCTGCAGGCGCTCCGCTACCCGGCGCAGGTGGTCGACGACGTCGCGAAGCTCGTCGAGATGCATCTGCGCTTCCACGGGTACAGCGGCTGGAGCGACAGCGCCGTCCGCCGGTACGTCCGGGACGCGGGGCCGCTCCTGGACCGCCTGAACCAGCTCACGCGCGCCGACTGCACGACCCAGAACAGGTTCAAGGCGAAGAAGCTCGAGGCGCTGCAGGACGACCTGGAGGAGCGGATCGCGCGTCTGGCCGAGGAGGAGAACCTGGACGCGATGCGTCCCCCGCTCGACGGGCAGCAGGTCATGGAGCACCTCGGCATCCCGCCCGGACCGGCCGTGGGACGGGCGCTCGCCGCCCTGATGGAGGTCCGCCTGGAACGCGGCCCGGTCGACGAGGACGAGGCCTACGGGCTCCTCGACGCGTGGTGGGCCGAGCAGGTCGACCAGGACTGACCCGCTCGCCCCCTCCGCTACGCTGTGCGCGTGCCGGAGGCCCACACGCTGCTCGTGTTCGTGCCGGTGGCGCTCGGGCTGCTGGTCGTGCCCGGGCCCGCGGTCCTGTACATCGTCACGCGCTCGATCGACCAGGGTCGCACCGCGGGGCTCGTGTCCGTGATGGGGATCCACGTGGGATCGCTCGTGCACGTGGCGGCGGCCGCGTTCGGTCTGTCCGCGATCCTCGTGTCGTCGGCCCTCGCGTT
>DATBMU010000017.1:0-17134 GCA_036554665.1 Actinomycetota bacterium | reverse complement strand
GTTCGCGTTCAAGGGCGGCAACGACTTCGAGGCGTTCGGCCGGACGTGCCTGCCGGCCGGCTCCACGCAGGACAGCAACTGCTCGCTCGCGCTCGCGAACATGACCGGCGCGAACCGCCTGCTGATCGGGATCGGGTGGTCGATGGTCGTGTTCATCGCCGCGTACCGCTCGCGACGGCGTCCGCCCGTGCTGCGCGAGATCGCGCTCGAGCGGCCGCACGCGGTCGAGGTCTCGTTCCTCGCGCTCGCCACGGTCTACTCGCTCACGCTCCCGCTGAAGCAGTCGGTCACGCCCGTCGACGCCCTCGTGCTCGTCGCGATCTTCGTCGCGTACACGATCCGGGTCTCGCGCGCGCCGGCGGAGGAGCCCCATCTCGTCGGCCCGGCCCTCCTGATCGGCACGTTCACGACCACGAACCGGCGCGTCGCGGTGATCGGGATGTTCGCGTTCGCCGCCACGGTGATCCTGCTGTGCGCGGAGCCCTTCGCCGAGGCGCTCACGGCGACCGGCGAGGAGCTCGGGATCAGCCAGTTCCTGCTGGTCCAGTGGCTCGCGCCCCTCGCCTCCGAGGCGCCGGAGCTCCTCGTCGCCGGGCTCTACGCCTGGCGGCTGAACACGAACGCCGGCCTCGGCACGCTCGTGTCCTCGAAGGTGAACCAGTGGACGCTCCTCGTCGGCACGCTCCCGATCGTGTTCTCGATCGCGGCGGGCGGCCTGCACGGCCTGCCGATCGACGCGCACCAGCGTGAGGAGCTGCTGCTCACCGCCGCCCAGTCGTTCTTCGCGATCGCGGTCCTCGTCACCCTGTCGATCTCGACGCGCGAGGCGATCCTGCTCTTCTCGCTGTTCTGGGCGCAGTTCATCATCGGCGCGATCGTGCCCGAGTCGTGGGCGCTCGCAGAGCGGGTCGGCGTCTCCGTCCTGTACGTCGTGCTGGGGCTCACGATCTTCTACCGGGAGCGCGACCTGATCCGCCCGCTGCTCCGCGACGGGTTCCGCACCCCGTACCGGGAGCTCGCGCTGGAGGAGGCCCCCGGCGGGGCCGCCGAAGGGTAACGCCCGGCGGGCCGCTAGCATCGCTCGGGTGGATCCGCGCGCGTTCCTCGCCTCGCTCGAGAGCGACGGATCGGTCGTCCACCTCCGCGAGTTCGCGGCCCGGCGGACCGAGCCCGGACCCTTCCCCGAGGACGTGCCCGGCATCGTCGTCGATCGCCTCGGTCTCCTCGGGGTCTCGGGGATGTACGAGCATCAGCGCGCCGCGCTCGACGCGGTCCGCGCGGGTCGCAACGTGGTGGTCGCGACCGGGACGGCGTCGGGCAAGACGCTCGTCTACAACCTCGCCTTCGCGTCGGAGGCGGTCGCGGATCCGAAGCGGACGGCCCTCTACCTCTTCCCGACGAAGGCGCTCGCGCGCGACCAGCTCCGGCAGATCCGCGAGCTGAAGCTCCCGCAGCTCCGCGCGGCCGTGTACGACGGCGACACGCCGAAGCCCGAGCGGCCCCTGGTGCGCCGCAACGCGAACCTGGTCCTGTCCAACCCCGACATGCTCCACGCCTCGGTCCTGCCCGATCATGCCCGCTGGGCCGACTTCCTCCTGCGGCTCTCGCTCGTGGTGGTCGACGAGGCGCACGTGGCGCGCGGCGTGTTCGGCTCGCACGTCGCGCACGTGCTCCGCCGTCTCCGCCGGCTGATCGCGCACTACGGCGGCGAGCCCAGGTTCGTCCTCACGAGCGCCACGGTCGGCAACCCGGCCGAGCTCGCCGAGCGCCTCGTCGGCCTGCCGTTCGAGGCGGTGACCGAGGATCGGGCTCCGTCCGGGCATCGGCTCTTCGCGCTCGTGAACCCGCCGGTGATCGACGAGGAGACCGGGGCGCGCCGGAGCGCGCTCACCGAGGCCTCGCAGCTCGTGGCGCGGATGGCGGAGGCGGACGTGCGCTCGATCGGGTTCACGCGCTCGCGGCGGGCCGCCGAGCTCCTGGCCGAGTTCGCGCGCCGGGAGCTCGACGCGGAGCTCCGCACCCGGGTGAAGGCCTACCGGGCCGGCTACCTGCCGGAGGACCGCCGCGAGCTCGAACGGCAGCTCGCGGCCGGCGAGCTCGTCGCCGTGGCCTCGACGAACGCGCTCGAGCTGGGGATCGACATCGGCTCGCTCGACGCCGCCGTGCTGGTCGGCTACCCCGGTACGCGGGCGTCGATGTGGCAGCAGGCGGGGCGCGCCGGACGCCGGGGCTCGACCTCGCTCGTCGTGCTCGTCGCCCAGGACGATCCGCTGGACCAGTTCCTCGTCACCCACCCCGAGGACCTGTTCGACCGGCCCGCGGAGGCGGCGGTGGTCGATCCGGCCAACCCGTTCGTCCTCGAGCCGCATCTCGCCTGCGCGGCGCGGGAGCTGCCGCTGTCCGAGGACGAGGCCGCGACGTTCTGGCCGGGCGCCGAGGCCGCGCTCGCGCACCTCGAGGAGCGGGGCGAGCTCGCCCGCCGGCGGGACCGGTGGCACCACCGCGGCCGGGGGTCCCCGCATCGCCTCGTCGACCTGCGGAGCGCCGGGGGCCGCGTGTTCGCGATCGTGATCGAGGAGACCGGCGAGCTGCTCGGCACGGTCGACGGAGCGCGAGCACACTCCCAGGTCCATCCGGGCGCGATCTACCTCCACCAGGGCGAGCAGTTCGAGGTGCGCGAGCTCGACCTCACCGGACGGGTCGCGCTCGTCGCGCGGAGCGACCCCGACTTCTACACGCAGTCGCGAGACACCACCGATATCGGGGTCGCCGAGGTCGACGAGGAGGCCCGCACGAGCGGAGGCGTGCCGACCTACCGCGGGACGGTGCACGTGACGAACCAGGTCGTCGCGTTCGCCCGCAAGCACGTCGCGACCGGTGAGACCCTGGACGTCGTCCCGCTCGCGCTGCCGCCGCAGACGCTCGAGACGAAGGGCGTGTGGTGGGCGATCCCGCGACCGACGATCGCGCGAGCCGCGATCTCGGAGGCCGCGCTCCCGGGGGCCGCCCACGCCGCCGAGCACGCGGCGATCGGGCTGCTGCCACTGATCGCCACGTGCGACCGGTGGGACGTCGGGGGCGTGTCGACGGCGTATCACCCGGACACGGGCTCGTGCGCGATCTTCGTCTACGACGGCTACCCGGGAGGCGCCGGCATCACCTTCCAGGGGTTCGCCGCGGTGGAGCGATGGCTCGACGCGACGTTCGAGACCGTCCGCACCTGCCCGTGCCCGGCCGGCTGTCCCTCCTGCGTCCAGTCGCCGAAGTGCGGGAACGGCAACGAGCCGCTCGACAAGGCCGGCGCGGTAGCCTTGCTCGCCGCGATGCTCGGAAGGAGCTGGGGATGAGGGAGCCGTACGTCGCCGTGGTGGGACCATCGGCGGGCACACCGGCCGAGCTCGCGCTCGGCGACGCCGTCGGCCGCGGTCTGGCCGAGGCCGGCGCGGTGCTGGTCTGCGGCGGGATGGGCGGCGTGATGGAGGCGGCCGCCGGCGGCGCGATGAAGGCCGGCGGAAAGACCGTGGGGATCCTGCCCACCTCCTCGCGCCTCGAGGGCAACCCCTACCTCACGATCGCGGTCGCGACCGGCATGGGCGAGGCCCGCAACGCCGTCGTCGTGCGGACCGCGGACGTCGTGATCGCGGTGCACGGGGAGTTCGGCACGCTCTCGGAGATCGCCCTCGCGCTGAAGATGGGCAAACCCGTCGTCGGCCTCGGGACCTGGGAGCTGACGAAGGCCGGGGAGGCCGTCGACGCGATCGTCCGCGCCACGTCCGCCGAGGACGCGGTCGCGAAGGCGATGCGCCTGATCCCGATCTGAGGCGATCTCGAGTCGGCAGCGGATGCCCTGCGGCCGCATCGGCCGAAAGACCGAGAGGGAGCCGACGGACGGCCGATGTCCGCCCTACCGCATCTGGGGCACCCTGAACGCGCTACGGCACTCGGGAGGGGCTCGCATGATCTTGGGGATCACGCTCATCGCGCTCGCCGCCATCGGCTCGCTCGCGCTCGTCGGACTGCTGCTCAGCGCCGGCTCTGGAGGAACGATCG
This sequence comes from Actinomycetota bacterium, assembly GCA_036554665.1. Taxonomy (GTDB): domain Bacteria; phylum Actinomycetota; class UBA4738; order UBA4738; family HRBIN12; genus CALGFI01. The sequence continues at coordinate 13,084 of DATBMU010000017.1, read as the reverse complement.
AGGTCGCCGTGCTCGGGACCCTGAGCGCGCAGGCCGGGGCGGTCGTCGCGGCCGCGATCGCCGTCGGGGCGACGACGCTCCTGTTCCTGGGCCTCCGCAGGGTGATGGACGTCCGGCGGCGGCGGGCCCTGGTCGTCCACGAGGACGCCAGCGCCAGGGCGGCGGCCGAGGAGGCGCGGGCGCGCCTTCTCGAGATGCGGCTCGACCAGCTCCAGCGCGAGGTCGGCGACCTCGAGCATCGTAACGACCTGCTCCGGTCGTCGGTGCCCGTGACCGTCCCGGACGAGCCGGAACCCGACGTGGTCGCCCTGCCCGACGCGGGCTCGTTGTAGTCGCGCTTCCCGGGGCGATTCGCTCGGGCGTCCACCGGGTGCTACCCTCGCTGCTTCGCTGCACACACTGGTCCATGACCAAGGCGCAGACGCCGAACGACGCACGGGCCGAGCTGTCCCGGCGGGGCCTCCTCCTCGGCGCAGCGAGCGCAACGGGTCTGCTCGCGCTCGGCTCGTTGGGGCCGGCCGCGTCGGTCGCGGCGGTGGACATCTCCCATCGGACGGCAGGACGGCGGAACGTCGACGGGACGATCGACGGCCTCATCCGGTCCGACCCACTCGAGGTCCGGGAGGGCCGGACGTTGCGCTTCGACCCCACACGGGACACGACCCTCGAGGTATCCGGCAACCTCGTCGTGCGCGGTCGACTGGAGATGAGGCCGGCGCCCGGCGTGCAGCACGTCCTGCGCTTCGTGGACGTCGAGGAGTCGGCCTTCGTCGGGGGCGGCCTGGATCCGCTCGACACGGACGTCGGACTGTGGGTGATGGGCGACGGCGTGCTCGATCTCCGCGGCACCAGGAAGCGCGCGTGGAACCGAAGGGGCGCGTCCCCGTCGTGGGGCCGGCGGGACGAGCTCGTCGCGGCGCCGGTGGCGCCCGGCGACCTGGAACCGGTGCCGTTCGTCGCCGGCGACCCGGTCCCGTTCTGGGAAGGACGACGTGCAGAGGTGCTGAACCTGAGCCGCAACGTCCGGATCGAGGGAACGCCCGGCGGCCGGGCGCACGTCTTCATCCGTTCGACCCGGCCCCAGAGCATCGGCTTCGTCACGCTGCGACATCTCGGTCCGCGGCAGCCCGACGGGGAGTACACGGCATCCGTGCTCGGCCGCTACGGATTGCACTTCCACCACTGCCACGAGGGGTCGCAGGGCAGCCTGGTCGAGGGTGTCGTCGTACGCGACTGTGGTGCCCACGCGTTCGTGCCCCACATGTCGCATGGGATCACGTTCCGCGACTGCATCGCCTACGACGTCTACGACGAGGCGTACTGGTGGGATCCGCACGACCGTACGGACGACGTGCTCATCGACCGCTGCGTGGCAGGCTCGGTCCGCTTCGATCCCGATCTTCGCGGGTACCGCCTCGCCGCGTTCCTCCTCGGCCTGGGCAGTCGCATGGTGATGCGCCGGTGCGTCGCGTTCGCGGTGCACGGCAACCTCACGTCATCGGGCTACAGCTGGCCCGAGATCCCGTCTGGGGTCTGGACGTTCCGGGAGAACGTGGCCCACAACAACGTTGCCGCCGGCATCTTCGTATGGCAGAACGTCGGGAAACCGCACCTCATCCGGCGGTTCACCGCGTACAACAACGGCGTGGCCGGCATCATCCACGGCGCCTATTCGAACGCCTATCACTATCGGGATCTCGACCTGATCGGTCAGGAGACGGCGATCGAGCTCTCCGCCACGGGACGTCTCGACCCCCACGGGAGCGCACAATCCTGGGTGGACGTCCGTGGCGGGCGTCTGGTCGTGCGGAGCCACGGCCTGCCGGGCGAGGCGCCCGCCCTCTTCCTGCGATGCTCCTTCACCGGCGGGGTGACCTTGGACGAGGTCGTCGGCTACCCGGGTGCCCTCGACTTCGTCGACTGCGGGCTCGAGCCGGACGGGTTCCACGTCGGGTCCATGGACCCAGCGACGGTGATCCGCGTGCAGCGCGGCGACGGCACGGCGTACGAGCTCAGCGCCACCGGCGTTCGAGACATCGGCCCCTTCTACCCGTACTGATCCCCGTCGATCGGATCGAGCGACCCCCGGTGGTCGACGTCGTGGGGGGATGACAGGTCGTCGCGACCCGCCGGCCGAGCCCTCGGCACCACGAACGCCCGCACGCCGAGCGTGATCAGGAGGCCGACGAGGCTCGCGATCCCGATCAGGACCCCCCACTCCACCCACGTCGGGACGTAGATCGGATCCGGCGCGAACGCCTGCCCGGCCCGGCCACCGGGGATCCCCGGCTCGAGCCCAACGAGCGGCTCGAACATCGACGTCATCACGATGTTGATCCGCTTGAAGAACACACCGAGGAGCGCGAGCGCCGCGGCCGCGACGACCCATGTCCGCCGTTCCCGCAGCCGGGATGCGAAGATCGCGAACGGCAGGACGACGCCGAGCACGACCTCGACCCAGAAGACCGGTGCGAGACGACCGACGAGCAGCACGTTCAGCTGCTTCAGGTGGTCGGGGACGCCCGACGCGTACGTGGTGAGGATCTCGGCGAACAGGAAGAACGCGTCGACGCCGATGAACCAGACCATCAGGCGCGCGAGGTCGGGGAAGGCCCGTTCGCCGGGGTCCCAGTCCGTGGTGCGGTCCACGACGTGCGCGACGAGGAGCAGGAGCGCCGTCCCCGACACGAGGGCGGACGAGATGAACATCGGTGCGAGCAGCGCGGTGTTCCAGAACGGGCGGGCCACGAGCAGGCCGAAGATCCACGCCGTGATCGAGTGCACGAGCACGGCCGCGGGCAGCGCGACGAACGCCATCGTCCGCATCGCCCTCGGTCGCGGCGGCCGCCGTGTGAGGATCCACAGGTCGAGCGCCGCGATCGACAGGTAGACGGTGATGATGATCACGTCCCAGATCAGCGGCGACGTCCAGTGCGGCTGCCGGAGCATCTTCCAGATGAGTTGCGGCCGCCCGAGGTCCGGGACGATCGAGACCGCGGCGGCGGCGATCGCGGTGCCGCTCACGATCACGGCGAGCCGCGTGAGCAGCTCGAACCGTTGGCTGTCGACGAGCTCGGCGCCGGCGACGACGATCAACCCGCCGGCCGAGACGCCGACCAGGAACATGAACGTGATGATGTACATGCCCCAGCTGATCGTGTTCGACAGTCCGGTCACGCCGAGGCCCTGCGACCACTGGTAGAGGAAGCAGCCGAGGCCGACCGCCATGCCCCCGGCGAGCACCCCGTACCAGAGCGAGCCCCGAGGACGCCTCGTCGCGGCCCCGGTCGCGGGGGCGGTCGTGACGCTCACAGCGATCGCCTCCGCCTCGGCTCGAGGTAGTAGACCTTCGGCTCCGTGCCTTTGTCCTCCAGCAGCCGCTTGCCGCCGCGCTCCTCGATCGTGCGGACGAGCTCGCCGTCCGGGTCGTTCAGGTCCCCGAAGATCCGCGCCTGGGCGGGGCACGACCACACGCACGAGGGCACCTGGCCCTCGACGAGCCGGTGCACGCACATCGTGCACTTCTCGACGCTGCCGATCGGACGCGGCTCGACCATCCCGTGGTCGAACGGCAGCGCCGGCTCGGGCTCACCCCAGTTGAAGACGCGCACGCCGTAGGGGCATGCCGCCATGCAGTAGCGGCAGCCGATGCAGTCCTCCTGGTTCACCGCGACGAGGAACCCGTGCTCGGCGTCGACGTAGGTCGCGGAGGTAGGACAGACCTTCATGCACGGCGGGTCGTCGCAGTGCTGGCAGGCGAGCGGGACCCAGCTCATCTCGAGGTTGCCGAACTCGCCCTCGCGTGGCGTGTCGAGCTCGTCCCCCTCCGTGAGGATCCGGTTCCACCACATCCCGAGGGGAACGTCGTTCTCGGACTTGCAGATCACCGCGCAGGACCAGCACCCGATGCACCGCTCGGTGTCCACCGCCATCCCCCAGCGAGGCTCGTCGCTGGTGGGACCGATGCTCCCGTACTCGCGGCTCGCCTCCGGGAGCGCCTCGACCGGCGAGACGCCGCGCTCAGGCACGGCGCACCTCGCATCGGCAGTCCTTCCACCCGGTCGACGGCGCCCACATGTTCGGCACGTACCAGACCTCGTGGATCGGGTTGATGGCCGAGGACGTCAACTCGTTCACGCCCTTGCCCTCGAGGAAGTACCGGCTCCACCAGCCCTCGGGCAGGGTCGCGGTCCCGGGACCGGCCGAGTCGTGGACGTGCGCCCACGCCCTCAAGCGGCCGCGCGAGTTGAACACCTCGATCTCGTCGCCGTCCGAGATCCCGCGCGTCCGCGCGTCGTCCGGGTGGATCAGCACCTGGGGCCGCCCGCCGTGGATCTCCTCCAGCCAGGCGTTGTTCGAGTACGTCGAGTGGATCCGCCACTTCGAGTGCGGCGACAGGAGCCGCAGTGGGTATCCGGCCGCGTCGTGCACGCCGTCGTCGAACGGGTCCTTGTGCGTCACGACCTGCTCGCCGAGCTCGAGGAACCGGTCCTCCTCCTTGTAGAGCTCGATCCGCCGCGTGGGGAGGAACACCTGCGTCGCCTCGATCGGCGCCGGCAGCGAGACGGGCGGGAACGGCTGGAGTCCCTCGATCTGGTCCACGAACGCCACATCGGGGTCTGGCACCGGCAGCCGGACCGGGCCGGTCGTCAAGAGCTCGAACGTGTCCCGGCCGTCCGTCTCCGCGATGCCGCTCGCCTCGAGGATCGCCCGGATCGCGCGCTCCTCGTCCCAGCCCTCGAAGTAGGCGCTCCACGCTTCCCCGTCGATCCGTCGGACGAGCTCCGACCAGATCCAGAGCTCGCTGCGGGACTCGCCGACCGGCTCGATCGCGGGCTGCTGCAGCTGAAGGAAGGGGTGGAGCGGCGTCGCGGTCAGGTCGAGCTTCTCGTACCAGGTCGTCGCGGGCAGGACGACGTCGGCCATCTTCGCGGTCTCGGTCATCTGGGGTTCGACGACCACGACGAGCTCCATCTCCTCGAGCCGTTCGTAGACGCGGTTCAGGTTCGGCGACTGGAGCAGGAAGTTGCTGAACGTGAGGAAAAGCGCCTTGAAGTCGCTCGCCGGGTACGGCACGGTCTCGTGCATCGTCTCGGTCGGCCCGTTCACCCAGTAGATCGTCGCGATCGTCGGCGGCTTGATCTCGTCCGGGTACCACCACGGTTGGGTGCTCAGCCGGACCTTGTACTGCCCCACGTACACGCTGAACCCGCCGCCGCTCCGGCCGACGTTGCCCGTCAGGACCGCGAGGAGCGCGTAGGCGCGACCGATCAGGTCCCCGTGGTACCAGTGGTTCGAGCCGCCGCCCATCACGATCGCCGCGGGGGACTCGGTCGCGTACGCGCGCGCGACGCGCTCGATCAGGTCCGGCTCGACGCCGCACACCACTGACGCCGCCGCGGGGTCCCAGCGCGTGATCTCGTCCGCGACGAGCGCGAACCCAGGCCGCACCCCGATCGTGGTCCCATCCACCAGCGTCACATCGGGCGCCTCGGACAGGGCGGGCACCACGCCCGCCCGCATGCCGAGCCGGTCCGTGCCGACCGAGACGAGGCGCTCCGCCTGCTCGTCCCACACCATGAACCGCTCCGGGGAGCCGCCCGCGATCACGTCGGCCTCGCGGAGCCGCTTGCCGGTGTCCTCGCGGACGAGCAGCGGGGCGTCCGTGTACGTACGCAGGAACGCCTCGTCGTGCAGCGACTCGCCGAGGATCACGTTGGCCATCCCGAGCGCGAACGCCGCGTCGGTGCCCGGGCTGAGCCGGATCCAGTGATCCGCTTTCGATGCGGTCGCACTGAACACGGGGTCCACGACGACGAGCCGGGCTCCGTTCGCGGTGGCGTCGAAGAGGAAGTGCGCGTCGGGGATCCTGGTCTCGAGCGGGTTCGCGCCGACGACGAGGAGGAACCGGGAGTTCGCCCAGTCCTTCGCCTCGTGCTCCGCGTTCTGGACGCCGAACGTGATCGGCATCGCCATCGGCAGGTCGCCGTTGAAGTCGAACGACGTCCCGTGGCTCATGCCGAGCACGGCGGCGGCACGGTAGTTCGCGCCCTTCTGCACGTACCCGGAGCCCGGGACCTGCCCGAACACGTGGATCGAGTCGTAGCCGTACGCGTCGCCGATCCGTCGCAGCTCGCCGGCGACGAGGTCGAGCGCCTCCTCCCAGCTCGCCTCGCGGAACCCGCCCGAGCCGCGTGGGCCGGTCCGGATCAGGGGCGTCATGACCCGCTCCGGCCCGTGGACCTGCAGGTGGTACGACAAACCCTTCATGCACCCGCGCGGCGAGTAGGCGGCGTCGGGGTAGTCGGCCGCCTGCTGGATCTTCACGATCCGGCCGTCGCGAACGAACGCGAGCTGGCCGCAGGAGCCGGTGCAGTTCGGCGAGCACGTGGTGCGGACGACACGGTCGACGAGCAGCGACGGCTCCGGATCCTCCCCGATCTCGGGACGCGCGATCGTCGCCCCCGCCGCGACCGCCGCGCCGGCGGCCACGCCCGCGCCGGCGAGCAGCTGGCGGCGCGTCAGGCCCATCTCAGAGCACCTCGCGGGCGTTCGGGCATCGGAGCATCGAGTGGTCCCGCGCGCCGCAGAGCCCGCACCGCGTCGAGCTCGTTCCGCGGGCCGCCGGCCGGGCGACGCGAGCTGCGCCGCGGATCGCGCCGGCCGCTCGCGCCGCGGCGAACGCCGCCGGGGCGACCAGGAGCCCGGTCAGGAACCCCCGCCTCGACGAGCCGCCTCGAGCCACGACCCTCCTCGAACGTTGAGTGTCCGACTACAGATACAGGTGACGCCAGTGCCGGAGCCGAGGCGAAGGTCCCGCGGCGCCCGGGACCCGCCAGCTCAGCTAGCGGCCGCGGCGCTCGTACTCGAGCTCGTCCCGGATCGGCGTTCCGTCCTCGGCCACCTCCGGGATCTCGGGCTTCAGCCGTCGCGAGCGCTCCAGCTCCCCCTCGCGGACGGCGACGAGCCGGAACCCCAGCCGCTCGTAGAAGCGCTGCGCGCCGACGTTGTCGTTCGTCGTCACGAGCCAAAGCCGCTCGTACCCCAGGGCCGCGACCGCCTCGACGAGCGCGGACCCGACCCCGCGCCGCTCGTCGAACGCGTCGATCGTGACGATCTCGCACGCGTCACCCCGGACGTGATACGTGAGGAGCCCGACCGGCCGTCCGTCGTCCTCCGCGACGAACCCGGGGAGCGCCGCCGGCTCGTAAACATCCCCGTGCGCGACCGCGATCGGCGAACCCCAACGCTCGCGGATCACCTCGCCCACCCACGTCCGGTCGCCGTCACGGAGCGCCCGGACCGAACGCGTCATGCCGATGTGCGCCCGAGCACCTTGCCGGCCATCCGGAACAGTGCGGTGCGCTCGGAGACCGGCAGGCCGACCGCGATCACCGCTGCCGCGTAGACCGTGCCCCCGACCGTCGCCGACGCGAGCAGGTCCAGGAGCCACTTCTCGTCCGGCACGACCACGTGCGTGGCGGCCATCGCGAGCGCACCCAGCACGGCCGGTGGGATCAGCCGCAGGAACCCGGCATCGAAGGGCCAGATCCGGAGGAACCGTCGCACGAGGAGCAGCCGCGCCACCGCGCTCACGGTCAGCGTGACCGCCTGCGCGATCGCCGCTCCCCGGATCCCGAGCGCGTCGGGACCCGCGAGCCAGAACGCCAGCCCGAGGTCGATCGCGAAGGACCCGACGTACACGACCAGGTCCCATCCCGTCCGGCCGGCCATGATCAGGATGAACCCGACGGTCCCGACCATGACCGGCACGATCATCCCGACGATCAGGATCCGGAGCGCGTCCTCCCCGGCGACGAACTCGTCGCCGAAGATCCGGAGCACCGGCCCCGGCAGGATCGCGAGCACGAGCAGGATCGGGATCGTGGCCGCGAGCGTCCACCGCGTCACCTGCTTGTACAGGCGGTCGAGCCGGTCCGTCTCGCCGCGATGGTGCAGGTCGGCGACGAACGGGCTGAACGTGAGCGAGACCGAGGTCAAGAACAGGAACAGAGACTGGCCCGCGCGGAGCACGGCGCCGTAGACGCCCGTCGCGGCGTCGCCGGCGGCGCCCTGACCGCTCCACAGGACGGAGAGCATGAAGAAGTCCGTCCAGAAGATCAGCTGGCTGAACAACGTCGCCGGGGCGCGGAGCGCGCCGAAGCGTACGAGCGCGCCGGTGTGCTCCTCGGGGATGCCGTCGCCGGGGACGTCGGAGTGGAAGCGCCGCTGCTCCTTCTCCCACCCGTACCACGCGATCGCGAGGGCGAGCGCCCACGAGACCCCGAACGCGGCCGACGCGACCCAGGGCGTGGTCGAGATCGCGGCCCACATCGCGACGGTGAGGACGATCCACCCGATCGGCTGCGCGATCCACTGCGAGTAGAGCGTGAAGCGCATGATCTTGAGCCCGCGCGTCGCGCCCATGTACGTGAACGCGAGCGCGGCCACCGGCACCGTCACGGCCGCCGCCCGGAACGCCGGCTCCGCGACGCTCGGCCGTCCGCTGAAGAGGTCGGCGAGCCAGGGCGACAGCAGCAGCGCTACGAGCGCGAACGGCACGGACACCACCGTCGCGATGAGGGCCGCCCGGCGCACGAGGCCCCGGGAGCGCGAGGCCTGGCCGCGCCCGAACAGGATCGCGACGAGCCGCACGTTCGCGACGTCCATCCCGAATCGCGTCGCCGCCGCCGCGATGAACGCGAACTGCGTCGTGAGCGTGACGATCCCGAACCCCTGGTCGCCCAGACGGTTCGTCATGATCACCTGCGCGACGAACGTCGCGATCGCGCCGATCGCGAGGCCGAGGACGTTCTGCCCGGTGTTGCCGAGGATCACCCGCTGGTCGCGGGCGCGATCGCCGGTGGGCGGCGAGGCCTCCAGCGCCTCGGTCTCCTCGGTCACGGTGGGTTCGTCCACGCCGCGCCAAGAGTATCCGCGGAGCCGGGCGCGGCCAGAACCTCCACCGCAGACGCACCGGCCGGCCGCCGTGGCGACCGGCCGGGCGCATCCCTCATCCCGGAGCGTCGGGAGAGTTCATACGGTTGCGAGGGTCCTCGGCGAGCCTCTCGGCGCCGAGCGCGACCGTCCCTGCACGGTGCGCCCTGCGGCGCTCCGAGGCATCGCTCGTTCCGCGTATCTCGCTTACGCAACGCGGACGGCCGCCTGCCGGAGACGCTAGCGTCCGGCGCACACCCGAGGAGGAAGGACCGCGGATGACGAACCAGAGCATGTACGAGCGGGGTCGCGACCGGCTCCGCGAGGTGCACGGGAGCCGGTCGCTCGAGACCGTCGAGTCGCTCGGCGACCTCGGGCGGATCATCATCGAGGTCGCGTACGGGGAGGTCTACTCGCGCCCGGGGCTCTCGCTCCGCGACCGCCAGATCGCCTCGGTGGCTGCGCTCGTCGCCACCGGGCGCTCGTCGCAGCTCCCCGTGCACCTGCGCTCGTCGCTGAAAGCCGGGCTCACGGCGGACGAGCTTCGAGAGGTGATCATCCAGACCGCGACGATCGCGGGCTTCCCGCCCGCGATGAACGCGATGTCGACGCTCTCGACGATCGTCGCCGCGGAGCCATGAGCGACCGGGAGCCGGTCGGCTGCCCGTCGTGAGAGTCTGAGGGCTCAGCCGTCGGGTGAGCCGACCGCGGGGCGCGGGAGGTAAAGAGGGTCATGACGAGCGCGATCGAGGCGCACGGCCTCGTGAAGACGTATCCGGGCGATGTCCGCGCGCTCGACGGCCTGGGGTTCTCGGTCGAGCCCGGGACGGTGTTCGGGATGCTCGGGCCGAACGGCGCGGGCAAGTCCACCACCGTGAAGATCCTCACGACGCTGTCGCGCCCGGACGAGGGCGAGGCGCGCGTCGCCGGCTTCGACGTGCTGCGCCAGCCGGACGAGGTCCGCCGCGCGATCGGCGTCGTCGGGCAACGCTCCGGCGTCGACCGCGAGGCGACCGGGCGCGAGAACATCCAGCTGCAGGGTCAGCTGTTCGGCATGGGCGGCCGGGAGCTGGAACGTCGCGTGTCGGAGCTGCTCGAGAGGTTCGGCCTCGCGGACGCCGGCGACCGGATCGTGAAGACGTACTCGGGAGGCATGCAACGGCGGCTCGACGTCGCGCTCGGCCTGATCCACGAGCCGCAGGTGCTCTTCCTCGACGAGCCCACGACGGGGCTGGACCCCGAGGTCCGCGCGGGGATGTGGAAGGAGATCTCGCGGCTCTCGTCCGAGCGCGGCATCACGATCTTCCTCACGACGCACTACCTCGAGGAGGCCGACGCGCTCACGCAGCGGCTCGTGATCGTCGACCGCGGCAGGATCGTCGCCTCCGGCACGGCGGACGAGCTGAAGGGCGAGCTGAAGGGCGACGCGATCCACGTCGAGCTCCACGAGCCTCACGCCGACGGGCAGATCGCGAGCGCACTGCAGACGCTCGGGGACATCCGGGAGGTGCAGATCGAGGGCACCTCGCTCCGCGCGAGGACGGACGACGGAGCCCGGGCCGTGCCGGTCGTGCTCCAGGCGCTGGAGGCGCACGGCGTCACGGTCACGAGCGTGACGGTCTCGCGCCCCTCCCTCGACGACGTCTACCTCCGGCACACGGGCCGGAGCTTCCTGGAGGCCGAGAACGTCGCCGCCGCCGAGCAGCAGCAGCGCCACGACCGCCAGGAGGCGCGCCGATGACGACCGCGCTCCGGCACACCTGGTACATGTCGCAGCGCCAGATGCGGATGCTGATGCGGCAGCCGGTCTGGATCGCGATCACGCTCGTGCAGCCGATCATCTGGATCCTGCTGTACGGGCAGGCGTACAAGAACATCACGAGGCTCCCCGGCTTCGGGACGTCGGAGTACCTGACCTACCTCACGCCGGGCATCGTCGTGATGACCGCGCTCTTCTCCGGCGGCTGGAACGGGTTCGGCCTGATCGAGGACATCAACAACGGCGTGATGGACCGGTTCCTCGTCACCCCGGCGAGCCGGGGAGCGATCGTCTACGGCCGTCTCGTCCAGCTGGCGATCGTCGCCGTGATCCAGTCCGCGATCCTGCTCCTGATCGGCGCGCTCAGCGGCGCCGACTACTCGACGATCGTGGGGCTGCTCGTCCTGGTGTTCGCCGGGATCCTCCTCGGAGCGGCGTTCGGCGGGCTGTCGAACGCGATGTCCGTGGTCGTCCGGCGGGAGGAGACCGTGATCGCGGCCGTCAACTTCGTGATCCTGCCGCTCACCTTCCTGTCCACCGTGTTCCTCCCGCAGGAGATCCTGCCCGGATGGATCCGGACCGTGGCTCGCCTGAACCCGGTGAACTGGGCCGTGGAGGCCGGTCGGACCGCCGTGTTCCCGAGCCCGGACTGGGGCCTGATCGCGATCCGGATGGCGTACCTCGCCGTCCTCGCGGTGCTGTGCAGCCTGCTCGCGACCCGGGCCTTCCGCGCCTACCAGCGATCCGTATGACCGGACGGGCGGCGAAGCCGTCCGGCGCTCGTGCCTCGTATCTTCCGAGCGTGAAGCTCCGAGCCGCCGCGGCCCTCCTCGCGCTCGTGCTCGCCGGGTGCGCCGGCGGCAGCGCCGCGTTCCCGCGATCGGACCCCTCCGTCGCTCCGCTCTCGCCACCACCCGGCGCGACCGGGGGCGGGACCGAGGTCGTCTCGGTCGGCGACTGCCCCGTCGACGACCGGCGCTTCTGCCAGGAGGCCTCCGCGCTCGCGAACGCGATCACTCAGCGCAACAGCGACGCGGTGTTCACGCTCAGCCGCCCGAGCCGGTTCGTCTGCTCCGAGGTCGACCCGAGCACCTTCCCCCAGTGCGAGGGCCGGGACGCGCTGGAAGGGTTCGTGGTCGCCGACTACCAGGGACATCGGTTCGTCGATCCGGAGGAGCGGTACCGGCGGAACCTCCGCTTCTTCGTGGAGGCGATCGACGAGGAGTACTCGGACGAGCTCGGCGGGCCGGAGCCGCGGATCGTGGGCGTCTCGATGTGTGCGGACGGGGGCGAGCCCTCGTACCACCTCGTCTACACGGTCGGGCTCGGCGATCCGCAGAGCACCTTCCCGGGGACGCGGTTCCTCGGGACCTACGAGCTCACCCAGCTGGACCGCGAGTGGGCGGTCACCGTCGCCCACTTCGGCCTGTTCACCGACTGGGAGCTCGTCCTGGACGAGCCGCTGAGCCAGATCGGCTGCGGCGGCATCCTCCCCTGGGGCGCGTGAGGTTCACGCGCCCGGCGTGAAGCTCACGAGGTCCTCGCGACCGGGCCCCCCGGACACTCCGAGGACGAGCACCGGTCCCACGCCGGGCGCGTAGAGCTTGTACTCCAGGATCCTCGGGTGCAGCGGTGTGAAGTCCTTCGTGAGGAGTACGCCCGCGAAGTGTCCCGCCTTCGTTTGCGCCTGCTCGTCGAGGCTCAGGATCGCGCCGGCGTCCTCCGCCTCGCCCGCGTAGTGCTCCTGCCGGTAGGTCATCCCCACCTGCGGGTCGGCCGGCATGATCACGCCCGCCATCGCGCCGTCGACGCCCGCCTCCCACGACCCCGCCGTCGAGACGACCTCAGCGTTCTCGTACTCCTTCGTCTTCTCGCCCAGGTACCAGACGTTGCCGCAGACGTCCTGCGCGTACCAGTCGAACGTGTTCTCGACCAGCTCGCCGTGCTCGCGCACCACGTCGTGCACCACCGTCGCCTCGATCCCGAGGATCTCCTTCGTCCGGTCCGTGACGGTGACCACGACCTCCTGCGCGTTGCCGCGTGGGTCGCTCTCGCGGTAGACCCACCTCGTGCCGGGAGCCATCGGCCAGTAGGGGTTGTCCACCTCGGCGACGAAGTCCGCCGGATCCAGCGCCACGGGGTCGTCCCCCTGGGGCAGGTCGATCGGGCATCCGCCCCCGGCGGCGCTCGCGGTCGGCAGCATGCCGAGCACGAGCGTGGATGCAGCCAGGATGCCGGTCCTGATCCGATCCCGTCTCATGGCCCCGCTCCTTCCGTCGTGGGTCCGGGTTCACACCATGGGAGACGGGCGCTGAACCTGCGCTGAACCGGGCTCAGTCGGGGTTCAGCCGCGGTTCAGGTTCATCGGGGAAGATGCCCCTGCGGAGC